>JBEPTW010000019.1:0-35792 GCA_041691855.1 Verrucomicrobiota bacterium | reverse complement strand
TGGCGGCGGTGCTGACGATTACGTCTGGCATCTCGTATTTCCGCAAACACGGGCATGCGGTGATGGAGTGAATCGATGAAAACGACTTCGCCGAAATGGCTGCGAATTTTTCCCGATTGGCTGATGGTGGGAACATCGACGCTGGGGCCGATTGGCATGAAGCTGCCCGCTCCCGGAACCTGGGGTTCGCTCGCCGGTATTTTGTACACGCTGGTTTTTTTCCGGCGGCTGGGTTGGGAGCAGACGGTCGTATGGACAATAATTTTCAGCATCGTCGCCGTATTTTTCACGGGTGAAGCATCCCGGCGAATGGGTCGGACTGATCCCGGTGAAGTTATCCTCGATGAATTTGTGGTGATGCCGCTGGTATTTCTAGGCTGGCATGCGGGTTATCCGGGACGATTGCCGGAGTGGATCGTGTTGCTCGCGGGCTTTGGACTCTTTCGATTTTTCGACATCCTCAAGCCACTGGGCATTTCACGCCTGCAAAACTGGCCAGATGGCTGGGGGATCGTGGCCGACGACTTCGCCGCCGCGCTTGTGGCGTGCGGTGCGCTCCACCTCGGAGCATGGCTGTGGGCGTTGCGATAAGGCAGTTTTTGAAACTGGGACTCGCGTGGATTACGGCGACGGTGCGGTCGTCTTGTGGATTTTTTCCATGAACTGCCGGAAGGTGATTTCCGCGCGTAATCTTGAACTGGTGCCGAAATCGAAACCATCCGGACCCCACGTTCCGCGCAGACCGAAACCGAGGATCCATTGGGTTTTCGAATGAAACGTGAAGCGGGAGGGCACGTACCAGAGGACGCCGGGCTGGAGATAATAGAAATTATTCGTGTGACTGGTGATGAGCGCAGTCGTCACGTAGGTGCCGGTGACGGTCCACTTGAGCTGACCTACGTCGTAAACGGCACCGGCGATGAGCGACATCGAATGATCGTGGGGGACGTTGGTGCCATAGGTGCCGCCGACGTTGCTGCGGCCGACGATATCCAACCCGACGCCTCCAAACGTCGTGAGGCGAGGCCGGCTGGCCCAGTTGTGTTGCGTGACGATAGTCGGGGTGAAGTGGTAGTTCCCGTCGGTCAGATCGATCGGAGGATGGCCGGTGGGAATCTCCGCGTTGATCGTCACGCTGGTCTCGTAATCCTGATAGGGCCAATGCTCGAAAACATAATTCGATCCGAGCCAGACGCGGCCGATGCCATAGCCGTCCGCCGATGAGCCGCCCAACCCGTGGGTGAAATAAGCCGAGGCTTCCGCGGTGAGTTCAAAATTTTCATTTAACGCCCAACGGACTCCGGCATCCACCCGCATGTAGTCGCGCCGGGTGAAATCACCCAAATGGGGGCGAAGAATCAATTTGAACGTGCCGGGGAGATCGAGCTGCGGGAGGTCGCCGCCGAAGAGTCCGTTGACGCGGGAAAACAACGGCACGGCCGTGGTATTTTTCTCCGAATCGCCTGGCGGAGGAACAGGCGCTTCTTCTTTTGGCGCTTCCTGTTCGGGCGTCGGTTTGGTGAGCGCGGATTGCGCCCGGCCGGAAACGGTCATCAACGCTAAAAGAAAAATGGAAAGGAGGGTGGTGTGGCGAGTCATGGTCGTCAGGGAAGCAGCTGCAGACTTTCGAGCGGGAGGCGCACGAGAAGCCCTTGCTGCAACACATCGACAGACACGATAATTCCCTGCGGGTTCGCCGGATCGTCGACGTAACCTTCCAGCCCATTGAGTGGTCCGCCGCGAACGCGCACGTGCGTACCCTTCTTGATCAATGGATGAAGCACCGCTTCCAAGCCGGACGCGCAGATGGTTTTTACGTCCTCCAACTGGCGGAGAAAAACCGCTTCATTGCCGATCATGATGGCTCGAACCAAAAGATCCTGCTGATAAACCCGCGCCTTCCGCTCCGGTTCCAGCCGGGCGAAAACATAGCCGGCGAAAAGCGGTTTCGTGAAAGTCTTCTTCTGGGTGCCGTAGCGGCGGACACTTTTGATCAGCGGCAGCTCGTGGACAAATTTTTCGCGTTTCAGCAATTCGCTGAATTTCTTTTCGCAGCGTGGCTTGGTGTGGCAGACGAACCAGCGCGGTTCGGAAAAATCGGGGAGATGCTGCCCCATGTCACATGGTCGCCAGTAATTGCAAGGCGTCGATGTAACCGGGAAATCCCTGGCCCGAAATCATCGCGCGGCAGGCACCCGCAGTCATTGACGTATGGCGGAATTTTTCGCGTTTTTTAATATCGGAAATATGCACCTCGATCGCGGGCAGCGCGGCGCTCGCGAGCGCGTCGCGCAGGGCGATGCTCGTGTGGGAATACGCGCCGAAATTGACGATGAATCCCTCGACGCCGCGGTCGGTCAAGGCGTGGATTTTATCGACCAACGCGCCTTCGTGAGCGGACTGAAAAAACGTCACGGTGAAGCCCAGTCGCTTCGCTTCCGCGCGAATGAGTTGCTCAAGATCCTTGAGCGTGCCCGTGCCATAGATGCCCGGCTGGCGCTGGCCCAGACGGTCGAGATTGGGGCCATGAAGAACGGCGATTTTTTTCACAGTGGATTGTCGGTTTCGATGAATTCCCAGGGCAGACGAAACTTTTTTGCGAGCTCCGCGGCAAGGGCTTTTACGCCGTGCGTCTCGGTGGCGTAGTGACCGCAGCAGATTAAATTGAGATGGTTTTCCTGAGCATAATTGAACCATTCCTCGCGCAACTCGCCGGTGATCAGAGTATCTGCGCCGGCGGCGATTAATTGCGGCACGGCGCTATTCCCGCTGCCGCTGCAAAACGCCACCTGTTTCGGCACCGCCGGGCCGCAGTCGATCGTCACGACGCGCGGATAAAGTTCCTCCAAACGCGCGCAGAGCTGGGAGCGCTTGAGTTTGTTGGAGGCGATCCAGCTGATGGGTTCGCCTTCGTGGAAATTAAACGGGCGCTTCGCGCGCAGTCCGAGTTGACGTGCCAGGAGCACGTTGTTGCCAATTTCTTCGTGGGCGTCGAGTGGCAGGTGACTGGAATAGACTGCGCAATTTCCGCGCACGAGCGCCGCAAACCGGTCGTAAACCGATCCCGTGAGCGGTTGCACTCCGCCCCAGAATAGACCGTGGTGAACGATGAGGAAATCGATGCCGCGCTCGACCGATTTTTCGAAAGGAACGAGGCCCGCGTCGACGGCGGCGCCGATGCGGGTGATGCGACCGTCGTTGGCGACCTGCAGGCCGTTGTGGGAGCCGGGAAAATCCTTGAACGCGAGCCGTCGCGTGCGTTGGTCGCAGTAGGAAACGAGACTATGAAGAGTGGGCATGAGGCGGAGAGCCGATTCGGCAACTATGTGCGCTAAAGCCTGCGCCGAAACTCACGAGCCAAAAATCGCCGTCATCCCCGGGAACTTGCGTCCGCAGCGTTTCCTCCAGAGCAAACAACACCGATGGGCTGCTCATGTTGCCGAAATCGCGCAACACCGCCCGACTGGCGGCGAGCGAAAAAGGCGCGACCACAGGCTCCAGCGCGTCGAGCACATCGCGACCGCCCGTATGCGTAATCACCCGACTCACCGGTCGCGGTCCGCGCTGTTCCCATAACTGCGCGACCGCGCTGGCGGCCAGCGCGGGAACGGAGCGGTCGAGGAGATTGCGGAGTTTGCCGTTGCGCTGTTCGAAGCGGAGCTTGTCGCGTTCCGCCGGGAGATGCAGCGTGTCAAAATCGAAGCAGCGCAAGCCGTGTGGTCCGGGAACTGAGCGCCAAATGCTGGCCGCCGCACCATCGCCAAACAAACACGCACTGATCAAGACGCCGGGATCATCGTCCAGATAAAATGCCGCGGAGCAAATTTCGACGGCAATGCACGCCACAGTCGCTTCCGGTTCGGCGGCGAGAAAATTCGAGACAGCCCGCAGCGTGGGAATCGCGGCGCCGCAACCGAGCCCGACAATATCCTGCAGGAACGCGTTCGATTTGAGACCGAGAATTTCGGCGACATAACTCGTTAAGCCCGGGCACAAATACCCGGTACAGGTGCAGATCATCAATGCGTCCAAATCGCGGGCGTCGATGCCCGCCTTGGCCAACGCGAGCGTGAGTGCGCGCGCGGCGAGCGCCGGACCTTCTTCGCGAAAAGTTGCGTTGAGTTGATCTGGCGTGAAATCGAAGACGTGGTCGATATCGCGGACGGCAAAATGGCGCGTGGCGATGCCGTGATCGCGCCGCAGGATGGCTTGCAGCGTGAGAAGGGAGCGCTTGCTCAAGCGATCACGGATGGACGATTTTTGCACAATCTCCCAACAGTTGGCGGGCGTAAAAGTCTGGTCGGGCGTGGCAGTGGCGAGAGCGTGAAGATACATGTTTAATGAAGCGCCGAATAGAGTGGGCGGAAAGGCAGGAGGCGGACGCGATCAAGCGCGGCCAGCCAGCGTTGTCGGGCTGGTTGCAGCAAATACGGGTGAACCAAATGGGCGGACACCAATCGGAGGCGAAAGCGCCGGGATTGCGCGCGATGAATCGTGGCGCAGGTTTCATCCCAATTCGTTTCGGTGCGGGCGTAGGCGGTCAACGGCGCGAGTGCAATTTCCGCGGATTGAAAAGCCATCGCCATGCCATTGCCGGTAAATGGCGGGGTCATCGCACAGTGGTCACCGAGTACGACGCCGGTCTGCCTCGGCACGCGCCGATCGAAATCGACCGCAGCGACGGAGCAGAATGAATTCGCATCGATTTCCGCCGAGCGGAGTTTTTCGGCGAGACCGGTTAGGCCGGTCGCATCAAGGTACGCGCAAATTAAATCGGCTCCATGAGCCGACAGGCCTCGACGCTTGAAGAGTCCGCAGACGTTGACCGCGCCGTCCTCGACTTGGGACAATCCCACATAGGCGTGGTCGCCGAGATGAATTTCGAGCGGACGCAACAGGCTGAGTCCGTGCGCGTGAATTTTTAATCCGAGCCACGGTGATTTTCCGGGCCGGCGTCCGGTGGCCACGATGCAACCTGCGCGCGGGGTGAAATCGGTGACGCGTATGCCGGTTTTCAATTCGCCCCCTGCGTTGGTGAATGCGGTTGCGAGACGCGCATCGAGGGCAAAGCGACTCAGACCCAGCGCGGGCGAAGGGAGGCGGTGAATTCGCGGCGCGTCTGACCCATTGAACCAAGCCATTTCACCGTGCGACAAGGCGTCGGCCAACAGCGGTGCGAGCCCAAGATTTTCGATGGTGGACGTTGCCAGCCCCGTGATAAATTCGCCGCAGACGCGATGACGCGGATAAGTGCCGTTCTCGAAAATCGTGACTGCTACGCCGGCACGCCGTAATGCGAGCCCGAGGGACAGGCCGGAGAGGCCGCCGCCGACGATTTCGATTTTGCGCATGCTGTTCATTTCCGGCGCACCGCGATCATGCGGTAGGCGCCGAAGAGGGTGGAGGAGCACGTCCATTCCCATTCGACCGGCGACAAGCCGAGTTGTTGCGGCAGTTCGTCATCGCAAAATCCCGCGGCGATGCTGACGTGCGCATCGTGGCGGCTCACGTGATTCGCACCCGCTAATGGCGCGATGCTGGCAAAAGCGATCTGCGAAAAACGCCGGCGGACCGGTTCCGAGGCCACGACGAGACGGGCCGAGCGATTTAATTTTGCGCCGAGCAACGCGAGTTCCTCGGGGCGAAATTGATGGAAGATCAAATTTCCCATCACCACCGGGTAACGATCGTACTGTTCGAATTTCAGCAGGTCTTCGCGGTGCCACTCGCTCGCCGTCGGCCAGTTTGGTGGTCGCGGCCAGAGATCGAGACCTTCGATGGCAATGCCGGCATGGTGCAGGCGACAACCCATTTCCCCAGTGCCGGCGCCGAGTTCGAGCACGGCCTCACCGGGCCGGATTTGAGTTGGCAGTGTTCGCGCAAACCACCGGTAGTTTCCCATCAGATGATTGGTCAGGCGCAAATCGCGGCGATTGTGCAATGCGTCGGGATGATCGGCCGGAAGTGAATCGAGGAGTTCTGGTTGGATCTCGCGATGCATGGGTAAGTGCGAGGTTGCTCAGGTCGGTTGAGTTGTCCAGAGTGCCCCGCTCATTCATGAACGAACCGGTAAATCCCATCGATGCCATCGCCCAGGCGACTCAGGCCTTTTCCACCCGCCCGACTTGGGACGAATATTTCATGGCCACGGCCAAGCTCATGGCGTCGCGTTCCAATTGCGAACGCTTGAATGTGGGCTGCGTTATCGTCACTGCGGGTGATCGAAAAAACCGCTTGGTGGCCGCCGGCTACAACGGATTTCTGCCCGGAACTCCGCACGTGTCACGTCTGCGGGACAACCACGAACAGGCGACGGTGCATGCTGAACAAAACGCGATCGCCGACGCGGCGCGTCGGGGTTCCAGTGTCGATGGGTGTGTCGCCTATGTGACGCATTTCCCGTGTATTAACTGTGCAAAGATTTTGGCTGCAGCCGGAATCTCCGAGATTAAATATCACGAGGATTACCACAACGATCAGCTGGTCGCCCCCATTCTGAGCGACGCGGGGGTCATGTTGACCAAGCTCTAGAAATGGGACCGTTTTTTCACGGTCGAAAATTATTTTAATTTCGATGAAGGAACGTCGCAGCGGATCCAAGCTGAACAGCCTTGCGGGACAACTCCTGCTGGCGCATCCGGCGTTGCGCGACCCGAACTTCCGACGCGCAGTCATTCTGCTTTCCGTGCACAATCCGGATGGCGCGATGGGCGTGGTGCTCAACCGGCCTCTCGATAAACAGCTGGGGGAATTGAATGCTGAATTTGCCTCCGGGCCGCTGGCGGGCGTGCCGCTTTATTGTGGCGGACCGGTGAGTCCCGACCAGTTGATCATCGTGTCCTGGCAATGGCTCGCATTGGAGAATGCGTTTCAACTTCATTTCGGCCTCGATCCCGAAAATGCTGCTTCGTTGGTGGGGACTCCCGGTCTCACATTTCGCGCGTTTCTCGGTTATTCGGGATGGTCAAAGGGCCAGCTCGAAAATGAAATGAAACATGACACTTGGTTTCCGCAAGTGGTGGAGGGAGGTGAGTTGGAAAAGAAAGACGGGACCGCTCTCTGGCGCAGCTTGGTGAGCGCGATTGCGCCGGAATTGAAATTGCTGGCAAACGAACCGGACGATCCGGCGATGAACTGAGTTGAGGCGGAGTTTTGCGGCTGCCGGGGAACTTCTTGAGCGCGCAATGAGTTCGACAGGGGCAATCGGAATTCGGCCGCGAAAGTTGCGGCCATCGCTCGTGCACAATGCAAGAATTCGCATCTGCAGTCTGGCAGTGTGCCCGCGAAAGACCTTGTTTCGTTTTCGCTAGATTTGGACGATTATTTTGTAAGATATTAAACCATAATGTTATGGGTGATCGTTGGCACGGCTGGCACGCCGTAAGGTATAGAGATGATACGACAATCAACCATCCACTCATCGACAATATGAACACCTCACGTATCGCTCAGCCAACCAGCCAAATTCAGGACGAAAGCGCAGCGACCGTCCGCTCCAATAATAAAATCGAAGCGGCTTATGACGCCGTGTTAGTCCAGCGCTTCAATAGCGGAGATGAGTCTGCTTTTACGGAGATCATCAAACGCTATTACCCCCGAATTCGGGCTCTCGCCAACCAGACGCTGCATAATCAGGCGGATGCAGAGGAAGTGGCGCAAGACACCTTTATCCGCGCACACCGCGGCCTCGCGAAATTCCGCGGCGATGCCTCGCTCGCCACGTGGCTCCATTGCATCGGACTCAATCTCGCCCGCAATCGCTACTGGTTCTTTTTCCGTCGCCGTCGTCAGGACACGATGTCGATTGATCAAGCCGTCGTCGATGGCAGCGGCGTTTCACTGACCGGCGCTCTCTCGGATGGGACCAATAATCCACGGTCCGACTCCATGACCTCGGAGTTCAGTTCGCTCATCGCGGGCTGCATGGAACAACTCGATGCAACCCACCGCGAAATCCTCACGATGCGGACGATGCTTGATCTTTCCTACGAGGAAATCGCGAACAATCTCCGCATCAATGTTGGCACCGTAAAAAGCCGCATCGCCCGCGCTCGCGAAAGTCTTCGCACCTTGCTCCTCCGCGCCGCACCGGAATTCAGCCGCGAATCCTCGATGACAGATTTCTTCGAGACCGCGCGACCAATGCCGCAACCCAGTTTCGCGGCGGCCTAGTTCGACGTCGTAAGTTTCGGGCGGGTAGCACGCTCTTCGCGCTCCATCCCGAGGCAAGTCGCAACTGTCGATCAGAACGCGCAGGGTAGAGGCGAGTAGGCGAGCCGGATAAATTTTCTGTAGTCTCAGGGACGGAATTCACATTCCGTCCCTTTTTCATTTTCGTTCGTGCGGTCGATTCGCCGACGCTTGTCGACCGACTTGAATGGGAATTGAAGGAGAGCTTGCTCGCGACGCAGGATGCGCGGTGTCGCGAGCCACTCACTCCCGCACGTTTTGCGGAATGTCTTTTCGGGATAAACGCCCGGAACGTGCTCAGGGATCTTTATTGCAGGAAGGGCTTGCCGGCGATGGGGACTGACACAAAGTTTGCCGTCGCACCACCGCATGAAATCCCCCCGCGTTTCCCTGGCGGCGCTTTTGATCGCGCAAGGTCAGGTCACCTTCAATGACTGCGCCGCAAAACTGATGCTCGTTTCGCTGGCCCAGCAGCTGGTCAGGACCACCGGTTGGGATCCGAAGGCCGTGACCGCGTTGCTCGGAGCGTTGCTGGTGTTGCCGTACGTTTTATTCGGACCGGTGTGCGGCTGGCTGTCCGATCGATTTTCCAAACGGAGCGTAATCAATGCCGCGCTCATGATGCAGTTCGTGGTAATGGGAGCGCTGATTGTCGCGCTGGGGATTCGCTCTTTTCAGTGGTCCGTTGCCGCTTTCTTTTTGCTTTCGGTGCAGACGACGATTCTCGCGCCGGCGAAGCGCGGCATCATTCTTGAGTACGTCGGACCGGACCATCTCTCGCGTACGGTGGGTTACATGGAAATGGTCAACATCACTGCGATTCTGGTTGGCTCGTTTGCGGGCGGTTATCTTTTTTCCCACTGGCTCCGCGAGGGAGGCGACCCGTGGCTGGCAGCGCGGAACACTGCGTGGATTTTAATGGGACTCTCGGCCGTGGCATGGATCTTGTTTCAACTCGCCGCAAAAACTCCCGCGCAATCATCGAAGCCATTTCATTTTAGTCTGTGGATGGGGCATTTTACCGATGTGAGGGAAGTGTGGAGCAACCGGCCGCTCTGGCGTGCAACGATGGGGATATGTTTTTTCTACGGAGTGGGCGGGTATATTGCCGCACTCATTCCCCAAATTGCCTTTGAACTTCAACACGGAGGTGTGCTGACGGGTGCGGTGCAGGCGAAGATGCTGCTCATGGTGGGGATCGGCACGATGGCCGGAACATTGTCCGCCGGCCTTTTTTCGCGCCGGAGGATCGAACTCGGATTGGCTCCCATCGGCGGCGTCATTCTGGCGATTTCGTTGGGAGCGCTCGCATTGCTGGCTCCAGCGTCGAACGGTTTTCGAGTGGCTTTGATTGCGGCGGGATTTGCATCGGGCCTTTTTCTCGTGCCGCTTTACGCCTTTGTTCAGCAACAGGCGGGCGATCATCGCCGCGGTCGTATTTTAGCCGGCGTCAGTCTGCTGGACAGTGGGGTGGGAATGGCGGCAAGTCTGCTCTACTGGCTCGTGGCAGGTGACTCCGGCTTGGCGCAGTCGCCGCATGTGCAACTCTTCCTTCTCGCCGCTGCAACAATTTTGATGACCGGCTATGCGTTGCATCACTTGCCCGATCAAACCTTATGCACTGTGATGCGGTTGATTGGCCGCGTGTTTTATCGGGTCAAAGTGAAAGGACTGGAAAACGTACCGCAGGGCGGTGCAGTCGTGATTTGCAATCACCTCTCCTACATCGACGCGGTCGTGCTGCAAATAGCCTCCCCACGTCCGTTGCGTTTCGTCGCGTTTTCAGGTTGGGCGAAAAATCCGTTGATGAGGTTTCTATTCCGCGCGCTCGGGGTCATTCCGATCACGCCGAAAAAATTGACTAAGGGCGGCTGGTTGGCTTGCGCGGCGGTGAAACGCGGGGAGCTGGTCTGCATTTTTCCGGAAGGCGCGATCTCGCGGACCGGTCAGCTCATGGAGTTGAAGCGCGGTTTTAGCCTGATTGCATTGAGTGCCAACGTTCCGGTGGTGCCGGCGATGATCGACGGGCTGTGGGGTTCGATCTATTCCTTCGCCGGAAATAAATATATTTGGAAATCGCCCCGCCTGATGCCGACGCATGTTTGCGTGGCGTTTGGACCGACGCTTACGCCCGCGCAGGCAAATCCAGGGACGGCCCGACGTGCGATGCTGGACCTCGGTGCGGAAGCTTTTGAGGAACGACCGGTATTGCGCCGGCATTTGGGACGCGAGGTGGTTCGCTCGCTCGCCAAACGCCCGTGGCATGAGACTGCGGTCGATCGCACCGGCGCGCGGAGACCGATTAAATCCGATCAGCTCCTCGCGGCGGCGGCGGCGCTTTCCCGTCATCTTAAAAAGAAGATCAAGAGTCAGCGCATCGGAATCGTATTGCCGCCGGGAGCGGGAGCACTGATCGCCAACCTCGCCGTTTCGTGTGCGGGAAAAACTCCGGTTAATCTTAACTTCAGTCTCGGTCGAGCCGCCGCGGAGGTTTGTCTACGGCTCGGCGAAATCGACGTCATCATCACCGCAGATGCTTTGCGCGCGCGGATTCCTCATTTTCCATTTCCCGAAAACACCTTGGATTTTCAAAGGGAAATGGCCGCCATGGGAGGCAAGCGAGCCATCGTGCCGTGGTGGGTCGCCGCATGGGTGCTGCCCAATCAATGGGTGGCCGGTTTACTGGGATTGCCGAAGCTGGGGGACAACGAGGAAGCGGCGCTGCTTTTCACGAGTGGCAGCTCGGGCGAACCCAAGGGCGTAGTCCTCTCGCACCGAAATATCCTGGCGAATTGCGAACAGATTTCCTCGCTCTCGATCCTGCCGGACACCGCGACGATGCTCGCCTGTCTGCCTATTTTTCATGCGTTCGGTTTCACGGTCACGCTGTGGTATCCGCTGCTGCGCGGTTGTCGGATTGTGACGGTGCCCAGCCCGCTCGAAACAAAAAAAATCGTCGAAGCCATCCAGCAGGAGAAGGCGACCGTGATGGTCGGAGCGCCCACCTTCATGCGGCCGTTTCTTAAAAGAGCGTCCCGCGAGGAACTCAAAACCCTCAAGGTCGTCGTGACGGGCGCGGAGAAATTGCCCATGGATCTTTATACGGCGTTTCTCGCCCAGCTCGACATTGAGATCCTGCAAGGTTACGGACTGACCGAAACCGCGCCCGCAACCAACATTAACCAGCACCATCCGGCAGTAGTTACTGGGACGGCGGAACCGCAGCTCGGCAAAAAGGCCGGCTCGGTTGGTCGCTTGATGCCGGGAATGAGCGCACGCATCACCGATCCGGAAACGGGTCACGAACGGCCGC
The DNA here is from genome assembly GCA_041691855.1 of Verrucomicrobiota bacterium. Taxonomy (GTDB): domain Bacteria; phylum Verrucomicrobiota; class Verrucomicrobiia; order Opitutales; family Opitutaceae; genus Lacunisphaera. Next base: position 24,289 of record JBEPTW010000019.1, on the reverse strand, counting down.
TGAACGAAACGGGACTGGTGTGGCTGCGCGGGGCCAATGTGTTTGCGGGATATTTAAAAGACGCCGCGAAAACGCGCGCGGCGTTGCATGATGGCTGGTTTAACACCGGCGACCTCGGGCGTTTTGACGATGATGGTTTTCTTTATATCGAGGGAAGATTGTCCCGCTTTTCAAAGATCGGTGGTGAAATGGTCCCGCATGGTACGGTGGAACAACGAATCATCGAGGCGTTTGGGTGGGGACAGAACGAAGGTGTTTCCATTGTGGTGATTGGAATTCCAGACGCCGTGAAAGGCGAGGCGTTGGTTTTGCTGACCACCATCGATGTCACTTCCGACGAGCTCCGTGGGAAATTGCTGGAGCAAGAATTGCCGAATCTCTGGATTCCCCGGCTTATTCGGAAAGTGGATACAATCCCAGTGCTCGGCACGGGAAAAATCGATCTCAAGGCGAGTCGTGAGCTGGCGATCGCGCTCACCAAGGATTCGACAACGACGTAAGCGTTTCTTCGTTACAGTGGCCGCGAGGACAGGTTGTCAGTCAAGCCGCCATTATTAGGCTGTGTCTGGTAAATAAACTATCGCCAATCAACTCTGCTCGGGCGCGTAGGGCCGTCGCGTGCGACGTGCCGTTTTTCGCGCGCGAGGCCGGCGCAAGCACCGGCCCTACAGTAAGCGCGCAAGTTATTTCCCAGACACGCCCTAGAACGGTTTAAATAGAAGTGTAGCCGCATTGTTGCAGGATTCGAGCGGAGGCGAGCGGCTGCGAACTGGAGCGTGGGCGACCTCGCCCACGAGAGCACGGCAGCGGGATCGGGACTCAGGCGGTTACGTTTTTTCAAAAACGTTCTAGCCCGTTCTCTGCCGTCGGGGATTAAAGGGGTGACAATCCGCTGCTCATGCTGAACCGGAAGTGTTGGTGAACACCGGCAGGTCGAGGATGAAACTGGCGCCGCAGCCGGGACCGTCGCTGATAGCTTTCAAAGTGCCGTGCATTTCCTTCGCCGCGTTCGCGCTCGAATGCAGTCCGAAGCCGTGCCCAGTTGGCTTCGTCGTGAAACCGTGCTGAAAAATGCGCGTCAGATTCTCTGCCGGGATGCCCACACCGTTATCTTGCACGATCAATTGCACGCGGCCCGCGTCACCTGCCTTGATGCGCAGCGTGATGATTTTGTCCGGGGCACCGCCTGCGTCCGCGGCGTATTTGCCGTTGCGGATCAGATTGACGAGAATTTGCAACACCTTCGCTTTTTCGGCGAGAACTGACGGCACCGGCGCAAAGTCGCGCACGACGCGGACGTCGTGGCGCACCAAAGCAGCAGAGTTCATGCGGACGGCGTCTTCCACGAGGTCGACCGGTTGTAATTCCTCCGCGACGCCGATCATCGTGGCGTACGTCTGCTGCATGGAGACGATCTCCTTGATGTGATCGACGTTCTTTTGCAGCGACTCGATTTCCCTCAGCAGGCGTGTCCGGTCTTCCGCGAAATGGCGGCCGAGTGACTCGATGAAACCAAGCACAAGTTTACCCTTGGGATCTTCCGTGATGAAAGATCCGAGATCAGCCGCGTGGTGGCGCAACATTTCGCCGACCTTAACGAGGCTGTCGGCTTTCGACTGACGCAGAGTGGAGGCGATGAGATCGGTTGAAACATTAAGACTGTTGAGAACATTTCCGACATTGTGGAGAACGCCGGTGGCAACTTCCGCCATGCCCGCAAGCCGGGAGGCGTCGATCAATTCGCGTTGGGATTTTTCCAAGGCAGCCTCCATCTGTTTGGACGCGGTGATATCCTTGCTGATCCCAAACGTGCCGACGATTTCGCCGTTTTCGTTACGGAGCGGCAATTTGTTGGTCAGCACCCAGCTGACGCTACCGTCGGTCCAGGTTTCTTTCTCGAGTTTTCCGAGCAATGGTTTGCCGGTCTTGATGATTGCCTGTTCATCGTCGAATGCGGGCTGCGCGTGGTCCTTGCTGAAGAAATCGAAATCGGTTTTTCCGATGCTTTGGGCGATGCCTTGTTGAGCGTGTTTGTCCGCCAGCGACGAACTGAGCGCAATGAAACGGGACTCACGATCCTTGAAATAAACGCACTCCGGAATGTTTGTGAGAAACGCGGTGACGAGCGTGCGGTCGAGCAGCATGTCGTTGGGGGCGGAAATCGTCGGCGGCATGGGCGGTAATATGGGTTACACCGACGTTGAAGCCGGCAGATCCAACACGAATGTCGCGCCAGTCCCCGGTCCATCGCTGTGGACCGTGAGGGTGCCCTTCATTTCGCGGGCCGCGTTTGCGCTGCAATGCAAACCGAAGCCGTGGCCGTCCGCCTTGGTCGTGAAACCGTGGTTGAAAATCCGGCTGAAATTCTCGGGGTGAATCCCTTCTCCGTTGTCCGTCACGGAAAGTTGAATGCGGCCCGGGTCACCGGCCGCGATGCGGAGCGTTACAAGTTTTTCCGGCTGCGTGCCTTTTGCAGCGGCATATTTGGCGTTGCTGATGAGATTGACCAAAATCTGCAGGGTCTTGCCCCGATCGGCGAGGACGGCGGGCACGGCATTGAAGTCCCGGACCACGCGAATGGCGTGACGGCGGAGCGCCGAGGTATTCATCCGGAGCGAGTCTTCCATTAAAACCGCCGGGTCCATGGGTTCGATCATTCCCATCCCCGTCGCATACGTCTGCTGCATCACGACGATTTCCTTGATGTGGTCGACATTACGTTGCAGCGATTCGACTTCCTGCAGCAGGCGCGCGCGTGTTTCGACAAAGTGCTGGGAAAGGGAATCGATGAAATCCGGCACGAGTTTCCCCTTGGGATCTTCCGTGAAATACGCTGCGAGACTGGCGCGATTTTCCCGGATCATGCCGGCAACCTTGGACATGCTGTCGGTTTTGGACTGGCGCAGTCCCTTGGAGATTATGGTGGTGGAAACGTTCAGGCTGTTGAGGACATTGCCGACATTGTGCAGCACGCCGGTGGCGACTTCCGCCATTCCAGCCATGCGCGAGGCATCGTTCAACTCCCGGCGTGTTTTTTCCAGCGCGGACTCCATCTGCTTCGACACGGTGACATCCTTCGTCAGGCCGAACGTGCCGATGATCGTACCGTCTGAGTCGCGCAGCGGCATCTTGTTGATGAGCGAGTACGTCTCGCGTCCGTCCGTCCATATCATGTGTTCAAACTTGTCCACCAAGGGTATGCCGGTGCGCATGACCTCGTCCTCGTCTTCTTTAGCTTTGCGAGCATCCTTCTCGGAAAAGAAATCGAAATCGGTTTTGCCAATGATCTCGTCCTCGTGCTTCAAGCCGTTTCGAAGGATCTTGGATTGACTGACGGCGATGAAACGACCTTCGCGATCCTTGAAATACACAAAATCGGAAATGTTGGCGAGGAATGCGGTGACGAGCGCGCGGTCGATCAAGTGGGTCGCGGCCGCGCAGGCCACTGGAGTGACAGTGTTCGCGGGCGGGTTCATTCCGAGAGCAAGAACGGGGCTTTGGATGGAGTGGTGTTTGCGGGGAGATAACGTAACAGCATTTCGCGGAGAATTTCGGGCTTCACGGGTTTGGAGATATAGTCGTCCATGCCGGCATTTAAACAGGCTTCGCGATCGCCCGTCATCGCGTTGGCCGTCATCGCAATGATGCGCAACTCGGGAGGAAACCCGGGTGTGCCATTCGCCTGCGCCTGGCGGATGAAACGGGTCGCGGTGAAACCGTCCATCACTGGCATCTGTTCATCCATCAAAACCAGCGCGTAGCGTTTCGTGCGCAGTGCGGAAAGGGCTTCCTGGCCATTGTTGACGATATCGACGGTATGGCCGAGTTTCCCGAGCAGCAGCCGGATGACTTTTTGGTTAACCACATTATCCTCAACGGCGAGAATTACGGTCTCGCCCTGCGGAATTTCGACCTCGGCCGCGGCGATCATCGGAGGGGTGCTAAAGGAACGCCGCGCACCGATGACCCGTCCGAGCGCAATGCGGAGTTTGCCCGGATGAACCGGTTTCAATTCGCAAGCCGCCAAGCCGTGGGCGCGCATTTGTTCCTTCGTAAGGCGTTCACCGCGGGACGTGAGCAACACGAGGGCGGCGCTCGGCAACGCGGGATCTGCGATGATTGCTGACGCCAGTTCCAAGCCATCCATGCCCGGCATGTGGTGATCGAGGACCACCAGTTCGTAAGGCTGGCCCGCTTCGGTCGCACGGCGCATTTCGATGAGTGCATCCGGGGCGGATTCGACGGAAAGATGTGAAGCTTGCCAGATATCAAGCAGGCGATCCATGAGCTTTCGATTCGTGGCGTTGTCGTCGACCACGAGCACGCGGTGACCGACCAGAGGAGAAGGGGACAGCTCGGGAGCGACGGCGACGAGCGCCGATTTTTTAAGTTGGGCGGTAAACCAAAACGTCGAACCTTTGCCTGCATCGCTGGTCACCCCGATCTCGCCGTGCATGAGTTCGACCAATCGACGGCAAATCGCGAGACCTAGTCCGGTCCCACCGTATTTTCTCGTGGTGGAGCTGTCAGCTTGGACGAAAGGACGAAACAGGGAGGTCTGGATCGCGGGTGGAATTCCAATCCCGGTGTCGCTAATTTCAAAGCGGACCATTACTTGATCGGCGCGATCAGAGACTGGAATCACATTCAGCATCACTTCGCCGGTGGCGGTGAATTTAACGGCGTTGCCCAGGAGATTGAGAATAATTTGGCGCAGTCGCAGTGGATCGCCGCAGAGATTTTCGGGCAGCGTGGGATCGACATTCAGGATCAGTTCGATACCTTTTCGCGCGGCGGTGTCGGATTGCAGGTCGATGGGAATTTGCAGCTGTTCGCCCAGATTGAAATCGATCACCTCGAGTGCCATCTGACCGGCTTCGATTTTTGAGAAATCGAGAATATCGTTGATGATCGTGAGCAATCCCTCGCTGCTTTGCGCCAGCGTATTGGCGAGGTCGCGCTGCTCGGAGTTGAGCGGCGTATCCAACAGCAGACTCGCCATGCCGATGACGCCGTTCATCGGCGTGCGGATTTCATGGCTCATGTTTGCGAGAAAGGCGCTTTTGGCGCGATCCGCACTTTCGGCGGCGTCTTTGGCTTTTTTTAAATCGGCTTCCACTTCGGTGCGACGGGCAATCTCCGCATGGAGACTGGTATTCGCTGCTTCGAGGTCGGCGGTGCGCTCCTGCACCCGGCGCTCCAGCTCGCTCGCGTGCGCTTTCGTCTCACGGATCAAATTCCATTTTTCGCTCAGCGCGTTGGCGAGTTGGAGGACCTCGATCGTGTCGAAGGGTTTTTTGAGAATGACGAGGCGGTCGCTGCCGCCGATTTTGGCCAGCATGTCGTCCCACGAATAATCCGAATACGCCGTGCAAATGACGATTTGAAGATCCGGATCGACCTTCCAAAGTTCCAAGGTGGTTTCCACTCCGTCCCAGCCGGGAGGCATGCGCACATCGACGAAGGCCAGTGCGTATGGCCGGTTTTCGGCGATGGATTTTTGGACGAGGGCCAATCCGTCGCGGCCTTGATAGGCCGATTCCAGATGAAACGGAATGATGGAACGCGTCGCGGCAGCTGCGGTTGTGCCCAGTAATTCAGCCTCGAGTGCATCGAGCTCCACCGCTCCTTCGCTGACTTCAGGACAGAGAATTTTCCGTATGTCCGCGTGAATAGCCTGATTGTCGTCAACGATCAGGATGCGGTTGTTTCTTTCCCGGACATTCGGGGGCGCGGGGCGATTCATTAGGTTAACTGTTGCTATCTCACATCGCCACAATTGGCGGGGAGTTTACCTTATAGTGAAGGGTTCGATTATATGCGTATCAATTAATACGCATGTGATGATGATAGGTGCGACGAAGGAATGGGCGAACAGCCGCAACGGTTTCCTTTCAAATAACAACGATCGTGGCCGCGGGGGCGTACTCGCTGCGGACGAGGAAGACCGTTGGAACCGGCTACGTTCACGTCCGGGAACGAGTTAACGACTCCGATCAGCTGACACGAAAACAACGATGCCTGATGAGTGTGCAACGAAGTTTGACGTAGCCGCAGGCCTTCGGGCCGGTGGGATTGAAAAGCGAGTTCGATTCCCGGACGACAGGAGGGACGCCCGTCGCTACTCTGCGCTCTGTTTCGTCAATCTATTGCGCGAGAATCAACTGTTCAGTCGCGCCAACCGGAATTTCCCGTCAGTATATCACGGGGATTCCGGTGCGGCGCTGGCTGCGTCGGCTTCCGGCGCAACGCCGTAGAATTTTTCACCGCGCGCGATTTTTTCCCGTCCGTTCGCGACGCGCCATTTATTCGTATCGCGCAGCGAATAGACGCAACCGCAATATTCCTGCTGATAAAACTGTTCACGCTTGGCGATTTCGACCATGCGGTTCGCGCCGCCCATTTTCCGCCAATTGTAAGTCCAGTACGTGATGCCGGGATATTTCGCCGCGACGCGTTCGCCGCTGGCGTTGATTTGATCCATGTCCTTCCAGCGCGAAAGACCGAGGCAACTCGTGATTACCGGAAACCCGTGTTCGTGCGCGTAAAGCGCGGTGCGGTCGAATCGCATGTCGAAGCACATCGTGCAACGCGCGCCGCGCTCCGGCTCCATTTCCAACCCCTTGGCGCGGGCAAACCAGTTGTCCGTGTCGTAGTCGGCATCCACGAATGGCACCTTGGCGGTCTCCGCAAACCGGATATTCTCCTGCTTGCGTAGTTCGTATTCCTCGCGCGGATGAATGTTCGGGTTGTAGAAGTAGATCGTATAATCGATCCCCGAAGCGCTCATCGCTTCCATCACCTCGCCCGAGCAGGGCGCGCAGCACGAATGCAACAGCACCCGGGTTTGGTCCCCGGGCGGAATGAGTTTTTGGCGATTGAGCGGAGCGGACATGATCGTAATGGAAAGGGTTGGATATAGTCCTCACTGATTGCAACGAGTCAACCCACGGATCGTGAAACGGGGTTTAGGCGGTTTCTCCTGCTGGAACCGGGCGCATCCGGCCTCGCTTTCCCGGCTGAAACGTAACGCAATTCCTCAAACCACCGCGCGGGCGCGGACTTGGGAGAGCAATGCGACCAGATCGTCCACTTGTTCCGCCGAAAATAAACCATCGGGGCCTTTCGGCGTAATATCGGTGAACGGTGATTCGTAGAGCAGTTCGGGTTTCATCGCACCGTGCTCCGTGAGGTGGTCGATGATGAGGTTTACAAATTCAATTTGATTCGCCGACAGCGTCTTGCCGGTCGTGAATCCGTTGAAGGCCTGCTTGGCGGCTTCACGATCCAAGCCCACCAGCGACCGGACAAAGAGACCCAATCCTTCGCATTCGGTCTTCGCCTGTTCCAGATAGTCTCGCCCGCCCACGCCGCTTTCTCCCAGCATCCGTTCAAGTTCGGCGAGATCAAAGGCGGTCAACGGTTGATTCGTTCGCAGGCGCTGGATGGCAATGTGGTTCTGATGTTCGCGAAGAAATACCCGCGTTTTCTCCCGGAATTTCTCATAACTGTTCGCCGGCAGAAAGCCGGGCAGTTCGATTGATGCTTCACTCCCGATCTCGTCCTCGAAATCCGTGTAGATGGGTTTTCGCTGCCGCTTTTCGATCAGCTTGATGAGCGCACGCAAACGGCGGCGGGCGGTTTCCAGCATTGAGACGGTTGTATCGCGCCACCATTCGTCCGTTTGGATTTCCTGAATCAGGACCATCTGTTCGCGGATCATCGGAATGGCCGATTTCTCCTCCAACAATCCAGCGATGGCCTTCACCTGTTCGCTGAGTCGTTTGAATGCCGGCTCTGCCCGCAAAACGGCCAGCTGCAGGTTCAGCATCAATAAATCGAAACGCTTCGATTCCTCGTCTTCGGACTCCATTTCCGACGGCAATCCGGCCACTTTCTGCGCGAGCTCGGCCATGCTATCAGGCGTCAACGCGCCCCACGCGTCGGCAACGGAATATTTCTCCACGAGACGCCGCTGCGGGCGAACGACAAAATTATCCTGATTCATTTCCGATACCTCGTTTTGCAGTGTAAACGCGATCTCGGTCCGTAAGGCAGAAAGTCCGTCGAGACTGTCGCTGATCTTTCCGTCGTTCTGACCATCAATGGCGGAAATCAGTTCGAGGCGCGTTTTGAACAGTCGCTTGCCCAGTGACTGACCGAGCGAACCGTCCACCGTCTCCGGATTTTGACTGAAATATTCTAGGTTCTGACAGTAGTCGAAAATATAGAAAAATTCCTTGTCCTTGCCGGGCGCGAACAGATCGGGACACAGCCGCGTGCCGCGTCCCACCATCTGCCAGAATTTTGTTTTCGAACGGACGAGTTTAAAGAAAACGAGATTCACCACCTCCGGCACGTCGACGCCGGTATCGAGCATGTCCACCGAGATCGCGAGGTGTGGGTTCTTCTCTTTTTGTGAAAAATCGTCGATCAGGCTCTGCGCGTATTCCGTCTTGAACGTGATCACGCGCGCGAGCTTCCCCGCGAGATGCGGATAGTTTTTATCGAAGCGCTGCTGGATGAAATCCGCGTGGGGCTGATTCTTGGCGAAGACGATGGTCTTTCCGAGGCGGTCGCCGCCGGCCACCGTCTGGCCTCGCGTCATGAGGTGCGCGAGAACCTTGTCCACGGTGTCTTCGTTGAAGAGCCATTTGTTCACCGCCTCGGCTTCGACGTGGTCGGGCACGATGCCGTCTTCGTTCCATTCCTTCACATCCCACTCTTCCTTTTCCTCTTCGCTGAGACCGTCGTAGGTCACGCCTTGGCGGAGGAATTTGAGCGGGACGGACACCGCTTTCGACGGCACGAGAAATTTGTCGCTCACCGCGTCCGCGAGATCGTAGGAATCGGTCGGAACGCCTTTTTCGAGATCGAATAAACCGTACGTGTCCCGGTCGATCTCATCGCGCGGCGTCGCGGTCAGCCCAACGAGCAGCGAATCGAAGTAATCGAAGATAGCCTTGTATTTCTGGTAAACGGAACGATGTGCTTCATCGATGATGATGAGATCGAAGTGCCCAACGCCGAAGCGTCGCTGTCCGTCCTTTGACTCGTCGATCAGACCCATCATGGTCGGGTAGGTCGACACAAACACGCGGCCCTCGGCGTCTTTTTCGGTGATGAGATTCACCGGGGATGATTCGGGAAGGTGCGCTTTGAAACCTTTGTTGATCGCCTGCTTCACCAACGCGACGCGGTCGGCGAGGAAGAGCACCCGCTTCACCCAATTGCAGCGCATGAGCAGGTCGCACAGTGCGACCACCGTGCGCGTTTTCCCGGCGCCGGTCGCCATCACGATCAGAGCCTTGCGGTCTTTGTCTTTTTCGAACGCCTCACCGATGCGGCGGATGGCGCGTGTTTGATAGTAACGCTCGACAATCGCTTCGTTGATTTTCGCTTCGCCGAGCGGTTTGCGCGACGTTCGCCGCTGAATCATCAGCTCCAACTCGTTTTTTTTATAAAATCCGTGGACCGGCCGCGGCGGGTAATTCACGTCGTCCCACAGCCAATGCTCGTAACCGTTGGTGTAGAAAATCACGGGCCGCTGCCCAAACTGTTTCTCCAAACAATCCGCATACAGCTCGGCCTGACGCTGGCCCACGCGCGGATCGCGTTTCGTGCGCTTGGCTTCGACGAGGGCGAGGGGTTTGCCGTCGTCGCCCCAGAGCACGTAGTCCACGAAACCTTTCGCTTGCGTGTTGGGCATCCCGGTGACTTCAAATTCGCGATCCCGCTTTTGATCGAGTGTCCAGCCGGCCTCTTTCAGCAGCAGATCGATGAACGTGTCGCGCGTCTCGGCTTCGGAGTAATCGTGCGTGTCGGCTTGGGTGGTGTTCGCCTTTTTGGTCTCGGCGACTTCGGCCCGGAGGCGCGTCAGCTCGGCGTCGAGTGCGTCTTTGTCGACGAGGACCGTGGCCAATTTCTCATCACGCTCGCGGAGTTGTTCCTCGAGGCGTTGCAGTTGCTCGACGGTTTGTTTCGGCAACGGCGTGGATTTCGGCAACGCCCCGGAATCGAACGCGAGATTCAGCGGCGGTTTCGTCCCACGCGCGTACGTGTGGGCCAACCAGTAACCGACGTGAAACAATTCCTTCACCGCCGTCGGCCCATCGGCGGGGGCGACGGGGCGATTGTGCACCGCGCGGTTGCCGAGGGTGACGAGCACGCGCGCCTTATTGAATACCGCTTCGCCGACGATCTGCTTAAACGTCGGCTCGTGGATGAGCGCGCTCAGGTTGTCCTGATAGGGCAGCCGCAATTTCTCATCGTACTTGTAGAGCCAGTGGACGAGCAGTTCCAATCCGCGGCGCGCTTGGAAGCAGGCCGTCCGCGCATCAGTGTGGGCCAACGCTTCCGCCTTCGTCGCTGCTTCGTGCACCTCGGGCCATTCGAGTCGGAGGAAGTCGAAATTGCTCATGCCTGATTCAAGGTGTGCTCGGCCTCGCGCAGGATGGCGAGCATTTCGGGGAAGGGGAGCGGCGTGTTGAGAAACATCGGCTGCATGGCGGCGTAGTCCGCGCGCAGCTCGTCCAGTCGCGATTCCGGCGGCAGAAAACGCAGCGTTCCGGGGACCGCACTCTCGTAGTGGGCCCAACTCGACGCAAAGAAACGGCTCTTGTGCAGCCTGACGCGCTCCAGCAGATCGAGCTGCCGCGCCGCGCGCTGTCCGCCGGCATGCCGCCACAACGCCGCGAAGTCTGCATAGTGCCGGGCGTAGCGATCCCGAAAAGCCTGCTGGGCCGGGCGATGATATTCGGCATGCAGAATTGTCGCTTTCTCCCAGAACGTGCGCTCGATCTCCAGCGCCACCACGTCCGCAGTGAAATCATCAAACGCCCCCGGCGCCAACTCCGCCACCAACGGCACGATGGGATGCGTGCCCGTGGGCCGCTGATCGGTCAGCGAACCGAACTCGATCTTCACTGCCCGCTCGATGTAGCCCGTGCCCGGCGGGACGAGGCTGGGGTAATGAAAACGCAGCACCGGTGAATGCGCCGCCAGATCGTCCTGGTAGGTCAGCCATGCCGCCGCCGTGGTCGGCTGGCCCAGCACGGCCTGCACCGCCGCTTCCAGCTCGGGTTGAAAGCGTGTGCGCACCGCCTGCGCGCAGGCCGCACCGATTTCATCCATCCGCTTCCGCCGCTGGGTCGCGCTCGGGGCTTCGTCCAAATCCACCTCGCGCCAACCCAGTGAGGCGGGCGTCAGGCCCAGGTCGACATCTTCGGAGAAACGCTCGATCGCCGCGAACACCTTGGAGAGCGACGTGCCGCCCTTGAACACGCACTGCTCGCCCAGCTTCGGCGTGGCAAAGATGCGCCCCAGTAACCAGCACACCCAAAAATCTTTCTCCACGATCGGTGATGGGATGGCGGTCTGCTCGGACACGAGCCCGAAGATTCGCTTCCGTTCCGCTTCGGACTCCTTGGTGAATAGTTTCATGGCGCGGCCTTTTCGTCTCCGGCGATATAGCGCAGCAGCGGGTGCATCCAGGCTGGAGCATAGCGCAGATCACGCAGCAGTTGGCGGCGATGGCCGGGTTTCAATTCCTCCCGCAGATGCCTGACCCTCGCGCGAGTGAGATGGGCCTTCCCGATGGCGCGCATTCCGGAGAACACAAAGCGTGACACCTCCGCCGCCAGTGCGAGCTCCCGCAGCGGACGTTTCTGCAGCCGGATCGGACGGCGCTTACCCAGGTCGATCTCGCGCGAGGCCCCGTCGGTCGCGTAAATCGTCTGCGCGGGCACCTGCTCCGTCAGCCCCAGTTCATTCGCCGTGGTCGACTCGTGCGGCTGCAACCGTTGACCCGTGCGGCGAGCCACGGCGGCCATGAACTCCTTCGGTGAGACCCCCAGCTGGCCCATCACCGGATCGGAGCGCGGGCGGTCATAATAGCCCCGCTTCACGCGCCGGATAGTGCCGGCGTCCTGCATTCGTTTCAGCGTCATGCCCACCGCCGCCGTCGGCCCCAAATCGAGGAAGTCCAGCCGGCTGAACACGCGTTCCAGCGGCCAGCGGCTCAACCGGCGGGAAATCTTGACACTCAAGGTCACGGCGCTACTTAGCTGCTAATTTGTTACAAATACAAGCGCTTATTTATAACAAAATGCCTCACAGTTCATCGCGGAATGCGCGGTGTCGGAGGGTGGCGAAGAGGCTGCAACCTAACGGAAGCTGGAGCCCGGTGCTATCACTCAGGCGTCGATGCGGCCGTGCTGCCGGGCGGGCATTTAATCGGCGCGATTCTTCGGTCTCGGCTTCTTCTTCGGGAGATCGGGCATGATTCGCTTCATGAACTCATCGAAGAGCGGCACGGTGAACGAGGTGTCACCATGTTGCGGGCTGTAGATCATCCCTTTGCCAATGAGGCTGCCGCGCAAGGGGGCGACACTCTCGGATTTTACTCCCAACAACTGCGCTATTTCCCCAGAGCGTTGCGGATTGTTGCCCAACTCTGCGAGAGCGCGGAGGTATTCTTTTTCGCGAGGCGTCAACCGGTCGAAACGCACCCGGAAGAAGCTGTGATCGAGGTTGGTGATCGCGGTGGTACTGGCCGCGACTACAACGTCGACGTCGATGGGTGACTGCTGCGCAGTGTTCCACGATTGAGAGCCCCATTCCTGTAGGAAATAAGGGTATCCCTTCGTCTGGCGGTAGATTTCGGCGAGCGCTGCTTCAGTGAAGATCACGCCCTCAGTGCGGACCGGCTCCTGGAGCGCGATGTCAGCATCCTCTTTACTCAATGCACCGACTGGAGGAAAGACGAAGAGTCGTTCCGCATACGATTTTGCCCGCCCCGTGTTGCCGGCGAGTTGGGGCAGACCGGCGCCAATCAAAATTACGGGAAGCTTTTCCTGGGAAATTTTATGCACCGCCATGATCAGCGCGCTGAGCTCCGGCTCGCTGAGATATTGGAGCTCGTCGATTACGACGGCCACCGCGTTGCCGGCTTCAGCGGCCGCTTCGCCAATCGCGACGAATACATCCGCGAGGTCCGAATCAAGTTGCCCGCTATCCGCAGCACCCAGTTCGGGCTGACTGTCCAAGCTGATTTCCACTTCTCCGACCGCCACTTTGATCCCACTTAAAAAGCTTTTCAGAACGCGAAAGCTTCGCTTGGCCTTTTCTCCCAGGGCCTTTCCAGTATTCAGGCTCAACAACAGCTTGCGCAGTCCCGGTAGCAGCAGTCGCGGGAGGGGCATGTCTTCTTGCGCCTCGATCATGATTGTTTTATAGCCGGCGGCCTCCGCTTTCTTACGAATTTCGACCAGCAGGACTGTTTTTCCCACGCCGCGAAGCCCGATCATGAGTGGGCTTCGCTCGGACTTACCTGCCTTGATCCGGGCCAGCGCTAGATGCGCCTGCCGTAGAATTTCCTCGCGACCAGCGAGTTCAGGAGGGCGATTGCCGGCACCGGGTGAAAACGGATTTTTGATAGGGTCCATGTTTGGAGGAATCTTATGTAACCTTACTAATCTTACTTTGGAAATGGATAAGATTGATAAAGTGCCTTAAGGTCGGTTGAAATCACTGATAAAGCCGGTCGAACCGTGACTACAATTCCCCGTGAAACGCGCGATGTTGGAGCGTGGCGAAGAGGGCGTCCAGCTCCGCCAGCGAGGCGCGGTGCGCGGCTTTGAGCTTTTCCACCGTCGTCACCCGACGGGTGAATTCGCGCTGCAATGGATGCGGAGGCGCTACGAATGTAATTTTCTCCAGCGACGGCTGGTTGACTTTGAACGTTCCATTCGTCGTCCGCGCCGCTGATTTGATCTGTTTGCGAACAGCAGGCGAGTTCCAGACGTGCTCGAGAAATGCACCCGTGATCCGGTCAGGCGAAATACGAGCCGCAATCATTGTGTCTGGAAACGTCGTGTCGGGTATGGCCGCTGACGGGAAGTGCCCCATTCCGACCATGTGGGCATTTCCATTCCCTCGGCAAATGAGGAAGTCCAACGCATCCACGGATTGGTTCGCTGGTGGTCGCGACATGAATGTGCTCGTCTTCCATGCGGTCGCGTCGAAGCCGCTGCCTGTGATCGCGGATAGTGTCAGGACCTTCGCATTCACTTTCCCTGCCTTCGATGGGGAGAGGCCATTGCGAAGTGGAATTGAAAGCGCCTCTTCCAATTTCATCTTCGGCCAGCCTTTCGGGTTGGTCGCGGGGTCACCGAAGAGGTCGAGGAAGAGGGATTGGGTGAGGGAGTCGAGTTGGGCGAGGGCGGCGCGGCGCTTGGCCCGCAACGCCTCCGCTCGGTCCAGCACCTCCGCAATCCGCCGCTGCTCCGCCAGCGGCGGCAGGGGGATTTCGATTCTCGCGACATGTGCCGGCCGGGCGCGCACCAAAGAACCGCCCACTCCCGCAACCGTATTCATGAACTGGGCGTGGAAAGGAACTCCGACCAACACTTGACGCAAATAGCCGGGATCAGCCTTGGGGTTCCGGAAAACGATCCATTCGCCAGATGCAATGATTCGGCGACCTCGGTTCGGGCCAACGATCCAAGCGCGGCGAATGTGAGGTACAATTTTCGAAAGTAGCACGTCGTCAGTCTGAACGACTTGCTTCGACGAACCGATTTCGCCGCCGACGACTAATTCTGACCTTCCTTTGTCGAATGCAGGGATGCTGTAGAGATCAAAGATTTCATCAGGAAATTTTGAAGGATCAACGGAGCCAGACTTCGTGGCCATAATCTCGCTCAGGCTGATGGAAGAAGTGCGCATCACTTCAGCATCCCCTCCAGTTCCTTCATGCCTTGCTGAATCTCCGTTTCCAATTTCGCCAGTGCTTTGATGATTTCGGCGGGTGGGCGGTGGGCGACTTCTTCGTGGACGACTTCTTTGTAGCGGTTGAGCGAAAGGTCGTAGCCTTGGGCGACGAGGTCGGCTTTGGGGACGCAGAAACTTTGTGCGGTGCGGGGGCGGGTGCGTTCGGACGGCGCGTTAGGGATAACGCGGCCACCGGGCGAACTCACAGGCGGGACGCCTGTGCTACGTCTAAGAGAATTCCAGCGGGCGAGGATGTCGGGGAGGTTGTTCTTGGCGTGGTCGGCGGCGGTGAGCGGGACCACGGGCACCGGGCCGAGCTTTTCAGACGGGAGGAGTTCGGTGCGTTTGTCGTCGAGGCTCATACCGTCGGCGTCCACATCGTAGAACCACACATGGTCCGTGCCGCCGGAGTTGGTTTTGGTGAAAAGAAGGATGGCGGTCGACACTCCGGCGTAGGGTTTGAACACGCCGCCGGGGAGCGAGATCACGGCATCGAGTTTCTGCTCCTCCACGAGTTTTTGGCGCAGGGTTTTGTGCGCGTTGGACGAACCGAAGAGCACGCCGTCCGGCACGATGACGGCGGCGCGGCCGCCGGGTTTGAGCAGGCGCAAAAAGAGCGCGAGAAAGAGTAGCTCGGTCTTTTTCGTCTTCACGATTTGCTGAAGATCCTTGGCGCAGTTTTCGTAATCGAGCGATCCGGCGAAGGGCGGATTGGCGAGGATGAGCGTGTACTTTTCCTCTTCGCCGGCGTGATCCTGACCGAGCGAATCGCGGTAACGGATGTCGGGGTTTTCCACGCCGTGGAGCAGCATGTTCATGCTGCCGATGCGGAGCATGGTGTTGTCGAAGTCGAAGCCGTGGAACGCCTGCTCGTGGAAATGCTTTTTCAATTTCGCATCTCGGAGGATTTCGGGATGCTGGTCGCGCAGGTATTCGCCGGCGGCGACGAGAAAGCCGCCAGTGCCGCACGCGGGATCGCAAATGACATCCTTTGGCGTGGGCGCGGTCAGCTCGACCATGAGCTGGATGATGTGGCGCGGGGTGCGGAACTGGCCGTTCTGGCCGGCGCTGGCGATCTTGCCGAGCATGTATTCGTAAACGTCGCCCTTGGTGTCGCGGTCCTCCATGGGCACGGCGTCGACAAGGTCCACAACCTTGGCGAGCAGCGCCGGCGTCGGGATCGTGAAGCGCGCATCCTTCATGTGGTGCGCGTAGGTGGAATCGTCGCCACCGAGGGTGCGGAGGAACGGAAAGACGTGCTCGTTGACGACCTCGAATAGCTTTTTCGGATCGAAATTCTTGAAGTGTGACCAGCGCAGGTCGGCGTAGGGACAGCCCTTCGGATCCTTGCCCTCGGGGAAAACGCGGCGTTCGAGTTTCTTGAGCTTCAGCCGCGTGGCTTTGTTTTCCTCGAGCGTGTGGAGATCATCGAGCCGCTTCAGGAAGAGCAGGTAGGTGATCTGCTCGATGACTTCGAGGGGATTGGAGATGCCGCCGGTCCAGAAAGCATTCCAGAGAGCGTCGATTTTACTGCGAATTTCGCCGTTGAGCATGAACAGGGGATAAAGTCCGGTCAGGACAGCGAAAGGCGGGCGGGGGAGCAAGACAAGGGAATCGGAGTGGCCCACGAAACACACGAAATGACACAAAAAAAGACAGTTCCGGGCAGAATCAACCCGGGTTTTGTTTCATCAAACGAGGGAGTGCATGGGACAAGGAATCGCTGCGCCTCTGTCTGGTTTTCGTGCGTTTCGTGTTTTTCGCGGGCAAGTCTTCTGGTCCGATCCGTATCGGTCAAAATTGCCGCGAGGGTCCACGGAGCGCAAAAAAACGGACAGCCGAGGCTGTCCGTTGAAAGCGGAGCCGAGGCTCCGCACTCCATGTTCAAACTTTTAAACCACGACCGTTTTGAATGATTCGGCGTTCCACAGGGGCTGTTTGGCTTCGGTGGCGAGTTCGTTGAAGGCATCGACCTCGGCTTTGGTGAAGAGCAGGCCGCCGGCAGCGGCGGTTTTCTTGGCCCACTCGGCTTCGAGCTGGCCGGGGAGCATCGATTTTTCGTTGCCGTGGCCGAGGACGTCTTCGATGACGGCTTTCACGTTCTGCGCTTGAGTGCGGCCTTTCGCGAAGGAGCCGCCGTTGATCGCGTCGGGATGGATGACTTGGAAAAAGAAAACGCACGTGCCCTTGTCGCCTTCCGTTTTATCCCAGCGATTGCGAATCGTTGGAAGCGAACCGCCGATGTAGCCGCCGACGATTTCATTGATCAACGAAAGTCCGTAACCCTTGTGCGCACCGAAAGGCAAAAGTGAAACGGCCTGGTTGGGATCGATCGTCGGGTTGCCGTCCTTGTCCACGGCGGCGAGCGGAGGCAGTTGTTTGCCTTCGCGTTTCAATTGTTGGACGCGACCCATGGCGACGACGGACGTCGCCCAGTCGATCACAATCGGGTACCCAACGGCATCGGTCGTGGGAAATCCCCAGGAATGCGGATTGGTGCCGAGCGTTGGGAACTTGCCGCCGAACGGGACGACTTCCGCGAGCGCGGCGGTGCAATTTGTGTAAGCGATGTAGCCTTTGCGGGCCGCATCCATGACGTAGCCGCCGCCCCAGAGATAGTGGAAGGCGTTGTCGACGGAAACGGTGCCGACGCCATATTGATCGGCGAGTCGGATCGCTTCGGCCATCGCGCGATAGGCGGTGGCTTGGCCGAGTTTTTTGTTCGCGTTCCAGATTTTCGTGGCGGCGAAACGCGAGGGTTTTTCTTCGATCTGCGCGCCGGGTACGCAGCCTTTCGAGCCGGAGCCGAACAGATGGTCGAGGTGGAGCGCCTTGATGCCGTTGTGCGTGCGAATGCCGTGGCGCGAAGCCTCGGCGCAGAAACGCGCGCCGTCGGCCGCTTCGTCGGCGAGGAATCCGCGATGTTGGTAGGCGGCGGCGACAAGCGCGTTATGCTGGGACTCTGGGACGATGTAGTAGGTGTCGGGCATGAGAGAAAGAAGTAGTAAGTAGCGGGTAGTGAGTAGGCGGAATTTGCCAACGGGAGATCGGCGGCTAATGGCGAAGACGGTTTTGTTATTTGCTCACCGAAACTTCAGGATTGGCTTGGGCGATGGGTTTTTTGCCGGCGAGGAAAAGCGTGAGGTTTTCCACGGCGCACGAAGCTTGGCGTTGGACGCTTTCGTGAGTGCGCGATCCAATGTGGGGTGTGATGATCACATTCGGCAGGCCGAGCAACGGGTGGTCGGGCGGTGGCGGCTCCTGATCGAGCACGTCAGCGGCGTACGCGAGCAGGTGTTTCGATTTCAGCGCGCTGACCAAGGCCTCGAGGTCGACGAGCTCGCCGCGACCGGTGTTGACGATGACCGCGCCTTTCTTGATGAGGGGGAAATTCTTTGCATTGATCAGACCCTTCGTCTCAGGCGTCAATTTAGTGTGCAGTGAAATGATGTCGGCCTGACGAAGGACATCGTCGAAGTTTTCCACGCGCTTGATGTCGTACCAGCGGGCAAAGTCTTCATCCCAGTAATTGCCATAGCCGATGACATTCAGGCCGAAGGCGCGGGCGCGAATGGCGACTTCCTTGCCGATGCGACCGAAGCCGACGATCGCAAGCGTCTTTCCGCACACTTCGTTGCCGGTGATGCGCGTCCACTTTCCGGCGGCGGTGTAATTGGCCTCAACGACGAGATTACGCACGGCTGCAAGCATTAGGCAGAATGTGTGCTCAGCGACGGTGGTGTGGTTGACGCCGGGCGTGAAAAGCACCGGCACCTTCAAGTCGGTGGCGGCCTTCACGTCGATCTTGTCGAGGCCGATGCCGTATTTGCTGATGACCTTGAGACGCGGGAGCGACTTGACGATCACTGCGCGGGTCAACGCGTCGTCGCCGCAAAGATAAGCGTCGACCTGGCCGGCGAGTTCGAGCATGCGGGCTTCGGAAAGCGGTCCGCGTTCGCGGACGATTTCAAAACCGGTTTTGGCCAGCATATCGTGATGAATGCCCGGCGTGTCTTGAAAGGAGGTGGTGGTCAGTAGAACTCGCGTCATGAGGACACTAAAAACAGCACGCCTAGCCCGCGAATTCAAAGCGAAACTTTCGGTAATACTGTCATGTTTGCCTGAGTTTCGCCTTGCGAGAACTCAGGACAAATCCCGGGCGGCCAGCAGGACGCAACGGGATAGCGTTGCCCTCTGCGTTTGGTTGGCTTTGTTAATCCTTTCGCTAATGAAACTTCATGCACAAGCTACTGCTGCTCTGAAACGCCGATTGGGCGCGCGAGTCGATCTTTCACCCGACGGTCGCTGGGCGGCGTCATTCGATAGCAGCAAAATTTCATTTTTGCCGGAAGCGGTGATTACGCCGCGGACGGAGGCCGATGTCGGGCCGGTGCTCGAATTGGCCAATAAATGGCGGGTGCCGGTGACGGTGCGCGGGCGCGGCACCACGCTGATGGGATCGGCGGCGCCGGTTCAGGGCGGTTGGGTGATTGATATGATGAAGTTGAACGAAGTGCGGATCGACGCTGATGCTGGCATGGCGCACGTGGGCGCGGGCGCGACGAACGCAGCGGTGCAAAATGCGGCGGCGGCGAAGGATTGGTTTTATCCGCCCGATCCGTCGTCGAAGGATTATTGCACGATCGGCGGAAATGTCGCCTGCAATGCTGGCGGGATGCATGGCGGTAAATACGGCGTGACGCGCGACTTCGTGATCGCCCTTCGCGGTTTTTTGCCGACCGGGGAATTCGTGGAGTGGGGGACGGCGACCAAGAAATTCGCCGCCGGTTTCAATCTGCGCGACCTCTGGATCGGCAGCGAAGGCATGCTCGGAGTCGTCACGGGCGCGGTGTTGAAACTGGTGCCGATGCCGGCTGCGCGCTGGACCTTATTGACATCATTTGAACATGAAGTGGCCGCTTTGAGTGCAGCGCGAAAACTTTTCCGACTGCGGGTGCAGCCGGCGATTTGCGAATTTCTCGACACGGAAAGCGTGTTGTGCGCCGAACGCTCAACGGGCAAAACCGTTTTCGAGGGCCAGTCCGGTCGGCCGGTGATTTTGCTGGAACTGGCGGGTTCACGAGCGGAGGTTGATGAAATTAAGGAAACCGTCCTCGTTTGGGCGCGCGAAAACACGGTTGCTTTCAAGGAAGCGCACTCGCGCGACGAGGTGGAGGAATTGTGGTCGGTGCGTCGCAAATGTTCCGGCGCGATGTTTGAACTCGGCGACTCGAAATTGAACGAAGACATCGTCGTCCCGATGTGCAACTACGAGAAATTCGCGCGGTTCATCACCCGATTAAAGAAGAAATCGAAACTGCCGATCCCGACCTTCGGTCATCTGGCGGACGGCAATCTTCACGTGAACATCATGTATCACCGCGACAATTCCGTCGAAACGAAAGCCGCCGAAGCCGCGGTGCAGACGCTGATGGAAACCGTGGTGTCATTCGGCGGCGCGATTTCGGGCGAACACGGCATCGGTTTGGCGAAGACGCCGTTTTTGCGGATTCAACACCGCCCCGCGCAAGTCAAGGCGATGCAAGCCGTGAAGCACGCGCTCGATCCGCGAGGGATTTTGAATCCCGGCAAGATGTTCGACGTCGTGCGGATTTGGAAATACCCGAAGTTGAAACTACAACTCCCCTGGGATCACAAATAAAGATCCGGCCTTACCAAGCCGCCGTCTCGGCTATGAAGTCGAGCCACTGATCTGCATGGGAACGCGATTGGAGGCGGATTGATCGCTACGCTGCTTCCGCGGCCTCGGGCGTGCTGGGGCGATTGCTCACGTTGTTACCGTCATTCGGACGCAGCCGCCAGAACATCAGCGACGACACAATCGCGACCGATCCCAGCGTCAGATACGTGTCATGCAGCGCGTGTACAAAATTAACTGAATCCGATTGCGGGATTTTACCGACGAACCAGCCCGCGAGGAGCGAAGCAAAGGCGACACCGAAACTGAGTGCCATCATCTGGGCCGTGCTGGCGATGCTGCTCGCCATGCTGGCGTCGCGGTCGCTCACGTCGGCGTAAACGAGGGAATTCATGCTGGTGAATTGCAACGCGGAGAAAAATCCCTGCGTGAAACTCAACAACAGGATGCACCAGATCGGCGTGCCGATGCCGATCAACGAGAAAACCATCATCGTCGCGCCGTAGAGTACGGTGTTGACGATCAGGATCTGCCGGTGGCCAAACCGGGCGAGCAGGTTCTTGCTCATGACTTTCATCGTGATCGCGGCGATCGCTTGGGGCATCGTTAATAAACCTGCTTTCCACGCCGGAAACCCGAGGCCAATCTGATAAAGGAGCGGAAGCAGAAAAGGCATGCCGCCAATGCCGAGCCGCGTGACGATCCCACCAATCACGGCGACATTAAAGGTGCGGACGTCGAACAGCGAAAGCCTCATCACCGGGTTCGGGACGCGCCGTCCGTGAAAATAATAAGCGGCCAGCAAAATGCCGGCAATCGCCAGCAAGCCAATGATCGGACCGGGCGGCAGGCGATGCTCCCCGAAAATTTCCAGGACGTACGACAGCAGCGCGATGCCGCTGCCAAACAGAATAAACCCGGTTCGATCGAGCGGTTTGACCGCATCGTCGCGGTAATCCGGCATGTGGCGTTTAATCAGCCAAAGGCCCGCCAGCCCGATGGGAAGATTGACAAAAAATATTGTTCGCCACGGTAGCCAGTGGACGATCAAACCGCCCATGACCGGACCAAGAAGCGGTCCAATCAACGCGGGAATGACGACGAAATTCATGGCCACCAGCATTTCCGAGCGCGGAAACGTCCGCACGAGCGCCAGACGGCCGACCGGCGTCATCATGGCGCCCCCGATACCTTGGACGATGCGCGCCATGACCAGCGTTGGACTATTTATAGCCAGTCCGCATAACAATGACCCGAAAGTGAACAAGCTGACGGCCCACGTGAAGACGCGTTTGGTGCCAAACCGGTCGGCCATCCAGCCGCTGATCGGGATAAACACGGCGAGGCACAGCGTATAACTCGTCAGCACGCCCTTGAGACTGAGCGGCGTGACTTTCAAGGCCTCCGCCATCGTAGGCACCGCCGTATTCACAATCGTGGCGTCCAGATTCTCCATGAACAGGGCAACGGCGACCAGCCACGGCATATACCGTTTGATGCGGGTGATCGGGTCGAGGGCGTCGTCGCTGGTCATGGGCAGTTTAATAGCCCGGACGCTCCCCGAGGCAAGCGGGCGGCGGAAGCATTAGCCGGCGTTAAGCCAAACCCGGGTTCCCCATTATTTCTGTGAATTGTTTTGTTGTTTTTTCCGTTGCGGAGGGCTGGGGCGCTCCCTCTAGTCTGCATTTTTAAGCTTAATGTATCTCAAGGCCCTCAAACTCCACGGCTTTAAAAGTTTTGCCGACAACACCACGCTCAATTTCCAACCCGGGGTTACGGCTATCGTCGGTCCCAATGGTTGCGGTAAGAGCAACATCGCCGACGCCATTCGCTGGGTCCTCGGCGAGCAGTCTGCGAAGGCGCTGCGCGGCGGCAAAATGCAGGACGTTATTTTCGAGGGCGCGGATACCCGCAAGGCCGCGCAATTTTCCGAGGTCGCGCTGCTTCTGACCGATTGCGAAAAACAGCTCGGTAGCGAATTTCACGAGATCGAAATCATGCGCCGCGTCTCGCGCGATGGGGCGGGCGAATACTATTTCAATGGCCAGCCGTGCCGCCTGAAGGACATCCATAAACTTTTCATGGATACTGGCGTGGGCCGCACGAGTTATTCGATCATGGCGCAGGGTCAGATCGATCAGATTCTTTCCTCGAAACCCGAGGAGCGTCGCGTGGTGTTCGAGGAAGCGGCTGGCATCACGAAATATAAGAGCCAGCGCCGCGAGGCGATGAACAAGCTGACGTTGACCGAGCAAAATCTCGCGCGCGTGTCGGACGTGATCAGCGAAGTCGCACGGCAAATCGGCACTTTGAAACGGCAGGCCGCGAAGGCGATGCGGTTCAAGCGCCTGAGTTTCCGCCTGCGCCAACTCGCGCTCGCGCACAGTGGGTTTCAGCATCACCAGTTGAGCACGGTGTTGACCGATCTCGATAGTCGGGTCGCGGCGTTGCGCACTGCGGCGGAAACGCGGCGCGCATTGCTCGAGGAACGCAGCGGTTCGCTCGAAGGCAACAAAGCCGCGCGGAGTTCGCTCAATCAACGCGTGCAGGACGCGCAGCAGGCGGTTTTCGATCTTCGCTCGCAAAGGGAAAAAGCGGAGAACCAAGCCGGCATGGCGCAGATCAAGCGCGCGGGTTTGGAGGAACGCATCGCGTCCAGCACCGACGATCTCGCCGAATTGGAGATGCAGTTGAAGGAACTCGCCTCGCAGGTGGACACGGGTGCGCAGGACAAACAGATGCAATTGAGCATGCTGGGTTCGTCCGACGCGGTTTTCCAGGATCGCAATCGCGAGTTGGCCATCACGGAAGGCGAACTGACGAAGGCCGAACAGCAGCTCAACCAGGATAAATTTCATTTGTTGCAGCTCGAGAGCGCGGTGGCTCGCCATCGCACGGAAAGCTCCAGTCTCGAAGTCGACGCGCGCACGAGTCAGAATAAATTCGATCAACTCTCCACCGATCTCGATCAGCTTCGGGCGGCAGTCGAAGCCGCAATCCAAGCGCTCGCCGAGGTGAGGTCGCGAGTCGAAGAAGCCCGCTCGTTGCAGAGCCGTACCAACAGCGAAGCGCACGAAGCGCAGGCCGCTTTGCAGGCCGCGACGCACGCGTTCCGCGAGGCGCAGCGTAAACTACAGGAAATCGATCGTTCGCTCGCGCAGAAAACCGCGCGGTTGAAATTACTCCAGCAGTTACAGGAAAAATGGGAAGGTTTCGGCGAAGGTGCGAAAGCGTTGCTGCAAGGCCGGCTCACGGCGTCCATCGGTGAGCAAAAATTTACCCCGATCACTCAGGGTCTCGAAATGCGGCCCGAATACGCGAAGGCGCTTGAGGCGTTGCTGGGCGCGTCGGTGGAAGCGATTACGGTTTCGGATCTCGCCACGGCGCAAAAAATTCTCGCGCAACTCGAAGGTGAAAAGATCGGCAGCGTTTGCTTGCAAGTCGCGGATTTTCGCGGCGCAACGACTGAAAATGCACTGCCCGCGGGATTGCGTCCAGCGAGCGAAGCGGTGGCCAATCTCGATCCCTCGCATCCGGCGACCAGCGTGTTGTCGGCTTGTTATATTGCGGATGACCTCGCGGTTTTTCTGGAATTTTGGAAAGCCAATCCGGCGTTCAGTTTCCTGATGGTTGCCACGCCAAAGGGCGATTTGGTGGATCGTCGCGGTCTGATTTTCGGCGGTTACCATAAGAAGCCGGCGAACAGCATCGTGCAGCGTGAAGTGGATTTGCGCGAGACGGGCAAGGCGGTCGTGGCGGAACAAACGGCGCACGACGAACAACGCGCATTGATCGACCAATTAAACACCACGCTCAACGAAGCCGAGGCGACGTTGGAGCAGAAGCGCCGGGATGTGT
>JBEPTW010000018.1:0-35903 GCA_041691855.1 Verrucomicrobiota bacterium | reverse complement strand
TTAAAATGAAGAAGCGTGATGACTACGTAACCGCAATCGCCCCGTCAAGGATCACGTCGTCGAGAAACGCGCATACCCCAATTTATTGGTGCTCGGGACAGGACTCGAACCTGCACGCCTTACGGCACGGGCTTCTAAGACCCGCATGTCTGCCATTCCATCACCCGAGCGGGCGATACCGGGCGACAATTGACGGTGTCGGATTCGCGGAAGCAAGCTTGGTTTCGCGACCGCCCCAACCCTAAACAATGCAATCGGCGTGGCCCACGAAACACACGAACGACACGAAAAGAAGCCGGTCCCGACAAAACCAACCCGGTTTTCATTTCACCAAACGGTGGGACTAAATGGAATAATCAATCGCTGCGTTCCCGTCTGATTTTCGTGCGGTTCGTGTTTCGTGGGTAGGTCTTCTGCTTTTGGTTCACCCCGGTCGCTCCAAGCTTCAGCACTTTACACCAAGAGCGCAAAGTCCGCCAAGTCCCGCCGGTGATTTCACCTGTTCTCTGCGTCCTCTGCTTCCTTGGTGTAAGGTGACGGGGCTCTTCCATAAGACTGTTTCCAAGTCATCTCCAGCGCACACAAGCAGCGAACAGTCGCTTACGTCGCTTCGCCTAAGCGATCGCCCATCCGGGCGTAAACTTCGATGCCCTCGGCACTGTGGCTGACCAGATCGCTATCGATTTTAATTCGCCCCGCCTGAAAAATCGTAATCACACACGAACCGCCGAACTTAAAGAGTCCCTTCTCCTCCCCTTTTACCGCCGCTCGACTGGAACTGAAGGTCTGGAAAATACTGCCAACCATCGTCGCTCCTATTTCGCAGATCGCGACCCGGCCGAACTCCGGCGATTCCACCACGGTGACCATGCGTTTGTTCTCCCAAAGATAAGCCAGATTCCGCCGCAGCGCGATCGGCGACACGGAATATAGCCAGCCATTGATCAAACGCGGCACCGCAGGCAACCCGCTCACCGGAAAATGAAACCGATGATAATCCACCGGACAAAGCCGCGAGATCACCAGCGCCCCACCCTCGAACTCCTTAGCGAGGGATTTATCCTCCAGAAACGATGCCAATGAAAAGCGCTGTCCCTTCGCATAGAACCCCGCAGCGGCATCCACGTTCTGAAATGCCAGATGACGTCCGTCTGCCGGTAGCACCGCGACTCGATCACCGGGAGCGATCGGACGCGCACTCGTTTTCAGCGCCCGGTAAAAGAAGTCGTTAAACGATTTGAACGTCAGTGCTTTCTTAGCGAATTCATCGACGTCCATGTCGTAATTGATGATAAACGGAAGCACCCGGTTCGCACTTGAACGCAGGGACATTTTCCAACCGTAGTAGCGGGAAACAATCGCCCGCTTCACCGCGAGTTCGAGCGAGAGTCGCCCGAGACTCGTCTGATAAGTCCAGCGCAGCCAATCGCCACCATAAACCTTTTCGGTCTCGATGCTTTTCTTATAACGATCAAAAAAACGGATGGGCTCAGCGGGCATGTTCTCCAGAAAATCACACAAAGATTCAAAACCGCAAAGGAAGAAATCGTCGAAATGCACCGGGGGCGGCGCGCCCCCGGCTACAGTAAATTGTCCGAGCTGGTCCAAACTCACTCAATCACCAATTCGTCGTTTTTGACTTTGAAGGTTACAGTCGAGTCCTCGGTTATGTCACCCGCGATGAGGCCGCGCGCGAGGCGGGTTTCGAGGTGGCGTTGCAGGAAACGTTTCAACGGTCGCGCGCCGAACACCGGATCGTAGCCTTTCTCGGCTACCCAAGTCTTCGCCTTGGCCTCGAGCACCACGGTGACGTGGCGGTCCGCGAGGCGTTTGTTGATATCCGCAATGAGCAAATCGACGATCGAACCGATTTCTTCCAGCGAGAGCGGTTTGAAGAGCACCGTTTCATCCACGCGATTCAGGAATTCCGGACGGAAGGCTTGCCGCAAATCGGCCATGACTGCCTCACGCACACTTTCGGGAATTTCCGCAGCGGTCACGCCTTCCAGCAAATGGCGACTGCCGATGTTCGACGTCATGATGATGACCGTATTCTTGAAATTGACCGTCCTTCCTTGGCTGTCGGTAATGTGTCCTTCATCCAACACCTGCAAGAGGACGTTGAAAACGTCCGGGTGCGCTTTCTCGATTTCGTCGAACAGCACCACCGAATACGGTTTCCGGCGCACGGCTTCGGAAAGTTGACCGCCTTCGTCGTAACCAACGTAGCCGGGAGGCGCGCCAATCATGCGCGACACCGAGTGCTTCTCCATGTACTCGGACATGTCGAGGCGGATGAGATTGTTTTCCGAATCGAAAAGTTGTTCGGCAAGGGTCTTGGCCAGCTCGGTCTTCCCGACGCCCGTCGGCCCGAGAAAAAGAAAACTGCCGATCGGCCGGCGCGGATCTTTGATACCGGCACGGGCGCGAAGAATCGCTTCGCTCACGAGTCGAACGCCTTCGTCCTGCCCGATGACGCGTTTGTGTAATTCATCCTCGAGTTTCAGCAGCTTCTCCTTGTCGCCTTCCATCAGCTTTGTGACGGGAATATGCGTCCACTTGGAAATGATCTCAGCGATCTCCTCCGAGGAAACTTCTTCCTTCACGAGCGTAGTTTTTGCTTTGCCGGTCTTTTCGGCCTTCGCGAGCTCCAGTTCCAATTGGGGAATGCGTCCGTGTTTGAGTTCGGCACTCTTGTTCAAGTCGTAGTTGCGTTCTGCCTTGGCCATCTCGATGCGCGCCGCTTCGAGTTCCTCGCGTACCTTTTGCACGCGGCCCAACGATTCTTTCTCCTTCAACCACACGGCGCGCAATGCCGTCGCCTTTTCCTTGGCGTCGGCCAGTTCCTTGCGCAACTCGGCGAGACGATGCTTCGACGCATCGTCTTTTTCTTTCTGCAAAGCTGTTTCCTCGATCTCCAGCTGCATCACGCGGCGTTGCAGTTCATCCAGCTCCGTCGGCAAACTATCGATTTCCGTGCGAATCATCGCGCACGCTTCGTCGACGAGATCGATGGCTTTGTCGGGCAGGAAACGGTCGGAAATATAGCGATGCGACAACACGGCTGCGGCGACGAGCGCGTTGTCCTGAATGCGCACGCCGTGGTGCAACTCATACCGTTCGCGGAGTCCGCGCAAAATGGAAATAGCATCCTCGACGGTCGGCTCTTCCACCATCACGGGTTGGAAGCGACGCTCGAGCGCCGGGTCTTTCTCGATGTATTTGCGGTACTCGTCGAGCGTCGTGGCGCCGATACAGTGTAATTCACCGCGCGCCAGCATCGGCTTGAGCAAATTGCCCGCGTCCATCGCGCCGTCGGTTTTGCCCGCGCCGACAATGTTGTGCAGTTCATCGATGAAAAGAATGATGCGGCCCTCGGCCTGTTTGACTTCATTCAGCACGGCTTTCAACCGCTCCTCGAATTCGCCGCGATATTTCGCGCCGGCAATGAGCGCACCCATGTCGAGCGCGAAGATAATTCGATCCTTGAGTCCCTCGGGCACATCGCCGCGAACGATGCGCTGCGCGAGACCCTCGACGATGGCGGTTTTGCCCACGCCTGGCTCGCCGATGAGCACGGGATTATTTTTCGTCTTTCGCGAAAGAATGCGAATCGCACGGCGGATCTCCGCGTCGCGACCGATGACCGGATCGAGCTTCCCCTTGCGCGCCTGCGCCACGAGATCGATGCCGTATTTCGCGAGTGCGTCATAAGTGGTCTCAGGATTATCCGACGTCACGCGCTGGCCACCGCGCATCGCTTTCAATTCCATGAGTACTTTCGAGCGGTCGAGTCCGAAGCTTTCAAAGTATTTTTTCAGGCCGGCCGGCTTGGCCACCGTGATCAGGCCGAGCAACAAGTGCTCCACACTGACAAATTCATCCTTTAACTTCTCCGCCTCCTGCTCGGCCTGCGTCAGCACTTCATTCAAAGACTGGGTGACGTAAATTTTGGAGACATCAACCGCTCCCGACACCTTTGGCAATCGGTCGACTTCGCGTTCCGCCGCCTGCTGCAACGAGCTGACCGTGAGCCCCATTTTTTCCGCCAACGCCGGAACGATGCCGCCCTCTTGCGCGAGCAACGCGAGCAGCAAATGCCAGGTCTCAACCTCATTGTTGGAGCGGCGCCGCGCTTCGTTTTGCGCTTCTTGCAAGGCTTGGCGCGACATGACGGTCATTTTTTGTGAATCCATAATTGAGTGGACTATGTTCTCGCATACACCGTTCCAAATTAACGCTTTTCATTTTCCCTCTAGAATTCCCTTTCAGTAGACTTAGCCACGTCCTCAACCGTGCACGTTGACTCAACACCCGCATCAAACTGCGCCAACAAGCCCATTCCATGACTCGCTAAACCCCACGGATTAATCAACGTGCCACTGGTCGTTATTCGGCACAAATTTTCCTGCTCCGGCTTGACCTGCTACGAAGGCCAACTAGTTTTTTGCATGACCTCAGTCGCGATCTTGGAGTTAAAGCAGAGGCTTTCCCGATTGTCCGAAAAGGATCGTCGCATGGCTTCGGCCTACCTTTTGCGTTTGAGACATGAATCTGCGAATGGTCGTCGCCGCAGCGCACGCATCATGAAGGAAATGGACTCCGGAAAAAAGATCCGCCTGCAGGATTTGTCTGCGAGTCTGGGTCATGGCAAATAGGGCAAAATATTAACCCATCCTATCGGGCAGTGCTTCAGCGTTTTTAGTTTCGCGGCCCACACGAAAACAAAAACTGATCATCGATCTCGTGTTTCGCGTTGCCCGCAATCCGTTTCAATTAGCCACCTTTCAACAAGGAACGAAGATGATCGTGAGATCCAACATTTGGACGTGAGTGGGTGGATTATTAGCTTTTGGAGTGACCACGCCCTGCGAGAAGTTCGAATAACAGAAATCGACGAAGTGTAGCCAAAACCAATCTGGAAACGTGCCCACACCTATTTTTATCGCCACTGAGCGTTTTGATCGTTCAGACCGCGAAAAATGAGAAACTACGGAGCAGGCCTGATCTCAGCATCAACTTTTCGCGACAACGATACTCTGTGCCTTCGGTTGACTACCAGGGGACGCTGGATACTTAAGAGGCACTGATGTCGAACTTTCTGGACCCGAAAAAGCCCACTACCCGCGCTCTCCTTGTTGGCGTGCAAACTCCCGACATGGCTCCCGGCGAGGGCGCGGAACTCTTCGCTGAACTTCGTGAACTCGTCGAAAATCTCGGACT
Organism: Verrucomicrobiota bacterium; assembly: GCA_041691855.1. GTDB lineage: Bacteria > Verrucomicrobiota > Verrucomicrobiia > Opitutales > Opitutaceae > Lacunisphaera. Next base: position 30,680 of record JBEPTW010000018.1, on the reverse strand, counting down.
GGAAATTTCCGCCCACTCCACCCTGATCAATCTCCGCGACCGCCAGCAGCCGAAATTCCTCATCGGCACGGGCAAAGCCGCGGAACTCATGGCCATCGCGAAGGAAGACGGCGCGGATGTCATCGTCATCGATGAGGAACTTTCCCCGGCGCAGCAGCGAAATTGGGAAGAGGATTCCGGCCTCGCGGTAATCGACCGGCAGGAGGTCATTCTCGAAATTTTTGCGGATCGCGCCCAGACCCGCGAAGCCGTCCTGCAAGTCGCGTTGGCGCGCATGGAATACTCGTTGCCACGACTTACGCGCGCGTGGTCTCACCTTTCGCGGCAACGCGGTAAGGGCAAGATGGGCGGCGAAGGTGAAACCCAACTCGAACAGGATCGCCGTCTGGTCCGCGATCGAATCACGCGACTCAAAGCCGAGTTGGTCCAAGTGATCTCGCAACGCGCCACCCAACGACGCAAACGCCAACGCACCCCGGTGCCCGGTGCCGCGATCGTCGGTTACACGAACGCCGGCAAATCGACCTTGCTCAACAAACTCACCGGCGCACAAGTCCTCGCGGCCGACAAATTATTTGCGACGCTAGATCCCACGACCCGCCAGCTCACGCTGCCCGACGGCCGCACGCTGCTGTTGACCGATACGGTGGGTTTCATCCGCCGCTTGCCTCACCGCTTGGTCGAAGCGTTCAAAGCCACCCTCGAGGAAGTGGTGGTCGCAGATTTTCTGATTCATCTGCTCGACGCGGCCAATCCAAACGTCGACCAACACCACGCGACGACGCTGGCGGTCCTCGGCGAACTCGGTGCGGCGGACCGGCCGATGATCACCGTCTTCAACAAGATCGACGCCATCGACGCCAATGCCCTCACCCGACTTCGCGCCAGCCATCCCGGCGCGCTTTTTATCAGCGTGCATTCCGGCGCCGGGCTCGACGTCTTGCTCCGTCGTTGCGAAGAGCTGGCGGTCGACGACCAGGATTCCGTGGAATTATTAATTCCCCACGATCGGTACGACGTCGTCGCGAAACTTCATGCTGTCGGTCGAGTCAAAAGTCAGGAATCACTCGACGATGGCGTCAAAATCTCGGGTCGTTTCCCCAAGAAATTTTCCGCGCTCTACATGCCCTTTATCGTCGCGCCGACCGACCCAAAGAAGAAGAAAGCCGCGAAACGGAAACCCATCCAAGCCTGAGATAGCGCGCACAATTCCCTTTCGCCATGTCATCGCGCAGATCCTCTTGGGTTGTAACCCGCGCCATCGGTGGAACCCGACCTCCGGGCGGGTTGGCTCCGACGGTGATTCAAGCAACCCGCCCGGAGGTCGGGTTCCACCAGCGCGCGAACCGCCTTATCCCTTCACCGTCGTAAGCAGATCTTTCCTTCCATGCTTTCGACTACCCAAGCCTGGCAGACAATCGTAAGCCACGCCCGTCAACTCGAGACGGTGAAGCTCCCGCTGGAAAAATGTCTTGGCCGCGTGCTTCGAGCAAACGCGCACGCCGACACCGATTCGCCGCCATTCGACGCCTCCGCAATGGACGGCTACGCGATGCGGCGAAGTTCGATCGGTCAAGCGATCCGGGTAATCGGCGAAGTTCCGGCCGGAAGTCCTTTCACCGGTCGCGTCAGCGCAGCGGAGTGCGTGCGGATTTTTACCGGCGCGCCGGTTCCCGCGGACTGCGATTGCGTCATTAAACAAGAGGACGTGGCGCGCGACGGAGACACGATTCGCGTGCCATCATCCGATCAGCCCAATTTCATTCGCCGTCGCGGAGAAAACCGTCGCGCGGGCGATCTAATTATTCCGGCGGGCACGCGTCTTTCAGCGGCGGATCTCGCCGCGCTCGCGTCGGCGGGGATCACTCAACCCGAGGTGACGCGCCTACCGCGCTGTGTGCATTTGGTCACCGGGAACGAAATTGTTTCACCCGAACAGAAACCAATCGGAGCGCAAATTCGCGACAGCAATTCCACCCTCGTCGCGGCGTTGCTCAAGGGCCACGGCGCCGAACTCCTCGCGCGCGCCCACGCACCCGATGATCTGGCCCGCGCGCAGAACGCCGTCACGGCATTGCCCGACCACGATGTGTTGCTGATCTCCGGCGGCGCCAGTGTCGGCGACCACGATTTCGCGCGCCCGTTGCTCCAAGCGCTCGGTTACACGCTCCACTTTCAAGCGCTCAATCTCCGTCCTGGAAAACCGCTGGTGTTCGCGAGCAAGGGAAATCAGCTCGCGTTCGCGTTGCCGGGGAATCCGGTTTCGCATTGGGTGGTGTTTCATCTATTCGTCGCGCCGTTGTTGCAACACCTGCAAACGGGCGCCGCTGCGGAGCCCGCTCGACTCAAAGGCCGCCTCGCCACTGGAGTCACGCTGCCGTCCGCCGATAAGCGCCAAACCTTCTGGCCCAGTCGCGCTGCGATTCTCGATGGCGGCTACGAACTCACGCCGTTGCCGCTCGCCAGTTCCGGTGACAGCAGCGGACTGGTCGGCGCGAACGCACTCTTGCCGCTACCTCCCACAGGCACCAATTTCGATTTCAACCAACCTGTTGAATTTATCCCCTGCCTATGACGCCCGAGCCAAAACCGGAATTCTCCCACCTCGATCCCGCCGGTCACGCGCGGATGGTGGATGTTGGTGCAAAACCGGATTTGCAGCGGCAGGCAATCGCCGAGGGCCGCCTCACCTGCGCCCGCGAAACCATCGCCGCACTTCGCGCCCAAGCGTTGCCGAAAGGGGATGTTTTAACGGTCGCACAAATCGCCGGAATCCAAGCTGCAAAAGCCACCAGCACGCTGATTCCGCTCTGCCATCAGCTCGCACTCAGCGGCGTGAAGCTCGATTTCAGCGTTGAAGACGACGGCATCGTCATTCGCGCGACAGTGCGAACGAATGGAAAGACCGGCGTTGAAATGGAAGCATTGACCGCCGTGTCCGTCGCCGCGCTGACCATTTACGACATGTGCAAGGCGGTGGATAAGAAAATGAGCATCGGCGGAATTCATGTGATCGAAAAAACGAAAAAATGAATATTGCCCGCGATTCTGTCATTTCCCTGAAGCCATGGCGACCTCGCCATGGTCCGTGCAAACCCCGCAGCGAAGTCGCGGCGACTCGCCTTGGAGAATTTTTTCGCGCGTGAAAATCGCCCGCGTCACGCTTAGCGATCGCGCCACCGCCGGCGTTTATGCCGATGTCAGCGGACCTGAAATCGAACGCATCGCTGCACAATTTTTCGACGAACCGCTCGAATGGGTCCGCGTATTGATGCCCGATGACCGCGCGGAACTCGAAACTGCGTTGCGACGGCTGGTCGATGAGGAGAATTGTCCTCTTATTTTGACGACCGGAGGAACCGGTCCAACGCCACGCGACATCACGCCCGAGGCGACCCGCGCCGTCGTCGAAAAAGAGTTGCCGGGTTTCGGAGAAATTATGCGGATGCAGAGTTACGCAAAAGTGCGGACGGCGATTCTGTCGCGCGCCACGGCGGGCATTCGGGGCAGATCGTTGATCGTGAATCTTCCCGGCCGTCCGCGCGCGATCGAAGAGTGCCTGCCGCTGCTCGTACCGGCCATCGCGGAATGCCTCGATCACATCGCTGGATTCAGGCCAAAGTTACGTTCTTGAGGCCGGAGCCCGCGCCAAGCGAGTATGACCGTCTTGGATTGGTTGTGGGTGGGGTGAGGGCACCCCACCCACAAAGGCACAAGCACTGGAACAAACCTGAAACTCAACAAAGTTATACTACGTCGGCCTGCGCTCGAAACGCGGCCGAGCGGCTGGCATAAATAATTCGGCTGGCGCACCGCGTGTTTCAATTTTCCCCTGACACAGGATCACCACGTCGTCGCAGAGCGCCAATACCTCATCAGGCGAATGCGTGACGTAGATCATCGGGATCGCAAATTCATCGCGCACCCGCGCGAGATAAGGCAATAGCCGGTCGCGGAGCGGAGCGTCCAAGCCGGCCAGCGGCTCGTCCAACAGCAGCAAACGCGGGGAGGCCAGCAGAGCGCGCCCAAGCGCCACTCTTTGCTTCTCACCGCCCGAGAGAGTTTGAATGCGTCGCTCGACTAACGCGGCGATCTCCAAAATTCCCGTAACATGCTCAAACGTCAGCCCAGTCGGACGGGCGTGATTTCCCGAAAAGCCGTAAAGTAAATTTTTTCGCACCGACAGATGGGGAAACAAAGCGCCTTCCTGCGGCACATAGCCCACTGCGCGGCGCTCGGGTCGGACGAAGGTTCGCGTGGAGAAATCGGTTAAAACCACTCCGTCAATCCGCACCGCTCCCGCCATCGGTCGGCGCAAACCGGCGATGATTTCGAGGAGCGATGTCTTCCCTGCACCGGACGCACCAAAAATTCCCGTGACGCGACCGGAGAGCACCACGTCCACTTCAAGGGTGAAGTGCGCAAGCGGCAGACGGAGGCGGGACAACTCTACGCTCACCGAATGCGCCTCCGTAAAAACCATTCGCTCGCAAACACCGCGCCAAAAGCTATCACCACCGAAATCGCGAGCAATCCGAATGCCTCGGAGTCATGGCCGAGTTGTACCAGATTATAAATAGAAAGCGCGAGCGTCGCCGTTTTTCCGGGAATGTAACCGGCAACCATGATGGTCGCGCCGAACTCCCCGAGCGCGCGCGCAAACGCCAGGAGCGCGCCAGCGATCACTCCGCGCAGGGCGAGCGGAAAAGTAATGCGCACAAACACGCGCCACGGGCCGGAACCCAACGTCCGCGCAACTTGTTCGAGGCGCGGGTTGACGTTTTCAAACGCGACCAGCGCCGTGCGCACCAGCAGCGGAAACGACATCACCGCCGTGGCGATCACGACGCCGCGCCAGGTAAACACGATTTCCCAACCGAAGGTCTTTTCCAGCCAACCACCGAGAATCCCGCGTCGACCGAGCAGTTTGAGCAACAGCAAACCCGTAGCGACTGGCGGCATAACCAGCGGCAACGCCACCAGGGTTTCAACAATCGATTTTCCCCGCCACTCGCGTCGCGCCAGCAGCCACGCGAGCGCTACGCCAAACGGTAGAATTACCAGCGTGCTGAGCGTCGCGACGCCCAAAGTGAACCAAGTAATCTGCCATGCTTCGGCTGACATCACACACCCGCGTCAAGGCGCGGGCAGAAACCCGTATTTGGTGAACACGGCGCGAGCCACCGGCGAGGCAAGGTAAGCCACCAATTTCCGCGATGCGTCTGCATTTTTTGAATCTTTCACGACGGCCAGTGGATAGGAAATCTTGGGCCCATCGGCGACGCTTATCTCACACGCGATTTTCACCTTTTTGGAAATCAGCGCGTCAGTTTTATAAACAATTCCGGCATCCACATTGCCCGACTCCACTGCGGCGAGACAGGCGCGAACATTTTCCGTCGGCACTACCCGGCTGGAAATTCCATCCCCAAGACCCGCCTTTTGCAGGTACGCCTTCGCATAAATCCCCGCCGGCACCGTCTGCGGCTCCGCGAGCGCGAGGTGCGTAATCGCCGGTTTAACAAGATCAGCGGGTGTGGTGATCGCCGCGCCACCTTCGGCGTTGACCACGATCACCAAGGTATTCGAAAGCAGGCTCACGCGCGTGTCGGACGCGATCAGCCCAGCTTTGGCCAGATCATCCATCTTTGCCTCGTCAGCGGAGAAAAATACATCAGCCGGCGCGCCTTCCTTGATTTGCCGAGCCAGTGTGCTCGACGCCGCCAGATTGAAATGAAGCTTATCGCCACTGGCCGGCTGGTAGGTTTTCGCGATTTCTTTCAAAGCATCGGATAGGCTCGCGGCCGCAAACACATTCAGGTCAGCGGCTGGGACGGTGGACCAAAATAAAACCGACGCGAAAAGCAACTTGCAGAAATTACGCATGGACGACCTGAAGCGCTTGACCGGTTCTGCGTTATATTCAATTAAATATAACGCAAACCGCATGAAAACAGCGACCCGAATAACAGTGCGGCTCCGTCGCTCTCATTCATCGACGCCGAACGATGCTGCGCCTCAATGAACCTGAATATGTTTCGCAATGGTTCTCAGGTGCTTTTTCGCCGCGCGCTGGCAATCGGCCTCGATGGCGCGGTAAGCGGCGAGCAACGCCTGGCCCGCAGGCGTCAACGCCGCGCCCCCACCCTTCTTTCCGCCCCGTGATTTTTGCACCAAAGGCGTCCGGATGCGTTTTTCCAAATGTTGAATTAACAGCCATGCTTTCATGTACGACATTTTCATCCGCGAAGCGGCTTGCGCAATCGAACCCGTCGCCGCGATCCCTTCCAGCAGATCGGCTTTGCCCGGCCCGAACAAATGATGTCCACTCCACGCCAGTCGCAAGTTGGGATGCAGCACAGGCGCAGCGGTTAATTTTTGTGGCACGGCTTTACCGTTACAGGGCTGCCAGCCGGCATCAAGCTGCGATCAGTCCGCACTATTTGTACTCGTTTTAATTTGAGGTAATCGTTGCTTGGCGTCTTTTAACCTTCCCTGCTCCCGACCGCATGCCGCTCGACCAATATAATCGCGACATCAATTACCTGCGCATTTCGCTCACCGATGCGTGCAACCTGCGTTGCGTGTATTGCATGCCGGAGCAGATGACTTTCCGCCCGCGCGACGAACTCCTTTCCGATGCCGAGCTGCGGCGGCTGATTACGATTTTTGCGGCCACTGGTTTCCGGAAAATCCGTTTTACCGGCGGCGAACCCACCTTGCGTTCGTCACTGGTCGACCTCGTGCGCCACGCAACTGCCATGCCGGGCATCGAGTCCGTCGGACTCACCACCAACGGCGTGTTGCTCGCGGGACTCGCCGCCCCGTTGCACGCGGCGGGACTGCGTTCCGTCAACCTGTCGCTCGATACGCTCGACGCCGATAAATTCCGCCGGATCACGCGTTGGGGAAAACTGCCGGAAGTCCTCGCCGGGCTGAACGCGGCGGCATCCGCCGGGTTGCGCATTAAACTTAACGCCGTTGTCAGCCGGGGCACCAACGATCGCGAGGATGTCATTGCGCTCGCGCGTTTCACTTTGCAGCAAGCGTGGCAGGTGCGCTTCATCGAACAGATGCCCTTTGGCAACAATGCCGATTTTCAAAAGAAGAGCATCGTCGACGAGGATGAGTTATTGGCCGTGCTCCGCGGCGAGTTCGGACCGCTCGAACTCGTCGACCATGGAAAACTCGACGGCGAGGCGCGTCTTTACCGCGTGCCGGGAGCCGCGGGTTGCATCGGATTCATCAGCCCGGTCTCGAAACCGTTTTGCGCGGATTGCAACCGGTTGCGGCTCACGGCCGACGGCATTCTCCGCCTGTGTTTGTTGCGCGACAACGAGGCTGATTTGCGTCCCCTTTTGCGCGGTGGCGCAACGGACGAGGAAATCACCGCCTTCATTCGCAAAGCGGTTCATATCAAACCGTGGGGTCACGGGCTCGCGCAGGAAGTGATGTCCACAGCGCGCGGCATGTCGGAAATCGGCGGCTGATTTTTTAAAAAGATGCCCACTCCTTCGTCACGGCTCATCCACGTTCGTTTCTTCGCCGTGTTGCGTGAACAGGCGGGAACGTCCGCCATCGAGCTCAGCTCCACTGCCGCGACGCCCGCAGAATTGTACGCGGAGTTACAAACCAGTCACCGGCTGACTTTCCGCGCGGAGCTTTTAAAAGTCGCGGTGAACGAAAAATACGTCGCGATGGATTCGCCTCTGAACGCGGGCGACCAGGTTGTTTTTATTCCACCCGTCGCCGGCGGTTGATCATGTTTGAACTCACCGACCATCCGATCGACAGCGCGGCGCTGCGGGCCCGGCTCACACGACCCGACGCGGGTGCGTGCGTCGTTTTTGAAGGTTGGGTGCGCAATCATCATCTGGGCCAACCGGTGCGGGAGCTTCATTACGAAGCGTTCGACGTCATGGCGAAGTTGGAAGGCAATTCGATCATTGCGGAAATCGAGCAACGATTTTCAGGGTGCGCGGTTTTCTGCGTGCATCGCACGGGCGCATTGCGCGTGGGCGAACTCGCGGTGTGGATTGGCGTCGCCTCGGCGCATCGCGGGATTGCGTTCCAAGCGTGTCGCCACGCGATCGAGGAAATCAAACGCCGCCTGCCAATCTGGAAAAAGGAATTCCATCCCGACGGCGCATCGGAATGGGTTAACTGTTCCGCCGAAGCGATGGCGCGCGGACCGCAATCGACCGATTATTATGCGCGACAGGCGAGTCTGCCGGAAGTGGGTGGCGACGGTCAGGAAAAGCTGGCGCAGGCGCGCGTGTTGATCGTGGGCGTCGGCGGACTCGGGTGTCCGGCCGCACTCTATCTGGCCGGCGCCGGCGTGGGACATCTGACCGTGGTGGACAGCGGCAAAGTCGAACTCTCGAATTTGCATCGTCAGATTTTATTCACGATGGACGACATTGGCACGTCGAAAGCAGAAGCGGCGGTCGCGGCGTTGCGCGCGAGAAATCCATTTGTGCAATTCGAGGCCGTGAACGCGGAATTCACCGCACGAAACGCCCGCGCGCTCGTCGCCGGTCGGACGGTGGTGCTCGATTGCACGGATAATTTTGCCACGCGTTTTATACTCCATGATGCGTGCTTTTCCGCCGGTTTGCCGCTCGTCCAAGCGGCGGTGCATCGTTTCGAAGGCACGCTGGATATTTTTCAGCGCGGGAGCGGCGGCGGCTGTTTGCACTGTCTGCGCCAAAATCGCAGCATCGCAGAATTGGACGCTGCCGTCGGGAATTGCGCGGGCGGCGCCGTTTTTGGTCCAGCCGTCGGCGTGCTCGGCACGATGCAGGCTGGCGAAGCGCTTAAAATTCTACTCGGTCAGACAGACGCCGCGAGCTATCGGCGGACGCGCCTCGTCAACCTGCTCGATTGTTCGCTCTTATCCGTTGTGCGCGAGGCCGACCCGGGATGTCCGGCTTGCGGCGAACTCGACGCAATCGCGCCGGCCGCACTTTCCGATGACGCGACGAGCGGTTCCCTCATCCTCGATCCCGAGCAAATGGTCGCATTGGGGAATGTCCGTACTGTCGCATTGCTCGCAACGGGTGAAGAGTTGGATTCATCGCGCGCAGCAGTCGGCACCGTGACCGCCGCCATTGGCGATCTCGCTCGCTTGCGGGAACTGGTCCGTGAAGACGGAAATGTCATCCTCACTTGCCGGCACGGAATAAGAAGTGCCGCGCTGGCGCGACTGCTTCGAGCGGAAGGATGCGACAACGTTTTTGCCGGTACGACCGGCTCGTCTGGCATTGTTTCAAAAAACAATTAGCCCACCCTTACCTCACTTTCATTTCACCTCCTCCAGATTGGAGGAGGCGGTCAGGGACTAAATTTATTTGGACTCCGATATCACTTTTTCTTTGGCCTTCTGAAATTCCTCTTCCGTCAGCGTTCCCTCGTCCTTCAACTGCTTCAGCCTCGTGATCTGACTTGCGATATCATTGGACGCTCGCGGTTGAATCACCTGCGTTGAACCCGTCATCGGAGCAGTCCCATTGACCGGGCGGTTGTAGATATCAAATAACTGCATAAAACGTCCGAAAGATTCCACTTTTCCGTCGACCAGACGAACCGAATAAGCCCGCTCACGATTATAGGAATTCGAATCCGTCGACAGATAATAGGTCAGGTATTCGATGTTGGCCTGCGCGCTCATGCTATCGGCCTTTCCGAGCAGAGCAATCACCTGATCTTTGGTCATTCCGATGCGAACATCGTTCAGTTTGTCAGCGGCGGTTGTGCAGCCCGACAAAAGCGCCAGCAAAAGCAAAGCAATGGAAACAGTTTTCATAGTGACGAGGGATAAACTACGAGACGCCACTTACGACGATCAGTTACGCATTTCTATCGCTCTCACATTCCCTCTCTTTCGCCGCGTCAAGGCGAGGTCACGGCGTAAAACGCGCGGCCATAAAATTCTCGCAACGCCGTCTCAGTATTATGCAGTCCTTCGGCGCACGGCACGAAATCGAGCAACGTCAGCGGTCGCCTTGTATCGCGACGAAAATCGACCGGGAACGGAATGAAGTTAACGCCCGCCTTTCCGAAAAGTTGCGCAGCGCGCGGCATGTGCCAGCCGGTCGTCACCAAAATTATGCGTCGCCAGTGATGGTCGCGCATCATGGCCGCGACGGCGCGCGCTTCATCGGCGGTGTTGCCGACCTCGCGGGTAATCAGAATTTGCGCGGACGGAATGCCGCGACGCACAGCCTGAATTTTCGAGTCTTCTCCCTCGAATCGTTCCCTGCCCTTCCACGGTATTCGCGCTCCAGTGAAAACCAACCACGGGGCTTTCCCGGCCTGCGTCAATACGATGCCCGCTTCGAGCCGCTCCACGGTTTCGGTCAGGTTCGGGAGCATGCCCTCGGCCACCGGTGGGCCGAAAATCCCACCCAACACCACGATGGCGTCGGCGGGCTCGACTTGAGCGATTGGCACCGCCGGATAGCGCGATTCCAATCCACCAATCATCCGATCGCCCACGAAGGGAATGCTGGAAAAATACACGATCGCCACTGCCACGCCGACTGGCCCACGGCGCTTCGTCAGTAACGCATAAACCAAAAGCAGCACCGTCACACCGAGCGGCAAAAACAGGGACTGCAGAATTTTACTCAGGAACAACATGGTTGAAAAAAGAAACCGTCAGCGCGGCATCGGAACGACTAACCGGCCCTTGATCAACGCCTGCTTTTTCGCGCGTGTGAGTTGCTTCAATTGATATTCCCGGCGCAACGCCTTGGTCAAACTCATGGGACCTTCTTGATAAACCACCCGCACTGGTAACCGAGGCCGGGTATACTTTGCGCCTTTTCGCGCGTTGTGGATCGCCAGGCGTTTTTCGACGTCACGCGCCGTTCCGATGTAGAATGTATCATCAGCGCATTTCAAAATATAGACGAACGCTCGCTTTCGTTTCACCGCCATGAGAGTGGGATGCCAAACCCACCCGGAAAGTCACGCATTCACTCGCCATTCGCTTTCTCCCATCGCAATAAAACCTGGAAATTTCGCTCGCGAGCGTCCCTTCCCCTCAAGCTGAATGAAGCTCGCTCTTCCCTCGCAACCGCCGTAATCCATTCGGCCGTCTTCCCCCATGAAACGTCTTCCCCTCATCATCCTCGCTGTTCTGGTATTGGGTTCGGCCGGATTTGGAATTTCTCAACTGGAAAAAGTGCGGCGATTAACCGATGACGCCACCGCGTGGGGCAGCGAAAAAGCGGCGCTTCAGAAACAGGTGTGGGAGCTGCAGCGGCGCATCGGGGAATTGGAACGGAGTCACGCGGCGGGTGCCGGCGGTCCCGCGCCTGCTGATGGTGAATCGCGTGGGCGGAACCCGCAGCCGATGACAGACGCCAATCGACCGGGTCCACGAGGGCCCCGCGCCGATGGCGCACGGATTGAGAGTGTAATGGCCAATCCCGATTTCCAGAAACTCCTGGCCGTTCAGCAAAAAGGCGCGCTGGACGGGCGCTATTCAGTGCTCTTCAAACAACTCCAACTCTCGCCCGCCGATCTCGAAAAATTCAAGAACCTGCTCGTGGAGAAACAATCGGTCGTCATGGACGTGATGGGGGCAGCGCGCACCGAGGGCATGTCGGGCCGCGGCAATCGCGATCAAGTCAATCAGCTCGTGCAGGACGCTCAAAACGAGGTAGACAGCACGATCAAGTCAACTTTGGGCGATGCAGTCTATGCCCAGTACCAGAACTACGAGGCCACCCAACCCCAACGCGCCGTCGTATCGCAATTGGAACAGCGATTGAGTTATTCCCCCGAACCGCTCACGGACGCCCAGTCCCAGCAATTAGTGCAGATCCTGGCCGAAACCACTCCGGCCAGAGAAAATACAGGACGAAATGGTGGACCCGGCGGATTTGCCATGATGACAGGAGCAATGGGCGGAGCGAATCCCATGTTCGGCGGTTCGTCGATTTCGCCAGAGGCGGTCACCAAGGCCCAAGCCATTCTAAACACCCAGCAGATAGCGGCGCTTCAGGGATTGCAGCAGGAGCAGCTGGCCAACGCGCAGCTCCGGCAACAAATGCGGGCTGGCTTCCAAAACCAGCCACCAAGCGCGACGCCTCAGACCACGAACACCAAAACTCCCGCTAAATAGGATGAAGGACGGTGGATTCTCCCGTGACGAAAGGCCACGCTGGCGGACCGCAAATAATCATTTGCACAATTTTGTTTTGCGGCGGTCTACGTGGAATACTTTACCATCCGAATCCCCCGGCTTGCCAAAGCCCGCACAAGCCGCTTTTTTAAATGCAACCGGGCTTAACTTCAGTATCTTTACCAACTTCTTGTTCGCCCCACTTTAGCGCATGAATCATTCTGTCTTTTCCGCCCGCCTCCTGGCTTTCTTCGTCCTGTCCGCCTGCACCGTTTTCGCCCAGTCCGGCCCGACTCCGTCCTCCATCCCGTCGCTGCCCGCACCTCGTTCATCAGGTCCTATTCCAATTCTTCCGATGCCGAATCCGGCGGGTTCCGGCACTTCACAAGCGACCTCAGGGGACGAGATGGTCGGCCCCTTGACGATGCCCGGCGACAGCATCGATGCGGTGCTGGAACTTATTGCGCGCTGGACCGGAAAGACTCTGCTTCGTCCCCAAAATCTTCCCCAGGCCACTATTTCCTTCAACCTCCGGGAACGCATTTCGAAAAAGGAGGCGATTCAAGGTCTGGAAACTGAACTCAGCCTCAATGGGGTCGCGATCACGCCGCTGGGTGATCGTTTTCTCAAAGTCACTGCCTTAAACGCCGCCAAATCAGAGGCGCCAGAGTTGATCGAAGGCTCCACGTTGGGTTTGGCGCCGAGCGGTCGGACGGCCAGCAAACTCTTTACGCCAAAATTCCTTCGCGTCACCGAATTCATGCCGCAGATCTCCGCGCTGTTGAATCCCGCCGCCGGCAGTCCGCCGGTGATTTTTGACAAAGGAAATTCTGCACTGATCACAGATTCAATCAGCAATCTTCAGCGCGTTGAAACTCTGATCAACCAAATGGATGAACCCAGCCTCGCGGGCATGACGCCCAAGTTTTACCAGATCAAGTACGGCGCCAAGGCGAGTGATATTGTGACCAAACTAAATGCGATTCTCACCGGGCCCCTGCGCACGCAATTGGGCTCGGTCACGACGTTCAGCCCGGATGATCGCACCAACCAGATCGCCGTGATCGCCGATCCCCGCCAGTATCCCTTTTTCGACGAGTTGATTTCCAAACTAGATGTCAAATCCGATCCGAATACCCGCAACGAAGTCATCCGACTCAAAGCCGCCACCGCAGCCGATGTGGCAAAGCTGCTGGCCAATTTGATCACCGGACAAAATAACGCGGCGAAAAGCTCCGGACAGGAAAACGTCAATCGTCCGCAGAATCCCGGTGGCGTGACGCCCGGTCAACCCACACCAGCTCCCAACGCAACGGTCGCGGCAATTTCTTCCGCGCTGGCGAGCCAGGGGATTACCCCGATTTCGAATCAATTTAGTTCACTGCTGACCATTGAATCCGACGATCGCACTAATTCACTCGTCGTCTCGGGTACCGTGGACGATCTCCGCCTTATTCATGATTTGGTGGACAAAATCGATGTTCTGCTCGCCCAAGTACGGATCGAAGTGGTCATCGCAGAAGTCACGCTTAGCGATAACCAGACCTCCGGGATCGATGCGCTCGGCTTAAAAGTTTCCAATGGCAGACTGATCGGCCTCGTCGGCTCAGGCGCGGGAGTCGCCGTGACTGGCCTGCCCTCAACCGGGACCACTACTGACTCTCCTGCCACCTACGCGACGTTGCTCGGTGGATTAAATGCCATTATCAACCTCTCGACGACCCCACGTAAGGGCAATACGACCATCCTTTCCCGACCGACCATCACCACGACACACAACAAGGAAGCCACTATCTTCGTCGGCGAAACCATCCCGACCATCACTGGCAGCACGAGTTCAAACGCGGCGATCGGTGCGACCAACCCATACACCACCTCAAGCATCACCCAACAGGAAGTGGGCATTAAAATCACGGTGAAGCCCCTGATCGGCGCCGACGGTTCCGTCCAGCTCGATCTCAAGCAGGAAATCAGTGATGTCGGTGATCCGGTTACGATCGACGGGAACACGCAAAATATCATCCTGAAACGCACGACCTCTTCCTTCATCACCGCGAATAGCGGCGAAATCCTCGTCCTCGCCGGCTTGCAGAAAAAGACCAACGTCAAGAGCACCAGTCGCCTCGGTCCCATCCCGTTTCTCGGGGATCTTTTCGGCAGCCGGACGCACAAGGAACAACGCGACGAACTTATCTTCTTCCTTCGTCCTATCGTGCTGAGCAACACCCCGGCGGACAACGCCCCCGCTTTCAACGAAGTCGAGCAGCTCCCAAAGCAACAACGCGACGAAATCAAAAAAACACTCGGTCTGCCGACAGGTTCTTGAGCCATGCCGGCCGAAACAGATTTGCTCCAGGCGACGTTCACCGAAGGTCTCAGCGACGAGCAGCGCAAGGCTATCGCCGAGGCACCGCGTGCACGCCGCGTCATTTTGCTGGCTGAAGCGCTTCGCGTCACCGAACCGGAGGCACGCGCCTCAGTCTCCGAAGCGAGTGGCCTTCCCGCCAGCACCGATCTGCTGATCGATCAGGCGGCGGTTCCGATTCTACCCGCGCGACTCGTGCGGGATTTCCACATCGCGCCGCTCGCGATCGATGGAGCGAATGAAAAACAACTTCACCTCGCCACACCGTGGCCGCCAGACGAGGTGATGATGGATTGGATCGCCACATTTACCACCCGACGGGTGCACTGGCATCTCGCGCCCGCCGAGCGCATCGGCCAGCTCATCCTTGATCACTATGGCGTCGGTGCCGGTAGTCTCGACGATGACGAAGCGGAGGCAGCCTCCGGTTCCGCCACCCTCGGAACCGGGACGGACGTCGAAGCGGATGAAGATGCCGCAGTGGTCCGTTTCGTGAGCGACGTCATCAGCCAGGCCATCGAGGACGGTGCGACCGACATTCATTTCGAACCGCAGGAAGGACAGTTGGGCATTCGCTATCGGGTGGATGGATTATTGATTCCCGTGCCCGTGCCCGAGAATCTGCTGCGCTATCAGGACGCGATTATTTCCCGCCTGAAAATCATGGCGCGACTGAACATTTCGGAAAAACGCCTGCCCCAAGACGGTCGCATCAATTTCCGGGTCGGCGGCAATTCGCTGGATATCCGCGTTTCAACCATCCCAACGATCTACGCGGAAAGCGTCAGTCTTCGTCTGCTCAATCAAAAGCGCGTCGCTTACACGATGGAAGGCCTCGGCATGAGCGTGGTCGACCAGCAACAGATCAAAAAGGTTCTGGCCTATCCGCACGGCATCATCCTCGTGACCGGCCCGACCGGTTCAGGAAAGTCCACCTCGCTGAACGCATTTCTGCGACAGATTAATTCCACCGATCTCCGCATCGTCACGGTCGAAGATCCAATCGAATATGAAGTACCGGGCGCCAATCAACTGCAGGTGCGCCCTGAAATCGGCCTGACCTTTGCGAGCGCGCTTCGCCATATTTTGCGCCAGGATCCGGACGTCATCATGGTCGGCGAAATCCGCGACCGCGAAACCGCCGACATCGCGATTCGCGCGTCGCTCACCGGTCACTTGGTTTTCTCGACCTTGCATACGAACGATGCGCCCGGCGCCATCACGCGTCTGGTCGACATGGGCATCGAACCATTCCTAACCGCGTCGGCGTTGGAACTAATCATCGCCCAACGCCTCGTCCGCCGCCTCTGCTCTCATTGTACGCGGCCAGCGCCGGTGCATCCCGTCAAGCTGAAGGATGCGATGGCGATTCTTGGCATCGATCCCAGCGAAGCGGTCGGACTCCACGAACTGCCTTCGGCGGTCGGCTGCGATCGCTGCCGCAAAACCGGTTATCGCGGACGCGTTGGTCTCTTTGAAATTCTGCGGCCGACGGACGAGCTCCGCGACCTCATCGTAAAACGCGAACCGACGCGCGCGCTGGTGCAATGCGCCCGCGAACAAGGCATGCATAGCCTCGCTCAATCCGGTTGGAATCAAGTTCGCGCCGGCCTCACGACGTTGGAGGAAGTCTTGCAGGTCATCAACGTCTCCGAGCTCTGAAGATGCCGCGTTTCGCCTACAGCGCCCGCGATTCGGCCGGTCGCACCGCCACCGATGAAGTCACTGCAGCATCGCGCAAGGACGCGCTCCGGCTCTTGTCCGCGCGTGGACTGCAACCGCTGCAACTCAATGAACTCACCGCCAAGGGAAAAGCCGTGGCCACGCCAGCGGCTGCGGTTAAACCGAGTGCGTTTTCGTTCGTCACCGGCAAGGATGCTCAATTTTCCCGCGCCCAGTTTCTCCCTTTTTTGCAGGCACTGTCCGAGCTGACGACGAGCGGCCTGAGCGCGGGCGAAGCGGTTCGATTGCTCGCGTTGCGCCTCAAGGACAAAAGCCTGCGCGGACTGAGTGCCGCCGTCTGGGAACGCCTCAGCGAGGGACAACCGCTCTCCAAAGCGATGGAGGAAATGCCCACTGTTTTCGACCGGCAAACGATCAGCCTCGTCCGCGCCGCAGAAGCGACCGGCAGTCTGAACGATGTGCTGCAGCGCCTCATTTCGCACCACACCGAACAGCGCGCACTGCGGCAGAAGTTGATCAACGCGCTGATTTACCCGGTGTTCGTGTGCCTCGTGGCGTTCGGCGTGATTCTTTTCTTCGTCGTTTTCCTGATGCCGCGCCTGAAGTCGCTCCTCAGTTCGCTCGGCGGAAAAATGCCCTTCGCCACGCAACTGCTCGTCAACTCGGCCGAACTGCTCCTGCGTTACGGCATCGTCCTGCTGCCGCTGGCGGTGTTTTGCGCGCTTTTGCTCTGGCGCTGGCGGCACACCGAATCTGGGCACAAAGTCACTGACGCGTGGCTGGTCCAGATGCCGGGAATCAAGCGTCTCGTGATCGATTCCGCCCTGCTCAACTTTTCCCAAACCCTCGCCGTGCTCCTCCAAAACGGAATCAATCCCGCCGAGGCGTTGCGATTAACGGAGCGCACGGTCGGGAACCGCACGGTTCAAGCGGCGTTGCGCACGGCGACGGACCGCGTATTGGAAGGCGAAACCCTCTCGGTCGCGTTATCGCGCACAGGCTTTATGGCTGATCTCGTGCTTGATCGTCTGGCCGTGGGCGAAAGCACCGGACAACTCGCGCCGTGCTTGCGCGATATTGCACGCAACTACGCCGACGCCCACACGCGCCGGCTGCAAGGACTCACGACGGTGATCTCCAGCACGGTATTGCTCTTCGCCTTTTCGTTCGTCGGTTTTATCGCCTACGCGATCGTGTCAGCGGTGCTGCAGGTCAGCTCGAGTTTCCACTGAAGGCTCACCGGCGAGCTGTGGTTTTTTTCGCAACGAGCGCGATCAACCAAAAGACCAAGGCCGCGACGATTCCGAAAATGTGAGCCAATGGAACGGTGCGGATGTCGCCAAATCCACTGACAAACACGGGAGCGCCGGTGAATAGTTCGACGCCAATTTTTATTCCGACGAGCGCGAGCACACTCACCCAAAACCAAGCCGGTTCCTCTTTGCGTCGGCCGAGTTGAAGGCAGGCGAGAAGCACCAACATCCCCGTCGCAATACCGGAAAGTCCCGCGTAACGGGTCAGCGCGGGATCGAGCAACCACAGCGCGACGGAAATAATCAGAGGAGAAAACGCATAAAACCATCGCGTCGTGGCTGGCCACAATCGCTCCAGCCAAATACCCGAAGCCAAAAATACCGCGAGATTCCAAGTGAAATGGCTCCAACCAAAGTGAACCAAGTGTCCGCTCCAAAGCCGCCAGAGTTGCCCATTAAAAATTAACGAGCGATCATAAATCAGAGCGCCCGATACCGATGCAAAAAGGAGCGCGGCGGTGGACCCCAACGCCATTGCCAGCGTCATCCACGGAAACGCCGGTCCAGTCGTCAGCTTTTTTTGATAATCCACCGCACGAGGCAACTAAAGCCGAGCGCAATGGCAATCCATCCATTCATCGCTCCCCCGCCTCCGCCGCTCGTGGCCGGAGTGGTCGGCGTGGTGGGAATCGTACCTGACGGAGGCGTCGGTGTGGTCGGATTGGAGCCTTGGGTCAGCGAGAGAGTAGTCACCACGCCAGCCGAGGTGATTTTGCGAATCGTCGCGTTACCCGTGTCAGCCACGTAGACAGAGCCAGTGGAATCAACCGCGACGTCCTTCGGTTGATTGAGCCACGCGTCCGAGCCGCTGCCGTCTTTCAAGCCCGCCACGCCCGGCAATCCTGCCAGTAATCTGACAACGCCCGCCGGCGTAATTTTTCTCACCGCTGAATTTCCTGTATCCGCGACATAGATATTGCCCGAGCTATCGACGGCCAGACCGCCCGGATTATTGAACAACGCGCCATTGCCAGTGCCATCGGCGGCTCCCATCACGCCCGCCAGTCCGGCGAGCGTGGTGACGGAACCCGACGAAGTGATTTCCCGGATCGTGTTATTGGTGGAATCCGAGACGTAGATATTTCCCGAGCCATCGACGGTCAAACCGGTGGGATGATTGAAACGCGCGGCGCTGCCGGATCCGTCGGCCGTGCCCGCGATGCCGGCACTGCCGGCGAGAGTTGTAACGACACCCATTGAACTGATTTTGCGAATCGTATTATTGGTCGCGTCTGCGACGTACGAATTACCGCTCGTATCCTGCGCGATGCCCATCGGCGAAGAGAAAGTCGCAGCGGTACCGGTTGCGTCATTGTTGCCTCGGTTTACGGTGGAGCCGGCAAAAGTGCTGACCACGCCAGCGGGAGTAATGCGGCGAATAGTGGCGTTGGCATTATCCGTCACGCTCAACGTGCCATCGGAAGTTGAAAAGATTCCCGTCGGGTCATTGAAGAGTGCCGCCGTCCCGCTGCCGTCGGCTGTACCTGTCTGGCCACTCACGCCAGCCACCGCAGTAACCGCACCGGAGGAAGATATTTTTTGGATCGTATCCGCTGACGTATCGCTCACGTACACATTGCCGGAAATGTCCACGGCTACTCCCACGGGGAAGGAAAAAAATGCCTGAGCAACGGTCAAGGTTGCTGAATTACTCGTCGAGGAACCGCCGCTCGATGTTGTCGTGTAGCGATAACGCCGGCCATTCAAAGCCGACGTCGCGCCCGAGATTTCCAAGGTACTGGAGTTAACTCCACGATAGGTGCTGTCGTTGACCAGATCGGTCCACGTCGTTCCGCCATCGGTGGAAACCTGCCATTGAATTCCGCCAACGTCCGCAGCCGAAAATGCCACGTCATGACCCGTGGTTACAATGCCGGCGAGCAGAGGCGCCGCGACAACGGTAAGCGTCGCCACGCTGCTGGCTGCGGTACCGGAGGCGTTGCTGACAGCGACCTGATAATTTCCGGCATTCGCGGACTGCGCACTATTAATGGTGTAGGTTGCGCTGGTGGCGCCCGTGATCGCAGAACCGTTAAAAGACCACTGATAGCCCGTGGGAGTGCCGTCGGCCGTAACGGTGAAACTCGCACCGCCACCCGGCGTAGTGGTTTGGTTGGCCGGTTGCGTAGTAATGCTGGGCAACGTCCCGCCACCGGCGGTTCCAAATGAAAGATTTAAGACGATCGACGCCATCGCTCCATTCCAACCGTCGACCGCGATGTTATAGGTGGTGCCGGCCGTGACGGTGAAAGTTACCGTGCTCGTGCGAATACGTTTGGGGTCGGAGTTGTTCGATGAAGTCGCCACTTCGACATCGTCATTGGCCGCAACCTGCGTGAGCGATGAGACCGTCGCACCCGTATAAATCCCGAGCACAGTGTCGAAGTTGCTCCCCAGGGTGGTGATCGTGGCCGACCCACCGGAAGGCGCGGTCCATTTCCACCAGACCGAATGAACGTTGGTATTTCCCGCGTGATTCGGCTCCCCAGCTTCTTTCGTGGAGGCAACATTCGTACCGGTGACTTGCGTCGAAGTTCCGCTCAACGTGATCGGCGTGGCGTTGATGAAATTGTTGTTCGCCGGGACAAATCCCGGAGAACCATACAGTGCCTGCGCACCGGTGATGTCGTCGGTCTGCATCGTATCGATGTCGCTAATTTTGCTGTTCATGATCGCGTTCACCGCTTGCGGCGGAGAGGCCTGATCCGGATGATCCAGTCCAAGCACGTGCCCCAGCTCGTGGATCGCGACACGTCGAATATCGATGGCCGTCCGGCCGTTGCGCGGACCGCGATAAGAATCCCAAGTGTACGCCTGGTTAAAAACGAGATCGGATTCGACGCGAGTGTCGCCCTGCGAATACGAAAGGGTGATTGCGAGCACGTTGGTCCCGAAATCCTCGTCACCCGCCTTGGTATCCATGGCAATTTCGTTAATGCCGTTGCCATTGGTGACAGATCCCGCCGCCTGGATTTGGGACGTCAGTTGCAACGTTCCGAGATAACCGTTCCATGCCTGCATCGCTGCCTGCACGCTGGTGTTGTAATTCGTACCGTCAGCAAGCGGAGAGGCCGGCGGAGGCATCTTCAAGATCAAGGAAACGGTCCCCGGATTCCACGTCACGACGTAGATGCCGCTGTCATCTGTAATAAAACGATACGCTCTTGCGCTGCCGCTGAAAAACGCGACGGCCACGATGATGGCAACAAAGCGCAGCATACGATTAAGATTTTGTACGAACATAGCGGGGATTTACGGCCGATTTGATCCGTTGAATGAAATCCTCCGGGGCGATCGCTTGGGACGCAGCCTTCGCCGGCTCTTTCACGGCCGCCGCATTGGCTTTCGTGATCGGTCGCGAGATTTCCGCCGTATCCGTAAGTGGCACTTTATTTTCGCGCGCCATGTACTTCCGACCGGTCGCAGCCTCCCGCATGATGGGGTAACGACCATGCATCATTGCGACCAACGGCACAATCGTGTGGCCATTACCGCGCACAAACAGAATGTCTTCATCACCCACTTTGAAGTTCGGCGCGCCTTCAACCACCATCCGTTCATTGCCGACGCGACCGCCTAACATTTCCAAAACAACGTCCTTCGGTGGTGTACCGGCGATCACCTCTTTAACGTCCAAGGCAACTTTCGTGACAATTTTCTTCCCGCCGCTGTTGGTCGCCTGGTACGCGGAGTTCACCGATTTTACCACGGCACGAATGATGTAATCCGAATCATTAACCAACTGGTCAAAGTCCGGCGGAATCACCGTGGTGGCCCAAAGCCGCGATCCAGCGAAGAGAACGAGCGCCAGAACCGTGCGGGCAAAGGACCGGCTCAAAATCAGACGAGGCAAGGTATTCATGAAAGAGACGGTGAAATTGATACGATTCAGAAAGCAAACCGGGTGCATCAGCAACCAGACCTATGAATCTGACCAATTTAGATGACAGTAGTTCAATCAATACCCGCCAGCCGAGTGGGCGTAATCCCTACAGATTCCAGCAACGCGCATTTTTGCGCAGACCCTGACCTACGGAAATCGGATCGCCACCATTAGAGATCAGGGAAAGCACCTTTTCCCCTTCACTGAAAAAGAATTTTTTGCATCGCAGTTCAGCCGCTTGTCGCGAAAACCAAGGTATCCGCCGCACTCACCGGTTTACTCTCCCCGAACATGAAAATCCAATCTGCTGTCTTTGAAGTAAGTTCACCCAATCTCGATTTGTGTCCGCGGCTCGCTCTGCCGGAGTTCGCCTTCATTGGCCGTTCAAACGTCGGGAAATCATCGCTGATCAACATGCTGACTGAAAAGGCAGGCTTGGCCAAGGTATCGGATCTGCCGGGGAAAACGCGCCTGATGAATTTTTTCACCATTAACCGCAACTGGCGTCTGGTGGATTTACCCGGCTACGGTTATGCGCACGTCGCCAAGAGCGAAAGGGCTGATTTTAACGAAGCCGTCGCCGACTACTTGCGCGGCCGAGAAAATCTCGTGGGGGTCTTCGTCCTAATCGATTCGCGACTTGAACCTCAAGCCATCGACGTGGACTTCATTGAATGGCTGGTCGATGCGGAGATTCCGTTTGTGCTGATTTTCACGAAGACCGACAAACAGTCGCTATCCCAAACTCAATCGAGTGTCGCCCGCTTCAAACGTGAGGTACTTACGGAACTGGACCCGCCTCCTCCGATTATTATCAGTTCCTCCAAAACCAAAGTCGGAAAGAAGGACATTTTGAAGTATATCTCGGAACAACTCGCCGAAAACCCCCAGTAAGATGTCCGAACCTTGTTGAGCAGTTTCTACTCACTTTTTCTATGACAGAAGAGGAATAGAAAGCGTCGGATAATTTTACGATTTTACCCATTTGATTCTAAGGCTAAACCCTCATGGATTCAGCGACGTATTTTATCCAGTTTAATATAAGATACTTATATAGTAAAAACGTGTAAAAACAAAAATTGGCATACCCTTTGCAACAAGCGATGTATCAATCAGTGAGTCCTTAAAACTTCACTCCAACAAAACATGAAAAAAAACCTCCTTGGAATCATCGCAGGTCTCTTGATCGCCGCAGGTGCTCAGGCCACCACCTATACGGACAGTCACGCCGATCTCTTTATCTTCAGCGCATTCACGCCGTCCCATAGCGGCAGTTTCACGTTGAATGGCTACAATCCAACATTGGATACCATCACGTCGGCTGTTGCCGAGTTTACCTTCGCAGATGTGCTCGGTAACGAAAGTTTCACGGTGAATATGGGTGGCGACAATCAATCCGTTGTTAACCTCCCCGATTGGTCGTTTACGACGATTCCGCTGGTTTCAAACTTCAGTTTGACCGACCTAGCTTCCGACGGTGTTGTCGGATACACGATTACATGGACGTCGGGCGCATTTGCCCTGACCAATGTGACCCTCACCGCCCAAGGCGCGGCACGTAGCGTACCTGATGCCGGCTCGACCTCGCTTCTTCTCGGCCTAGGGGTCATCGCGATGATCGGTGCCAAGCGCCGCTTCGCATTGGCCGCCTGATTATCCGCAAGCAATCCGCTCTAATTTCAGCGCCGCAGCTTCACGCTGCGGCGTTTTTTTGCGCTCGGAAAAGCTATAACGAAAACTGCGGATGCCCCTCAATCTTTCGGTCGAACGCAGTCTTTTCACTGTCAGGCAAATTTCTCGGGTATTTTGAATCGCTCCGCCTCCAGCGCTGGATCCATTCATTAGCCAGCAGCCTGGGCGATCTCGGATGCCGGGACGCGCCATCGGCTAGGGTAAACGCAAGAGTGGTGTCGGCCTTCGGTCCCGTGCCTACACCAGCCGCCACGAAAAAGCCTGCGCTCAAAAGTGAAACCCGCACCGCAGTTGCAGCGGAATAAGTGTAGAGCTCCGAAGATTTAGGAGCGCAATGCATCGCAATCCGTCGAAACACCTCCGTTGTCCAAAGTCCGGTGTCGGTCTTGGCCGAAAAGGGATCATAAAAAATCAGGTCAGGAATCGCCGCAACTTCGAGGAACTCCAGAAAATCTCCCAAAAACAAACCCCATTCCATCAATCCGGACGCGTGCGACCATTTTCCTTTTTCAAGAATCGCGTGCGGCGCACCGTGACGCAGATGCAGGAAATGACTGGCAAATCTCGCGGCGAGTCGAAGCGGATCGAGATCACATTCGAAACTCACCATCCGAAGCGGACGTAACGCTTCTCCGCCGCGCTCCTGGTAAACCTTTTCAAAGCAGCTCAGCGCAGCCATGGCATTGGACGCCGCGCCCAATCCGACATCCCAGATCACGAGCTCGTCTCGTCTCTCGTCGCCCTCACCCGCCACAAGCCGCTCGGCCAATCCGGATTGCTCAACATAAAGCCGGTTCGCTTCGTCACTGGGACGATTCACCGAATGCATCACTTCACCCGAGCTGATCTGGCGGATACTCGAGTAGCCCTGCGGCCCGGTAACGACGTCGTAATCACCGAGGATTTTTGATTTGGCCGGTTGCCGCTTTTTAACGGGGTGCACCACATTTTCCTCATCGTTGCGCCCCAATTCCCAGCGATGCGCCTCGTAGTACGCCGCGAATTCGTTGCGCAAAATACTCGTCCGCATTTCACGCATCAGCCGGTGGTAAAACGCAAAATTATGGATCCCCAACAGATGCCACCCCAGCGTTTCATCTGCTTTCACCAAGTGATGCAGATAACCTTTGGAGTATTCCCGACAGGTCTGGCAAACGCAGTCCGCCTCCAATGGCGCATCCGAAAATTTATGTACGGCCCGTCGCAGCATCACCTTGCCACGCTTGGTGAACACGACTCCGCGTTGGGCTAACTGTCCGGGAATGATGCAATCGAACATGTCCACGCCGCGGTGAACCGCCTCCAGAATATCAATCGGCGTGCCCACGCCCATCAGGTAGCGCGGTAAATTCGCCGGCAAATGTCCGGTCACGAGGCCGGTAAATTCATAACGTTCCGCATGCGTCTCACCGACCGCGAGACCACCGATAGCCAAGCCATCAAAGGGCAACTCCCGCAGAAACGCCGCACTCTTTTCGCGAAGATCACGATGACATGCGCCTTGGACGATACCGAACAACGCTTGCGGCGAATCACCCCGGGCAATCAGTGATCGCTTCGCCCAGCGATGGGTCAGTTCCATCGCCGCTTCCGCCTGCGCATACGGCGCGGTCGAGGGAATGCATTGATCGAGCACCATCATGATGTCGCTGCCGATGGTCTTCTGCATCTCAATGCTGGATTCCGGCGACAGCAGGTGAAAATCTCCATTCACGTAACTCTGAAATCGTGCGCCTTCCTCGTTCATTGCTCGTTCCGCCGGCAGCGAAAAAATCTGGAAACCACCGGAATCGGTCAAAACCGGTCCGTCCCAATTCATGAATCGATGAATGCCGCCGAATTTTTTGAAAACCTCCGGACCGGGTCGCAGTAATAAATGATAAGTGTTCGCCAGCAGCACACTCGATCCCGTCGCTTTCAGTGTATCCACGGTCTGGGCCTTCACCGTTGCCTGCGTACCCACCGGCATGAAAATCGGGGTTTTAACTTCACCATGAAGTGTCTGGAACACCGCCGCCCGCGCCTTTGAGCCGGTGGCTTCTGCCTCAAGTTTAAATTTTAGACGGGACATGCGGTCTGAATAGTCCGCCAGTAAGAAACAGTTTTAAGCGGAAGCGAAGTCCTTTGTTGCCACGATGGTTTTATCACCACGCCTCGGAATCAACGAGGGCCCGGGCTGAATCGTACTCCCACTGTAATCCCGCGACGGGCCATGCCTCAGATGGGACCGCCGGCCCGTCAAACGAGTCACGATCATCGAGGCGTCATCGACTGGCAAATTTTCCATCCTTGAGCAGGCTGCTCCATGATTCCTTTTTCGGTTCTCGACCTGGCGCCAGTCGCTGAAGGCAGTGATGTAGCTCACGCCTTTGATTCCGCACGCGATCTGGCCCGACAGGCGGAGAAGCTCGGCTATAAGCGCTACTGGCTGGCCGAACATCACAACATGCCCGGCATCGCCAGCGCAGCAACCGCGTTGGTCATCGCCCATGTGGCGGCCGGCACTTCCACGATTCGCGTCGGTTCAGGCGGAATCATGCTGCCCAATCATTCACCCTTGGTGATCGCCGAACAATTCGGGACGCTCGACGTATTGTATCCGGGCCGAATCGATCTCGGTCTCGGTCGCGCGCCGGGAACAGACCAACCCACCGCCCGTGCATTGCGACGTGGACGGGCGGACAGCGCCGATACTTTTCCACAGGACGTTCAGGAATTGCAGGCGTATTTTAAACCCGCAACTCCCCATCAACTGGTCCAAGCGGTCCCGGGTGCCGGCCAAGCCGTGCCGATCTGGTTGCTCGGCTCGAGCCTGTTCAGCGCCCAACTCGCCGCTGCGTTAGGGTTGCCATTCGCGTTTGCCTCACACTTCGCACCCGACCATTTGCATCAGGCACTTGAGCTGTATCGCGCTCAATTTCAACCGTCCGACACACTCACCAAGCCGTACGCCATGGCCGCCATCGGCATCTTCGCTGCGGATACCGATGCCGAAGCGGCCTTTCTTTTCACCTCATTGCAGCAAAGCTTTGTCAATCTTCGCCGTGGTACGCCCGGCCTCCTCCCGCCACCGGTCAAGTCGATGGAGGGCCGCTGGAATACGGCGGAGCGACTGGGCGTGGAACATGCCTTTAGCGAAGCGATCGTCGGATCGCCCGCCACGATCAAAACCCGCCTCCACTCATTTCTCGCGCGAACAAAGGTCGACGAGTTGATGGTCACGGCCGCAATCCACCAACATGCCGCCAGGGTACGTTCAATTGAGTTAGTCTCTGACGTCCGAAATTCCATGACCAGCTGACGCCACCTTGCGCGAAAAGGTTTTCACCTCGGAAAAGATGGGGGATCAAAGTCAATTCTACCGGCGTTTTTGGCTGTCTACAAACCACCATGAAAACCAAGTCTGCCCCTCCCCAAACTCATGCAGAATCGTTTGCCCGACTCGGCGAACTCATCAAGGACATCCACATCGCGATGCTTTCCACCGTGGCCGATGACGGCACCCTTCGCAGCCGTCCCATGGGCACCCAGCAAATCGATCTGCTCGACGGAGTATTGTGGTTTTTCACGTCGAGCGAATCGCCGAAAGCCGACGAGATCATCCATCGAAAACAGGTCAATTTATCGTATTCCTCCGTCGAGAAACAGCGCTACGTTTCCATATCAGGACCAGCTCATCTCGTGCGCGATCGCGCGAAGGTGAAGGCCCTATGGAAACCCGCAGCGAAGATATGGTTCCCAGACGGCGTGGATGACCCCACCCTGATTTTATTGCGGGTCGAGGTGGTCAACGCTGAATATTGGGATTCTCCTTCGAGCAAAATGGTCCAGCTTTATGGCATGGCAAAATACGCGCTCACCGGAAAGAAAAACAGCGAGTTGGGCGAAAACATCCACCTCGACCTGCGCTCGATAAAAGCCCATTCCTGATGCTTGGAATTATCGGGTTTCCCCAGCTACCCCGCACTTTTTTATCCCATTCGCCATGCCCGACAAACTCCCCACTCTTTACGTAAAAACAGGTTGTCCGTGGTGCATCGAAGTCGCCGCGTTTCTCAGTGATAACGGCATCGGCTTTCGCGAAAAGAACGTCAGCCAAGACCAAGCGGCAGCGATGGAAATGGAAAAGAAATCCCAACAAACAAAAGCACCCGTCCTCGATTGGCACGGCGCGATCCTTGCCGATTTTGGCGTGCTGGAACTCAAACCGTTTCTCCAACAGCGAAATGTCCGATTGGAGGACAGTTAACCATCTCCCTCGGGGGTGAAATTCCCAAGTGCACTGGAGTGTTTACGGTCTAAATCGTTAAATCGTTCGGGATAAATGCCACAGCGGCAACCAACTGCGAACAGTAAAACCATGTCACGGTCCAACGAGACATGGGCATGAGCACCTTTATTTTCCAGTTGGCCAGTATTCCATGGGGGCGGATGGAAATCGCGCTACTCGCTGGTTTGCTGATACTGACGTTGATCCGGACCATCCAACAGTCCGAGGTGGGATATCAAAACGAGTCAGGGTTTCACTATGGAGATGCCGAGGACACTCGCCGCCAGATATCACGGTCCGCGCGACCGTTTTCTTTGGTCGAGAATCACTCCTGTCATCACAGCCGTGCGCGCGAAAATAAAAATTCGTGCCGCCACGTGGGTTCGAAAGCCGAATAAAATTCCGGCCGTCGCAGCAATCGGCGGCCGTTTTCGGAGTCCACGCGGGCGCTCAGGCCGATTTCAGGCAACAATGCTTGTACTTTTTTCCACTGCCACAGGGGCACGGTTCGTTTCGCCCGACCTTCGGAGTCGCCACTTTATAGGGTGCGGGACCGAGACGCGCTTCACGATTATAAAGCCACTTGCCTTTAACGCGCAGGAATTCCGCTTTCTCGTGTAACACCTTTTCAACTTTATCCTCGGTGCCGTATGCGGAAAAATCGACAAACGCCTTCTCGGAATCAGCGCTGATTTCGTGGCCGTGAACCACTAGTTTGGTCCACTCCATCGTCGGCTCTCCCTCTTCCGCCACGTACGGCTTCCCTGCGGTCGGACGATAGGAATCGTGCAAGAAACGAAAATCATGCGACACGTGGGCGGTGAAGCGCGCCCGCATCAACTCTTCAGCGTTCGCGGCCTCTTTGCGGCCAGTGAGAACCGGTTCACAACAGTCCCCAAAGTTCTTACCGCTGCCGCATGGGCAGCTTTGGGTTGAGGCCGGTGTCGTTGATACTTTGGAAGAGGTAACCATCATCAAGACGTAGCGGAGCGAAAGCACCGGAAGCGAGTGGAAATCAGCCCGTGAGAAAAAATCCCGCGGTTCATGCATTCCCGTCGAAATTGCCGAAAAAAAACCGCCCCGGAGGAAATCCCCGGGGCGGCGTTGTTTTCTTATTATGAGCGCACCCGGTAATCCGTGAGAGCCAAGAAATAAATCAAGGCAACGGACAGCCAGGAGGCTACAATGGCGATAGTCGTAAGCATGATGACTTCGTCCTTTATTGCCGCTTGAAGCGACGGTAAGTGCCCTTTCCTACAAACGGTCAGAGCGATTTCAATTAACTGCCGGGAAGTTCCAATCCCTTCCCTTCGCCCTTGAAGATGAGAGTTATCCCTCGATTTGCAAGCGGTCGGATCAACTATCACTATCTACTCATAATAAGGACATTAAACGGCGCTAAATACCGTCGCGCTTCACGGCAGCCCACGTCATTCACCAAACTATGAAAATTACTGCGCACGACTCGTCCCTACGCCATCAATGACTTACGCACAGGCAAACTAGACCGTAACCCATGAAAAAGCCGGACAAAGAAGAAACCAAACGCCAATGCACCGGTAAACGCCGTTATCGCACCCAAGGCGATGCATTGGACGCAGCGATGTTTGCCGGGGTGGAGCGCCAACGCAGCGCCTACCGATGCACGATTTGCCACCACTGGCATCTCACCTCTCGATAGAGAAACAGATCCTTCAATCGGCGGATGCGCGCAGATTTCTGCATTTTCATTTGAGAACACCTGCTCATTGTCGCCCCGATGTTGTCGCATCGTTCGCGCCACTTTGCCTTCCTGCTCGCGCTTTGCGTGGTTGGACGGATTTGCGCGGAATCGGACGTTCATCCACCCGCGATTCTACGGCCCGAGGATACACCCGCGATCGAGCCGGATGCTCCCACGGGAAACGAGGCTCGCCCCGTCGCGAGCTGGCTTGAAGTTCAAGTAGAGCTGGCGCGGCGCGGATTTTCCGGCGGCTCCATCGACGGCATGCGCGGACCGCAATCGTCCGCAGCGCTCAAGGCGTTTCAACGAAGCATGGATCTAACCGAGACCGGAGAACTCGATCCGATCACGGGCGAAAATCTCCTGCTCACTGCACCCGCGCTCGGCATGCACGTGTTTACCGCAGACGAACTGGACGCGCTTCAGTCAATGGGAACAACTTGGCTGGAGAAATCCGAGCAACCCGCGCTCGCCTACACGACCGCGTTGGAGTGCGTCGCCGAACATTATCACGCCAGCCCAAATTTCCTGAAACGACTTAATCCGCAAATCGACTGGAATTCCGTTAAGCCGGGGACCGTCATCCAAGTCCCAGCCGTCGAGCGCGCCACTCTCACCGGCCGTGCCATCCAACTGCATATCCGGCTCGCCGCGCACGAGCTCGAAGCCACGGACGAAAACGAACACGTGATCGCTCACTTTCCCGTGAGTATTGCACGCAATGTTGAAAAGCGCCCGGTGGGTGAACTCCACGTGACCGTCGTGATTCCCAATCCCAACTACACGTTCGATCCGGACGTTTTCCCGGAATCGCCCGAAGCAAAGGAGCTGGGTCGCAAACTCATCATCCAGCCTGGTCCCAATAATCCAGTCGGCATCGCGTGGATCGGCCTGGATCGTCCGGGTTACGGAATTCACGGCACGCCCGAACCGGAAAAAGTGGGTCGCACCGAATCCCACGGCTGCTTCCGACTCGCCAATTGGGATGCACAAACCCTGCTCAGTATTGCATGGGTCGGAATGCCCGTTTTTGTTGAGCCTTAATTTTCCAATCTGACTGACGTCCGTCTTCCCTTTCGTCTGACTCCGCTTCAATCACTCTCCATGAAGTTCTCTTGTTTCTTTCGGTTCGCCGCCCACGGCCCAAGCGCGTTTTGAACGGCGATCTTCTTCAACGCGAGCAGCGCAATTCCGACGCTCACCCCGAGCGAGTACTGACGTGGCTCTGTTATGGCGCAATGATCAGCCTGTCGATCGGGCTCAATTTGCTTCCCGTATTTCTGACCACGCTCGCCCACGCATTCGGCGGCCCGGCCGGATTGGATCATGAGCAACTGGGCCGCCTCGGTGCGCTCAGCTTTATGGGCTTGGCGGTCGGAATTATTCTGGCCGGACCGCTGGCTGATCGCTGGGGTGCCAAGCCCTTTGTGCAACTAGGCAACGGCCTGATCAGTGTCAGCCTCATCGCCGCCGCTTTTGCGCCCAGCTATGCCCTCCTTGGCCTTTCGCTTTTTTTCGTCGGTCTGGGCGGCGGTATCCTCGACATGGTGCTGAGTCCAGTCGTGGCGGCGCTCAATCCTTCGAAGCGCACGGCCGCCTTGAACATGCTGCATTCTTT
>JBEPTW010000017.1:0-36643 GCA_041691855.1 Verrucomicrobiota bacterium | reverse complement strand
TATTCACTTCCGAAAGATCCGGCGGCCGCGGTCGGATCGCTTCGAGAAAATTACGAATGATCCCGTCAAGGCGGGTGACTTCGCCCTGACAAATTTTAATGGAATCGGCGAGCCCAACGGTCTCTTTGGAGTTTTGCAGCTTCTTGAGTTTCCGCTCGATCAACTGCAGGTGAATCGTGAGCGAATTCAACGGATTCCCCAACTCGTGCGCCACGCCCGCCGCGAGCAACAGGATCGATGAGGTTTTCTCGTTTTCAATCAATTCCTCGGTCGATTTTTTTTCAGACGTAATGTCCGCCAGAATGATCGCGTAGCGCTGTTCGCCTGTGTCGCCTTCGTGAAAAGGCACCATGTACATTCGCACGACGCGTGGTTGCGGATAAGTCAGCTCAAACTCGCGCGTCATCACCGGGCCGCTGTCTTTTTTTCCGCGTTTACTCTCCCCTTCCAACGACGCCCGCAAGCCGGGCACGAGCCGCCAAAGCGTCGCCGCCACACCGGCTTCCTCCTTGAACCCAATCAACTTCGCGGCCGCGTCATTCGCATAATCGATCTCGCCGTCCGTCGTAATGACCAAAACGCCTTCCTGAAGCGTATTGAAAACTGTCTCAAGCATCGCCCGTTCACGCGCGAGCCGTTGGACGAGGGTTTGCAAGGCGGACGTGTCCAACCGGTCGATGCGAGCGAGCACCTTATCGATGGAACTATTTTTTCGAATCGCCATGACCACAAACGAGTATCCGCCCGTTCCCGCTCAATCAAACAGTATCATCTGTCCCTCAAGATCGCGCTTCTGGGCAAAAAGTTTCCGAAGGAAACTGTCACGATGCACCGCACTTCGCCCGAGCTTGAGAATCGCGTCGCGGTGCTCCTCAGTGCCGTAGCCCTTGTGCTGCGCGAAACCATAGCCCGGATGCACCTTATCGAGTTCGTCCATCATGCGATCACGGGTAACTTTCGCGACAATCGACGCCATCGCGATGCACAACGACCGGCCATCACCACTCACGATGCCTTGATGCGGATACGGGAAATTACGCAGTGGAAGTCCATCAATGAGAATCTGACAGGACACCGTTGGTTCGAATGCCGACTTCTCCGTCTCGCTCGCAAAAAGGTCCGGCTCGATTTTCTTTTCAAAGGAAGAAGCCGAATAAATCCCCTCCAACGCCCGCCGCATCGCGAGTTTCGTCGCACCGAGAATATTCACCGCCTCAACTTCGGCAACCGTCGCCACTCCGAACGTGGCGTGAATCTGGCCCAGCCTCACCAGCTCTTCGAACTCGAGCCACAGCTCCAAGCGTTCCCCAGCCGAAAGCTGTTTCGAGTCGTTGACCCGCCCGGATTTCCCGACCGCCCATCGTCCTTCTAAAAACTCCTGCGAGACCAGCACCGCGCCCGCCACCACCGGACCCGCCAAAGCCCCGCGCCCAGCCTCATCCACGCCGATCAGGCTGCCGAAGCCGATGAGCTGCTTGAGGTCGTATCCGCGAAGTTGGCGCCGTTTGGCCATGCGAGATTTCTAAGCAACCCTCACCATCGCGCAAGCCCGGCAACAGACGAGCGAAGCTTCCACGCGTTTTGAAAAATGATCACCCGTCCGATGCATCTCAACGCTTCCACTCCGTTCTTTCCTTCGGCACCGGCAAGGGCAATTCGTCGAGTTTCCCCGCCTCGGACAACACTTCGTAGCAAGTGCGGAAATGAAGTTTGGCGAAATCGCCAAACGCCCGCGCCCCAAATTTCTCGATAATCAGGAAAGCCTGCGCCTTGGCCAGCGCACCCGCGCCCTTCTGCAGTTTGTCGCCAAATTTCTTCGAAAGCGCATGCATGCAGCGCACAAATTCCGCCCGGGCGACAATCGAGGCCGCCGCGACCACCGGGTCTTCTTCCGCCTTGGTCCGCATCGCGAGATCGAATCGTTCGAGTCCCTTCTTCTTCAACTCTCGCTGGACGAGAGGTTCTTTGGAAAATTGATCCAGCAACCCGCGCGGCACCCATTTTTTTTTCAACGCCTGATCCAGTGCGGTGGCGTGCTGCCAGGCGAGCAGCCGGTTGAGGCTCGCATATGGTTTGGCCATTAATTCGTTGTACTTTGTCATCCCGCAATAGGCGGTTTCAACGATCACGCCCGGCGTCGACCGAACGAGATCGTCGAGTTTTAAAATCTGGGAATCGACGATGGTTTTGCTGTCGCGCACCCCGGCTTTGAGCCATGCCCGGACCGCTTCTCCGTCAGCGATCACCGTGGCGGCAACTACCGGGCCAAATAAATCACCCTTTCCACTTTCATCGAGACCCGCGTGCGGTTCATACCAATCCGCGTGCAGCACTTCATCGTAGCCAAGTTTCGGCGCTCCGGTGACCTCCGCCTCGATGACATTCTGGACAAAATCCTCCGTGTCTTTTCCCGCCACGACCACTTTTCCACTCGTGTAAGCGGTGACGTTTACCTTCGGTCCCTTGAAAGCGAATCGCGCATACGGCACCTCGGCGGTTTCCCAATGTTTAGCCGCGCACGCTGCGTGCAATTTCTCCATCTGGCCATCGTCCAGCTTGATGGTGTAAGTGGTGATCTTCTTGGGTTCTTCAAAATCGTCGTCGGACTTTAGCGCCATGGCGCTAGCTGGTCAGAAAAATCCGCAAAGACACACAAAAAAGTGGCGAAGCCGTAGACTCCCGGTCTTTTTGTCGTACTTGGCCATCCTCACTCATCTCGTTTCGCACAGGGTGAAGTTTCAACGCGCTTTGCATGCGTGGTATCGCGTGCATCACCGGAAGCTACCCTGGCGCGACTCACCCTCGCTTTACAAAACGGTGGTCTCGGAGTTCATGCTGCAACAAACGCAGGTCGCCACGGTGCTCCCCTACTTCGACCGCTGGCACCGTGAACTCCCCAACTTTGCCGCGCTCGCCGCTGCGTCAGAGGCGAAAGTGATGAAGTTGTGGGAAGGCCTCGGTTACTATTCCCGTGCGCGAAATCTACACAAACTAGCGCAGCTCGTCGTCGAACAAAAATCCGAAATCCGCACGCCGCGTGCGTGGATGGAGCTACCCGGAATCGGTCCCTACACCGCCGCCGCCATCACCAGTATCTCGTTCAGTGAGCCGGCGGCGTGCGTCGACGGCAATGTCGTCCGCATCCTCGCGCGGCTGACGAATGAACAAATTCTTTTTCGCAACGGCTCGGAAGCCGCGAAGTTTTTTACGCCGCTGGCCGACGAACTGATCATCGGAGCCGATCCCGGCACGCACAATCAGGCGATGATGGAACTCGGGGCCACGATTTGTTTCCGCCAAAAGCCGAAGTGTCCCGCTTGCCCGGTCGCGCCATTCTGCGCGGGGTACAAAAAGGGCGAACCGGAAAAACTTCCACGACTTCAACCCAAGAAAATCGAACAACGTTCGATCATTCGCGCTTGGTGCGAAATCGATGGGAAACTCTTGCTCAAGCTCGGGCAGGCCGCCGCCAAACGCCTCGCCGGCCTCCACGAATTACCCGAATTTTTCGATCTCGGACTTTCCGATCCCGATCAGAAATCGCTGATGGTCGTCAAGCGACGTGCCATCACCCGATTTCAGATTGTAGAATCCATTCATCAGGTGCGGCGCAGCGCCTCACTGCTGAAAAAAATCCGCGCGGACCCATCATTGGAATGGGTGTCGTTGAGTAATTTGGATCAAATCACCCTGTCGGGCCCGCACAAACGATGGATCGGCGAGATTGTGAGCAAACGGAAAATGGCTTAGCGGGAAAAATCTTCTTACTCGCCTCTGCTATTTTGGCGATCTGCCACTTATCTAAACTTATTGCGACCGGCGCACTTTCGGCGGAAAGGGTCCGGGTTGCAAATCGGTACGCGACGCCTCTTGTGCCAGATCGACCAACTCCTGGATCACCACCGTTGGATTTTCTTCGTAGCGCAGCTTAATGAAATTATCGCGCAGCAATTCGTAGCTCGCTGGATAGCTCATCCACGATTCGACCAGGCGACCGAAATCAGCCGCGTTGGCGATGCGGGAAACGCCCGCGCCGCGTTGGAAAAATTTAACCGTCAACTCCTCCTGCGGCATGACGCCCCCGATGGCGTTAAAAATAATGGTGCAACCGAAATGAAGCGCCTTCGCGCAAGTCGTCGTGCCTCCGCGCGTGACGATGACATTGCTAACCTGCATGAGCAAATGCACCTCGTCGGAATAGCCATCCACAAAACAGTTGAAATCGGGGTGCTCGGTCCGCCAGTGCACGAGTTGGTTATAAACTTCCCGGTTTCTCCCGCAAATAACGATCGCTTGCAGCCGATCCGCGTAGGGCAGCAATTTCTCCAGCAACTGGAGATGATTATTGGCACCATTTCCACCCGTCGCGAGAAACACGGTGAACAGATCGGGGCGCAATTCGAGGTTCTCCTCCAAAAACACGCGCCGTGCATCCGCTTTCAAAACCTCGGTATGCTGGCGCGGCTGCATCATGTGCCCGCGCACCCGCGTTCTCTCGACCGGCATGCCGATCTTCACGGCATAATCGCGAGCGGTCGCGGTGCGCGAGACATACAGATCGGCGGTAGGCTCGACCCAATTGGCGCTATAACCAAACCCACCGGAAAATTCCCCGCAGTACGTCGCGCAACGAACGTTCGCTTCGCCCAGAATTTTTTTCGCCAGCTGAAAATACCCGCGATTCAGGCAATCGTGGACGCTGAAAACCAAATGCGGCCGGTATTCCTTTAAGACCGTCTCGTAATAAGCGCGACCGAAAGTCACCGAGCTCCGGTTGAGCAGACTCAAGAGCTCAACAAATAAATAGAACGCTTTGTGCACCCACGGGGATTTTTTCTGAATCCAGTTGTAGAAATTAACCCCGGCGTTGAAAAAACCAGAAGACTTTTCCAGCATTTGTTCGATCCGAACATCGACCTCGTGCCGGTAGAGCTCAAAACACCACTCGGCGAATGCTTGGGCGCGCGCATCGTGACCGGCGCCGGTACTGGAGGTGAGAACAAGGATGCGAACTTGAGGCATGGTTAAAGACCAAAGTACTTTTCCTGAACGCGCCGGCGAAAAGACAGCGACCCGAAGCGCGCAAGAAATGGTCCCAGCGTCGCTTGAAAGAAGCGCCCCGTCCGCACAGTACCGCTGCGACCACGCAACAGCGCCTTCCGCAACGATTCCGCCGCATGCGCGGGCGCCGGTCCGGACGCCATCATGGCGACAAAAGATTTCCACACGCGGGCCATGCGCGCGGTGTTAACTTCATCCCCGGCCAGCGCGGCGTCTTGAACCGGACACCGGACCGAGCCCTCAAAATCTGTCCGATAATCGCCCGGCCGGAAATCGATCACGATCACTCCGGTATCATGCAGTTCGTACATCAGGCTTTCGTTGAGCGCGGAAAGTCCGGCCTTCACCGTATTGTACGTGGCTTGGTACGGCATGCCGAATTCGCCGGCGATGGAGGAAATGTTCACCAGCGCGCCGCGCCGTCGCGCCAACATTCCACGGAGACCAGTATGGCTCAACCGAGCGGTGTTCACCAGCATCACCCGCAACTGTTCCTCCCATACGGAAAATTCCGTATGCGCAAACGCGCCAAACGCGCCGAAGCCCGCGTTGTTGATGAGAATATCGAAACCACCAGCGACCTGCTCGGCGGCCAAAAAAAGGCGCTCCGCTTCCGCTCCATCGTCAAGATCCAACGCGACTCCGTAAAAATTTTCGCGGACCGGCAAGCGTTTCGGGTCACGCGACGTTCCCCAAACTTTAACGCCGGCAGCCAGCAGCATTTCCGTAAACGCGAGCCCCAAGCCCGTGCTCGCTCCGGTGACAAATGCAGTGCGATAGCGATGAGAAAGCGAGTCGTCCTTCATGCGCGTCAAACCGACCGGAACGCCAGGCAAACATTCGCCCCGCCAAATCCACTGCTGTTGCTCAGCACGACATGCGGGCTGTGCGGCAACGTCGCGCGAATGATATTCAACCCCTCACAAACCGGATCGAGGTTGGTGATGTGGGCGGAACCCGGCATGAAACCCTCCCTGATGGCGAGCGCACAAAAACCGGCCTCCATCGCACCCGCGAGCGACAATCCGTGGCCAGTGAGCGCCTTCGTGCTGCTGATCGCGGGACGCGTCGGAGAATTCTTGAAAATCGCCTTGAGCGCCTTTGCCTCGGAAAAATCGCCAATCGGCGTGGAGGTGGCGTGAGCGTTCACGTAGTCCACGGAATCAACTGTGATATCCGAATACTTCATCGCGTTTTCGATCGCCATCCGCAGTCCGGTTCCTTCGGGATGCGAAATCGCGACATTGTGACCATCCGAGGCCTGACCCCAACCGATGACTTCACAATAAACCTTGGCGCGTCGGCGTTTGACCTCCTCCTCGCCCTCCAACACCAACACCGCTGCCCCGCCCGTGCCGACGAACCCGTCGCGCGCCACGTCAAATGGCCGCGAGGCAATGGACGGGTCGGTTTGCAGCGAAAGCGCGCGCATGCCCGCAAACGGAAGAATGCTCTCAACGTTTCCATCCTCGGCCCCGACGACGAACATCCGCTTTTGTCGGCCCAATGCGATTTCGTCGTAAGCAAAACCCAGCGCGTGGGCCGAGGACGCACAAGCGGAAGAAAAGCCCGTGGACGCACCTTTAATTTTAAATTGCGACACGAGGTTAAAATTCACCGTGCCAGAAATGGCGGCGACGATCCCCAGCGGCGGACAGCGCATCACGCCCACTTTGCGCATTCTTTCCAAATGATAATTCAGCAGGAATGGCGACCCGCCGGAGGCTGCGTACAAACCTGTATCCGGATTGGACCAATCGACCTCGGTGAGCTTGGCGTCTTCGACTGCCTGTTGCATCGCACAATAGGAATAGACGCCGTGCGGAGCCATCCCGCGAAGCGCCTCACGCTTAATCGTGTAACGCGCGGGAAAAACCCAATCTTCCGCGTCGGTGCTATCGGTCAGAAAATCACGAACCGGTGCCGCCACCTTGACCGGGATGTCGCTTTTTTGGAACGGCGGATATTGCATCATGCCATGGCGCGACTCGCGCAGGCTTTCCGAAACCGAGCGGGCATCGTTTCCGATACTCGTAATAAAACCAACCCCGGTGATGTATACTTTCCGCATGAAGTTTAGACTGCGCCTGCCGTGGGCGGGGACGCGGGTACTAAAAAATCAATAGAACCGCTTTCCCCAATCCGGTCAATCACCGCAAAGCAATCAACCCGCCTCGAGCCAGTTCAAGCATTGAAGGCGGCCTGCGTCGGAACCACAGCCATGGCCGGAGTTGATGGAGCGGTGGCTTGCGTCACTGGTTTAGCCACTTCCTCAGCAAAGCCAAACGTCAGTGTAATCTCTTCCGCAATCGCGGCCTTTTCCTGGCCGACACGAATCTGGCCCTCGAAGGTCGCGAGCGGCGATTTTAGGCGTTTTGGCTTGATGGAAAGAATGAGCACGTCGCCTGGCTTGCAAATGCGGTGGCAACGAACGCCTTCACAGGAAGTGAAGAAAATAGTGCGATGATCGACCACCTTACCGGCTTCTCCAATTTGGCCTTCGAGTAGAAAAAGAACCGCAAGTTGGCCAAGCGCTTCCAACATGATCGAGGCCGGCAACACCGGATTATCCTTAAAATGTCCTTGGAGAAAAAATTCCTGCCCACTGATCTTGTATTTGGCATTCGCGCCGTGCGCATTGACCGAGGCCTCACCCAGAAAAAGAAACGGGGGCTGAATCGGCATGATCGACATTATCTGCTCGATCGGAATAAATTTCGTCGGTTTCGGCAATGGCAGGCCGCGCACTTTGCATTCGATGAAAGTTTTCACGTCACCCAACGTGCGCAAATAACGCAGCTCTTCGTTGTTAATGGACATCTGCAGAACGTCTTCCACCAATATGACGATTTCCATCATCGTCAGGGAATCGATCCCAAGATCCTCGATAATCCGCAGATCATCGTCGGCATCTTTCAATTTTGCGCGGAGGTCCGGCTCAACGTAACGCTCGATAATGCCGAGAACGATGGCAGGGAGATGCTCGGTGTTACCCGTTTTCCTAAACTGCGCGGCAGCCTCATAAGTTGCCGCAGAGCAGCGCTTAAGTGACTCTCTTAGATTTACGTCGTCTTCCGGCGTGAACGGTTTCAGCGGAACGCCGGAGGAATTGTTAAATGCCTGTGCCATTTGGGTGCGAGTTAGGTAAAGCGTAGCTGTTATGTAAATCTTAAAAAAATGCCGCCCGGTCGAGACAAGAGTCCCGTTTGACGGCTTCAATTTAGTCTGTTGACTTGCTCAAAGTTGCGAGACCACATCCCGGCCTTTTTGTTTCACCGGTCCGCCTTCCCCAAACCTGCCGATGCCGCCCCTGAATCCGGACCTCACAAATCGTTCGGTTAAACCCTTGGTTTTGGTGACGCATGAGTTCTTTCCTCATCGCGGCGGCATCGCGGTTTACGCGGCGGAAATGGCCAAGGCTGCCCTCAGTCTCGGGTATAACGTCGAGGTTTGGGCGCCCCAGCTTCCTGCGGGGGTTGTAGAAATGGAATGGCCTTTTGCCGTCCGGCGTCTGCCGCTCGCGGGCGATCACAGTGTGCTCAGTCAGTGGCGGATGGCACGTCAACTCATGGCCCATCGGACCCGACTCCGCGAAGCGACGCTCTACATTCCGGAGCCCGGACCGTTGCTCGCGATGCTCCTTCTGCAGTATTTCGATACGCTGCAGACCACCCGCCTGATTCTGACGTTTCACGGCTCCGAGATCCACCGTTTGGCTTCCCGTCGACTTTTGCGGTGGAGCACCAATCACCTTCTGCGCAAGGCAACGCATGTCAGCGTGGTGAGCAACTATGCCAGAAATCTCTTTGCTCAAAAATTTCCGGCTGCCGCCGCGAAAGTGGTGCTAACCCCCGGAGCCTTGCGCACCGATTTGACGCCCGCACCTCCAATGGAAGAAGAACTATTACGAAAATCAAAGACGCGGGTGATCATACTGACCGTGGCGCGGATCAATCCCCGCAAAGGACAACTTCAGGTAATCAAAGCCCTCAAGGCCCTCGCTCCGGAGCAACGCGGGCTCGTCGAATACTGGCTCGTGGGGTCGCACAGCAAGGAAGGCTACGATTCGATTCTCACGGCGGCTACGGTCGACGCCGACTTTCACGTGAAATTTCTCGGTGATATTTCCGACGAAAAGCTGGGTTCCATTTATCAGCAGGTCGATATTTTCGCCATGACGAGCATGCCGCATAAACACAGCGTGGAAGGCTTTGGTCTCGTTTATCTGGAAGCCGGAGCGCATGGATTGCCGGTGATCGCGCATGATATCGGCGGCGTCCCCGAAGCGGTCGTGCACGAGGAAACCGGTTTACTCGTCCAACCCGGCGACACGCCCGCACTCACCGCAGCATTTTCCCGACTGATTTCCGACCCTGCACTCCGCCATCGCCTGGGAACCGCCGGTCGCGTCCGTGCCGGCAAAAATTCGTGGCAGCGCTCGGCGCTTTCTTTATTCGGACACGCCGCGACCGAATCGACCTCCTGATTTTCGATTATTTTATCATGCTAGAATCACGCATCCAAATCACCGTTCGCTACGCCGAGACCGACATGATGGGCATTGTTTATCATGGGAATTATCTCCCTTGGTTTGAGGTCGGCCGCACCACGCTGCTGCGTGAAAACGGATTCCCTTACCGCGAACTTGAGGCGCAAGGGTATCTTCTGCCCGTCGTGGAACTTGGCTCAAAGTTTTTCAAGCCCGCCGTCTACGATGACACCGTAACCGTGATCACGCGCTTGAAAGAACGCCCGTTACTCCGCATTCGCCTCGATTACGAAGTGCGTCGCGGCGATGATCTTTTGGTCACCGGGTTCACGGTCCACGGCTTCATCAACAACGCCGGTGAACCGGTGCGTCCCCCGGTCGCATTCACGGAAAAAATGCGCGAGCTCTTTCGTTCCGAGAGCTAATCAACGGCCTTTTTGGTGCGGGACGATCAGCATGGTTTCCCTTTGAAGTCCGATGCTTCCCGCCGGTAAACGCGCAGGACATGCGCGGCGATCTCACGCAACGGCCGTCGGTCCGTCAACACCACCGTGCCCGTCCGCCGGTAAAGTTCTTCCCTTTGCGCGTAAAGATCGCGCAGACGCTGCGCCCGGTCCTCAGCTTGCAACAGCGGCCGGTGCGTCGTGTGCATGATGCGCTCAATAATTGTCTCGATCGGCGCGTGCAGGCAAATCACGACCCCGCGAGCGCGCAAAAGCTCGAGCATGCCAGGCTGTACGACCAACCCACCGCCGCAAGCGACCACGCATCCCTGCGCGGGATGCCCGCGTTCGACAAATTCCCGCTCCATTTTCCGAAACGCCGGTTCGCTTTGTTCGGCAAAAATTGCCGCGACCGGTTTCCCTTGGACCCGCTCGATTTCCTGGTCGCTATCGATGAACTGTAAATTCATCTGCTTCGCCACGTAACGTCCCACGGTACTTTTGCCCGTGCCCATAAAACCCACCAGATAGAGATTGGTCGCAGCCGGAGTCATTCGCAGCTTTCCACCACACACCGCGCCCTGCGCCGGTGCAAGTTCAGGTTACAATTGAAGCATATTTCGGCCGCCGGCCGCTCCGTTGCGCACCAACAAAAAAACGCCTCCGTATCCGGGAGGCGTTTCGTTTGGCTAATTTCTCTGAATGGATTACTTCGCGGCGGCCGGAGCGGCTGCTTCCTTCGGCGCATCTTTCACGCCAAGCAGCTCGACCTCGAAAATCATCGTCGCTGCGGGAGGAATGGCTTGGTTGCCTTCGTCACCGTACGCGAGTGAAGCGGGTACGTAGAGTTTGATCTTACCGCCCACGGCAATCTTTTGCAGGCCTTCCAGCATGCCGGGGATCAGTTGCTTCGGCTCGAGCACCATCTCCGCGGGCTGACCTTTTTCAGCCGTGGTGTCGAAAACCTGGCCGTTGGGGAAAGTGCCAGTGTACTGAATGCTGACTTCTTGGCCAACTTTCGGCGTCGCTCCCGTGCCGGCCTTGATCACTTCGTAGCGCAGGCCGCTGGGAAGTTCGATGACGTTCTTGTTTTCCTTCAACTTCGCGAAGAAAGCGGTTCCTTCCGCGACGTTTTCCGCATGCACCTTGACCATGTAGGCTTCATTTTTCTTACCGAGAAAGGCCTGGAGATCGGGCCCGATTTCCTTCGGATCGAAAGAGGGTTGAGCGCCAATGGCCGCGCCGACCAGTCCGCGTCCCATTGCTTCCACTTCCGCCTTGGTAAAGCCGAGTTGATTCAAACCCATGCGCATTCCGGTGTACCAACCGTAGGCTTCGGCGATTTGTGCCTCGGTGAATTTTGGTTTGGCCATGACGGTCGCGGCGGCACCCGCAGCGGGAGCGGCTGCTTGCGGTGCCGCGCTTGAAACGCCGGGAACATTGAATTTGACCGCAGCATCATCAGCGGAAGCGGCAACCAACAGACCCATCGAAAGCAGGCCTGTAGCGAATTTGGATATGAATTTCATTTAGAGGGGAGGTAAGCCCAGTTAGGAAACGGCCCGGGCGACTTTGTGCCGTTAAAGAGGGCGGAAACTGTCGGTCGTCCCATAAAAATCAATCCCATTGCGGGTAAAACTGACGGTCCCTCCCCTCAAACCGGGGCTTGTCAGGCCATGGCTTCCACTTAAACGTATTCAATTACATGAACGAAAACCAATTCTGGCATAGTACCGACGGCCAGATCCTTACGGTTAAAAACAAGGGCGCCAATAATGTCTCCCTGACTTTGGCCTTCTGGCCGCGGAATCCGGCCGAGATGGATTTTCTGAAGGCCCATCTCGCGGATCTGAAATTCACCGAGCGCAGCTCACTCGCGCGTATTGGCATTGAAATGCTTCTGCAAGGTGCACCGGTCGTCGACGGACACCGGATCCTCCTCGAAGCCGACGCCTTTATTTACGACGCCAACTTCCCGAACGCGCCCTATTGGAAAAAACTGCTGCGTTCGGGCACACCGGTCGGCCGGCTTTTTTATGCGCCGCCAGCCACGAAATTATCGACCGGCGAAATCTGGGCCGCCATCAAGGCGAACGACCTGAAGCTGCCCAACACGATCAGCATCGACAGCCGCGGACGCGTTTTCCTGACGCCGCACCAGGTGAATTATACGCTTTCGACGAAATTGCAGCGCCTCAATTTCGAGCATATCGTCAGTGGCAACGCCGGTCGCAGCTTTCTCGACAAAGTACAGGTCCGCCACGACGCCTCGCCTCTCACGATTCCGCCGCGCTCCGGTATCCTGACGAGCTGTTCGATGTACTTGAAGGAACACTTCGTCGTGCTCAACCAAGGCGAGGGAAACTTCGGTCTGCACACCAGCGCCATCCTGCTCGATCCGATCAAGACTTTCGGCACAAACGTGATGCTCGAAATCTACAATACCGGCGACCAACCCGTGGTTAACCCGATGGTCTCAGTGGATATTTTCCGTGCGCCGCCCATCGACGATCCCGAGGTCAAGACCCTCACCAAAAAACGCCAGCGACTGCTTTCGACCGCGAGCCATCTGTACAAGTGTCTCGATAATAATCCGCCAAAGGACACGTCGGAAGCGAAACCGAAAACTAAAATCACCGTCCGCGGCCAGAGCGCCACGATGGAAAACCGCGCGGTCTTCGTGCGCGCCAACGAAGATCTCAGGAAATTTCTCGACGGCGATTCCTGCCCGGTCGGTAGTCGCACCATGATCCAAGCCCTCGACAACGCGCCCGCCGATGCCGACACGTTGATCATCGATTATTTCCCCGACTTGTTGGAACACATGGAACTCATCACGCGCATCGGCGACGTGAAGTTGAAGAGCATCATCTTCCGCCAAGCGTCGCGCACACATGGCTATTTTCTCTCGAGCAACGCACATGCCCGGCTCGATACGTTCAGCGCCATCGGCGTTAAAGTTTATTGGTACGACAACGTCACCAAGGACATTTACATCCACACCTATAAAAAAGATCACGGCTTTTTTGTCCGGGAGGAATCAGCGCGGAAATTTCAAGAAAGCACCATCCTCGCCTTTTACGGATCGGCCGTCGGCATCGAAAAAGCCGACACCGACCGCATCACGGGACTCGTCGAACAACTCACCGGATTTATCGGCCCGAATGTTGGCGTACTCACCGGCGGCGGCGGCGGCGTCATGCGACTCGCGACGGATCAGGCGCGCAGCAAAGGAGCGCTCACCGGCGCTTGTTTTCTCGAACTCGAAGCGCAACCGCCCGAACTCGGGGTGGATTTCTTCAATACGTTTCAGGAATCCTCGCGGCACTTCCGTCAAAAATGGTTCGAAGCGGCGGATTTTTGCATCTTCAACGTCGGCGGTGTCGGCACGCTGGAAGAAATCGGCATCGAGATGTGCAATCTCAAACTCGGCATCCGCCCACGCGTGCCGTACGTGTTTTTCAACGCACGTTATTGGGGTGATCTGCGCAAACAGGTGCGCACAATGATCAGCACCAAACGCGCTCCCGCATGGATCGCCGACTACATCCTCTTCACCGACGACCCCGACGAGGTGGTGCGCTTCTACCGCAAGACGCTGCAAGTATTGTAGGCGAGATTTCCGATGAGGGATGTCCGGATCTGTCGGAGGATTTTCCGGACAGCCGGATTGATCGACCGTCACGATCATCACTCGCAGACGACCAAGTGTCGGTGCCTTCCGAGCGAGATCAGTGAATACGGTTTGCGCGATTTCCTCGGCCAAATGCGCGCGTCCACCCGTCCGGCGATGAGCGGACGCATAAACCAAGTCGAGATGTCGATGGACGATTTCAGCGAAGGCGCGCTCGCCTTGTTCTGCGACGTAGCCATGGAGCAATTCGGCATCGGTGGTCATGCG
Organism: Verrucomicrobiota bacterium; assembly: GCA_041691855.1. Taxonomy (GTDB): domain Bacteria; phylum Verrucomicrobiota; class Verrucomicrobiia; order Opitutales; family Opitutaceae; genus Lacunisphaera. Next base: position 22,749 of record JBEPTW010000017.1, on the reverse strand, counting down.
GGTTCACCCAACAACCGTCCGCCGATCCAAAAGCGCACAAAAAACCTGCCGAGCCCTCGGATTATGGATCTCCGTCAAAGCCAGAGACTCGGCTTTACGACCAGGTGCATTCGTGTCCAGCTGGTACCCCGTGGTTAAACAACTTCCCTCCTCCATCCTCGTCGTCGGTTCCGGCGGGCGCGAGCATGCGCTGATAAAATCGCTCGCATTATCGCCCGCAAAGCCCCGCTTGATTTGTGCTCCAGGTAACGCGGGGATCGCCACTGAGGTTCCTTGTTTTCCCGTGCCGGTGGAAGACATCGCCGGACTCGTCGCATTGGCGCAGCGGGAAAAAGTGGAGTTCGTCGTGGTCGGTCCGGAGGTTCCGCTCGCACTCGGATTGGTCGACGCGCTGAATGCGGCGGGAATTCCCGCTTACGGTCCGAAAGCGGATGGCGCCCGACTCGAGGCCTCGAAAATTTTCACCAAACAACTGCTGCTAAAATATAAAATCCCCACGGCCGCCGCGGGAATTTTTCACGAGATCGCACCGGCCCTCGATTACTTGCATCAACGCAACGCCCCGATCGTGATCAAAGCTGACGGACTCGCCGCGGGAAAAGGAGTCGTGGTCGCGCAGACGATGGCCGAGGCCGAGGAAGCCGTGCGCGCGATGCTCGGCGGGAAATTCGGCACCAGCAGCAGCCAGATTCTCATCGAGGACTGCCTGTTCGGCGAAGAAACCTCCATTCTCGTGGTCGTGTCAGGCCGGGATTATGTGATCCTTCCGACGTCGCAGGATCACAAACGAATCGGCGACGGCGACACCGGCCCGAATACCGGCGGCATGGGCACGTATTCGCCAGCGGAAGTCGTCACACCGGAATTGCTCGGCCGCATCGAAAACGAAATTGTGAAACCTTCCGTCGACGCGATCGCAAGCGAAGGCATGGATTTTCGCGGCACACTTTTCATCGGGATCATGCTCACGCCTTCCGGTCCAAGCGTCATCGAATACAACGCGCGTTTCGGCGATCCCGAAACCCAAGTCGTGCTTCCCCGACTTAACAGCGACGTGCTCGCGCTGCTATGGGCGGCAGCGAAAGGCCAATTACGCAATTTCACTTTGGACGTGAAACCAGACTACGCCGTTTGCGTGGTGATCGCGGCGAAGGGTTATCCGGACAGCCCGCGCAAAGGTGACGTCATTACATTTCCCACCGCACTTCCGCCCCAAACGACGATCATTCACGCCGGCACTTCCAGAAACGCGGCCGGACAAATCGTCGCGAGCGGCGGACGGGTTCTCGGCGTCACGGCACTTGCACCGACATTGCGCGAAGCCGTCGCACGCGCCTATGCCGCTTGCGAAAAAATCGAGTGTGCTTCCAAGTATTTTCGCCGCGACATCGGCGCCCGCCAGCTCAACCGCTCATGAAGTTTTTATTGTCTTTTATTTTCCTCCTCTTGCCGGCCTTTGCCATTGCCGTGGAGCCACCGAACCTGGGTGACAACCTGGCCTATCTCCGCGTCCATTCGCTGGCCGAAGCCATGCCGGAATTACAGGTCCAACTCGCCGAGAAACACGCCTCCGTCCTCGATCTTCGCTGCGCGACGGCCACGGAAGAATCGACGACGGCGCTGCGTGCTGTGCTCACCGCTCATCCGGCGGATAGGCGGTTGTTCATTCTCATCAGCCCGACCACTCCCAGTTCAGTCCTCGAAATGATCGGACCGTTCATTCACGAAAAACTCATCACCATTGGCGTGGCCGGTTCCCATCCGGCTCCGCGGGTTATCGTCAAGACCGATGCGAAGACGGATCGTCTGGCTTATGACGCGTTTGACCATGGAACTCCCATCGCCGAATTGATTTCCGGCAAAATCGAAAAAGACCGGTTCGATGAAGCAGCCTTGGTGAAGGATTTTAAGAATGGCAATTCCGACGCGGAACCGCCGTCACTCCCCGACCCCAGCCAGCCCGACGAGGTTGCAGCGAAGAAGCCGGCCCCACTCCGGGATCACGTTTTGCAACGAGCGTTAAACCTCCAACAAGCCCTGTCAGCCCTGCGTCGGTGATTTGACGTCGCGATCAACGCGCTCAGGTTGTTTCGTACTTCCGCCTGACGCCGAAAGTCTCCATCCTACCGCCTCATTAATGCCTGAAGCCGGCCACATCCTCGTTCTCTGCACCGGCAATATCTGTCGCAGTCCCATGGCGGAAGGGCTGCTCAAGCACGCGTTCGCCGGGCAAACCGGTCCGCTGCGCTCGCTGAAAGTTATCTCCGCCGGCGTGGCCGCACGCGACGGAGACCTGGTTTCGGAAAATGCTGTCTTCGCCCTCAAAAAAGGCGGCATCGATATCAGTGCACATCGCAGCCGTCCCGTGACGCAGGACTTGCTCGACAATGCGGTCGCGGTTTTTGGCATGACCGAATCCCACCGATCGATCATCCAGCTGAAAGCCGAGCCTGCACCGAAACACCTCTATTTGTTTCGCGAATTCATGCCTGCGCCAGCGGCCCATGAAATTGTCGATCCGTACGGCGGCCCGCTGAAGGCCTACGAAGCGGCACGGGATGAAATGGTTGAGGCGATTCCCAGTCTGATCGCGTTTCTTAAGACACTGGTCCGGCAAAAATAGGCTCGTTCTTGGCCGGGTTCTGTTTCTCGTGGTGGGAACCATGTCGCTCAACGCCTCTCCCCTCCAGCAACTCGATCCCGCCATCTACGCTGCCATCGCCGGCGAGTTCGGTCGCCAGGCTCACCACCTCGAGCTGATTGCTTCCGAGAATTTCACGTACCCGGCCGTAATGGAAGCACAGGGCAGCGTGTTGACCAATAAGTACGCGGAAGGTTATCCCGCCAAACGCTGGTACGGCGGCTGCGAATTTGTCGATCAAGTGGAAACCATCGCGATCGAACGAGCGAAAAAACTTTTCAACGCGGAACACGCCAACGTCCAACCGCATTCGGGTTCGCAAGCCAACTTCGCCGTCTACACGGCCGTCCTTCAACCCGGCGATAAAATCCTCGGCATGAACCTGAGCCATGGCGGACATTTGACCCATGGCAATCCGGCGAATTTCTCCGGGAAACTCTACAATTTCTGCCAGTACGGCGTGCGCGAGGACAATGGCCTGATTGACTATGACGAACTCGCGGCCGTCGCGACGCGCGAAAAACCCAAGATGATCACCGTCGGTGCTTCCGCTTACGCCCGCATCATCGACTTCGCCCGGATGGGAGAAATCGCCCGCAGCGTCGGCGCGTTGCTCTTCGCGGATATCGCCCACATCGCCGGCCTCGTTGCCTCGGGCCATCACCCATCGCCGTTTCCCCACGCGGATTTCGTCACGACCACCACGCACAAAACGCTCCGCGGACCTCGCGGCGGCCTCACGATGTGCAAGGCGGCGCACGCCAAGGCGATCGACTCCGCAGTATTTCCCGGCGGCCAAGGCGGCCCTTTGATGCACGTCATCGCCGCCAAAGCGGTCTGCTTCGGCGAATGCCTCAAACCCGAGTTCAAGGAATACTCGGGCCAAGTAATCAAGAATGCCCAAGCCCTCGCCACCGGCATGGTCAAGCGCGGCTATAAAATTATTTCCGGCGGAACCGACAACCATCTCATGCTCGTCGATCTCCGCGCCAAGCTTCCCAACCTCACCGGCAAGGTCGCGCAGGAGACCCTCGATAAGGCCAACATCACGTGCAATAAAAACACCGTTCCGTTCGAGACCCGCTCGCCCTTCCAAGCCTCGGGCATCCGCCTCGGTTCGCCAGCCATGACCACGCGCGGCATGAAGGAAACCGAGATGGAAGAAATCGCTGATCTGATCGACGGCGTGTTGGTCGCAATCGGCACAGACCAAGAGGCCGCAGTTCTCGCCAAGACCAAGGAACGCGTCATCGCGCTGACGAGCCGGTTTCCGTTGCCGTACAAACTCTAGTCCGTGTCTGGGAAATAACTTGCGTCGCTTGCTGTAGGGCCGGTGCTTGCGCCGGCCTCGCGCGCGAAAAACGGCACGTCGCAAGCGACGGCCCTACACGCCCGAGCAGAGTTGATTGGGGATAGTTTATTTACCAGACACAGCCTAGCCCGTGTTTTCAAACCTCGTGACCCTTCGTTGACGGTCATTCTGAGCATAGCAAAGAATCCATCGGTTCGCTCGTGGCATTACGTTCGCGACCATGGATTTCTCACTTTGTTCGGAATGACCCACGGAGATTTTAAAACACTTCCTCGTCCGCGCACTTTCAATCGCCTCGAAAGCCGTCCGGCAAAAGTCCCGGATCACGAAGCCGTCCATTTCGTTCTCCCGATAGATTGCGATGGCGTCAATTGCCGCGATCGATTGAGTGGTGGTATGGCTCGCCCAGTCGTTCCCTTGTCCCCGCGTCGCGGAACAGTAGGGTTGATTGTCGTATTGGGTCTCGGCCTCTCCCTACTGATCTGGCATTACGCGATCAAACGGGAGACTGAAACAATCCACGCGGAATTCCTGCGCCGCGCTCAGGCGCAAGCGAGCCTTTCCCGCCAAAAGCTGCTGATTTACGAGGAGATGGTATACAGCCTTCGCAGCGTGTTCGTCGGGCAAAAGGACGTCGGGCGAACTGAGTTTTTCAACGTAACCCACGAGCTCCTCGCCCGCCATGTGGGCGTACAGGCCCTGGAATGGGCACTGACGGTCAAACGCGACGAACGCGAGGCGGTGGAAGAAAAGGCTTCGCGTGAACTCGGCCGGCCCTTTCATTTCAAAGAACGGCTGCCCAAGGGTGAATTTGTGACCGCTCCCGTAGCGGATGAATATCAGATCGTCCTCTACGCCGAACCGGTGACCGGAAACGAAGCGGCGTTGGGATACGACCTGACAAGTTCACCCGCCTTGAGTTCCTTGCTCGCGGCGCAAAAAGACAATGCCCTCAAAGTGAGCCGTTCGTTCCGCTTGGCGCAATCGACCGGCAGCGAAGATATAACGGGAGTGGTGTTTGTTCTGCCAATATTCAAAACCGTGGCGGAAACGAGCAGCCGGATTGGATTCGTGGAAGGTGTTTTCCGGGTCAAAACAATGCTCGCCCAAGCGCATCATCTCGGCAGCAACACCGCGTTGTTCAGCTATTATTTTGATGAGGACGACATCCGCGACGGAAAACCGACGCTGCTGTACGCCAATCTCGCCGGACGCGAGCCGATGAGCGACGGCAGCCAAATCAGTCCCCCGTCCGAGGATAACACCGACGATTTCCAAGAAACCATTCTGACTGGCGACCGAAAATGGTCGCTCGTGATCGAAATGGATTCCGCTTGGGCGGAACGCCAAAAAACCGCGCAGCCCATGCTCATGCTGCTTGTGGGCATCGCCATCACTGGCCTGCTCGCCTCGTCCATCAACAGCCTCCTGCAGCGAACCGATCGAATTGAACGCGAGGTTAAAGTCCGGACAGCTCAACTGCAGGAAAGCGAATCGCGACTCCAAGCCGTCCTCGACCACAGCCCCGCGCTCATCTTCGTCAAGGATCTCGCCGGTCGCTACCTGCTGTTCAATCAACGGCTCGAAGAACTCTGCGGCCTCCCGTCCAAAACAATCAAAGGTCGCACCGATCACGAATTATTTCCGACGGTGGAGGCCGACGTCTATGTGACCAACGATCGCAAGGTGCTGGCGGCTGGCATTCCCATGGAATTTGAAGAAACCGTCGTGCATGCCGGAACCACCTCCACGTGGATCGTGCAGAAATTTCCGCTGTTGAATGCCGACGCTGAAGCCTACGCCCTGTGCGGTATTTCCACCGAAATTACCGATCGTAAAAACGCCGAATTGGAACTGCAGGAAAATCGCCGGCAGTTGAGCAATCTTATCAGTCAACTGCCGGGTGCCGCGTTCCGCTGTGCCTTCGACGAAAAATTAACCGCGCTCTTTGCGTCTGAGGGAATGTTACAGCTGACCGGCTTCAGCTCCGACGATTTTGTTTCGGGCCGCGAACATCTCGCGAACCTGACACTGCCGGCAGATCGCCCCCTCGTCCGCCAGGCAGTCGCCACCGCGATCAAGGAACGTCGCAGCTTCGAAAGCGAGTACCGGATCAGTCATCGCGACGGCCATGAAAAATGGGTGCTGGTGCGGGGGCGACCGGTCTACGAAGCAAATGGCGACCTGCGATTTATTGAGGGGATGGCGATCGATGTCACCGCCCTGAAACACGCGGAAACGGAAAAAATCGCGTTCGAGCGCAATCTCCTTGAAACCCAAAAACTCGAAAGCCTCGGCGTCCTTGCCGGCGGCATCGCGCACGATTTCAACAACCTCCTCACCGCGATCCTCGGCAATGCGTCGCTCATGCGTTACACGGTTCCTCGCCACGAGGCCAGCCAGACCAATCTCGAACAAATCGAAAACGCCGCCCGTCGCGCCGCCGATCTCTGCGCCCAAATGCTCGCCTACGCCGGAAAAGGAAAACTCTCGAGCGGGCGAATTGATCTCAGCAAACTCGTGCGCGAAACCACCTCGCTGTTGGCCATCTCCATCGGAAAGAATTGCGAATTGGTCCTGAATTTAGCCGATGCTCTGCCTTCGGTGCTGGGCGACGCCACGCAGCTGCGACAAATCGTGATGAACCTTGTCATCAATGGCTCCGACGCGATCGGCGACCGAGTCGGCGGCAAAATCACCGTTACGACATTCACCCGCGAAGCGGACACCGCGCTGCTCCGCTCCGCCTTGCATCATCCCAAACTCGATGCCGGATTCTATGTCGGCTTGGAGGTTCGCGACAACGGATGCGGCATGACACCCGAAACGATCGCGCGAATTTTCGAGCCTTTCTACACGACCAAGTTTTCCGGGCGCGGCCTCGGACTTTCAGCGGTCTTGGGAATTGTGCACAGCCACCACGGCGCACTTTTCGTCGAATCGCAGCCAACCCAAGGCTCCACTTTCCGATTGCTGCTGCCGGTCGCCGCCGGACTTTCCTCCGAAAGCGCCCAACCGGTTGCCCTGCCCACGGCGCAGTCGTTGCGGGGCACGATCCTGATCGCGGATGACGAGGAATCCGTACGGTCGATGGTCGAAAAAATGATTCACCGCCACGGCGGTTCCACCCTGCTCGCGGAAAATGGCCAACGTGCCTTGGAGATATTCCGGGAACAGCGCGACAAGATCGATCTTATCGTTCTCGACCTGACGATGCCCGGCCTTTCCGGAGAGGAAATCCTCCTTCAACTCCAACAAATGAAGGTCACGCAAAAAATCGTCATCATGAGTGGCTATGGCGAGGAAGAGACCATGAAACGATGTGCGGAACTTGGAGTGGTCAGCTTCATCAGCAAACCGTTTGAACTTCACGCGGTCGTCGCGAAACTGCACTCATTGCTCAGTTGATCTTTTGCCATGCGTCTCGATCAACTCAGAAAATTCGCGCTGGCGCTCCGTCAAACCACTGTGGTCAAACAGTGGGGCGAGTGCCTCGTTTTCAAAGTCGCCGGCAAAATGTTTCTCCTCATTGCGCTCGATGGCGAAACGATCGACGGCGTCGTGTTTAAATGCACACCCGATGAATTCGATGAACTGACGGAAATCGACGGCATTGCGCAAGCGCCTTACTGCGCCAGACGCATGTGGGTGCGGGTCTCCGATCTCGACGTCATTTCCGCCAAGGAACTGCAAGCGCGCATCCGGCATAGTTACGACTTAGTGGCGGCAAAATTACCCAAAAAGATTCAGGCGACCTTGAACGAACCGGCCGATTGACCAGTTACGCCTGCCCGTCCCGTAGTGATAGGCGTCCCGCCTGTCGGAGCGATCTTCCCCACAATTCCACAGGCACGGAGGCCTGTGGCTACGACAAATCGCACTTTCCCGCGGACCGCCGGGGAACGCGTTCAATTTATTCGCCATTTCTGCGAGAAAGAGGCTTTGCGCAACGCCCGGTTTTGCTCAACCGTGCCGGGCTTTCCATTCGCCCATTGAAGCCAATTTCCGCCAAGCCCAACCCATCGTCCACGCCATCTCGGCCACTATCGCTCGGTGTAATTTTCCTTACACTGTATATCGATCTCGTCGGCTTCTCGATCATCTTTCCCCTTGGGCCGGATCTCATCACGCATTACCTGAATATTGATGGGCAAAGCGGTTTGCTCGGGTGGTTGCTGAATCAATCGAACGCCGTGGCCCACGCCTTCGGCCGCGATAATGCCTTTGCTGCCGTGCTTTTTGGCGGCGTGCTTAGTTCGTTTTTTTCGATCCTCCAATTTATTTTCGCACCATTGTGGGGTTCCCTGTCGGACAAACGCGGGCGACGCGGCGTTCTGCTGATGACCGTCGCTGGAACGGCATTGGGTTATGTGGTCTGGGTACTCAGCGGTTCGTTCTGGCTTTTCCTGCTCTCGCGCATCGTCACCGGTGCCTTCAGCGGAAATCTTTCAGTGGCCACCGCCGCTGTCGCCGACGTCACCACGCGCGCGGAACGCGCCAAGGCCATGGGCATTGTCGGTGCCGCATTCGGACTCGGCTTGGTGACCGGCCCCACGATTGGTGCGCTCACGGCTCATATCAATTTGCTGACCGTTCATCCGTCGCTGGCGCGTTTTGGAATCAACGCTTTTTCAGTTCCCGCGCTCATTGCACTGGTCATGTGTCTCATTAATTTCGTCTGGATTCAGCGGCGCTTCAGCGAAACGCTTTCCGATGCCGCCCGCGCCGGGGCGCGCGATCCGCGCATTCGCAATCCGCTCTCCGCGATCTTCGGCCTCACCAACGTCGCCGTGCGCCGCGCGAATCTCGTGGCGTTTGTCTATTCACTCGCGTTCGTCGCGATGGAAACGTCCATCACGTTTCTCGCGGCTGACCGGTTTAAGTATACCGCGCGTCAAAACGGCTACCTATTGGCGTTTCTCGGCGTGTGCGCGATCATCACACAGGGTTACATCGTCCGCAAGTTGCTCGCGAAGATCGATGAAGTGCGCGTCCTCAACTACGGCTTGGTTTTTTCCTCCGTCGGCCTGCTCATCATCGGCTTCGCCACGCATCCCTGGATGTTGTACGTTGGTCTGGCCTGGCTCGCGACTGGCTCCGGCCTCGTCAACCCGGCCACCAGCGGCTTGATTTCACTCTATAGCGACACCCGTGAACAGGGCCGCGTCCTCGGCATTTTCCGGTCGCTCGGTTCGTTGTCGCGCGCCATCACGCCGATTCTGGCCGGCGGGGCCTTCTGGCTGTTTGGGTCACGCTCCGTTTTTATCGTCGGCGCGCTGCTCTCGGTCGGCGCGTTTGGCTTGAGCACCACTCTGCCCAAACCGCAGAAATGATCCCGGTTTCCAGATTTCAGCCGGCGTTGGCGGGGCGTTCGCTGCCCGCGCAACTCTGTCTGCTGCTATCGGGACTCGCCCTTCTTTTTCTCTCCGGTTGCTTCAGCGCTGGTCGCCGGTCGCCGGGCCGCACGGTGCTCGAAACCAAGACCACGCTGCCGGCGCAGGTGATTTCGAATTTCTTCGTCGTCGAAACCAAACTGGCCGACGGTAAGACGTACCGGTTCATCGTTGATACCGGCTCGACCGCAACGCTCGTCTCGCCCGACCTCGCGAAAAAATTAGCGATAAAGGAACGGCACGGTGCTCCCCGGCGCAAAGTTCACGTACGCTCGGCCAGCGGCGGCGAGATCGATCTCGAAGCCATCACGCTGCGCCGGCTAAATCTCGGAGACGCCTTATTCGAGCGCGTCCCTGCTTTGATTTTCGACTTCACCGATCTTTCGGGCCATCTGGGCGTTCCCATCGATGGCATCGTCGGTTTCCCGGTATTCCGAAATACGCTGTTAACGATGGATTATCCCGGAAACAAATTGGTGATTGAATCGTATCCGGAATTTTTCGTGCCGTCGCCCCCGCCATCGCCGCGCGTATCCACCCTCGCCTTTAACAATGAGGAAGGTACGCCGCTCATCCCAATTCAAATGGGCAACGAATCGTTCATTGTCCTCATCGACTCCGGCAACGACGGCAGTTTAAGCCTCAATCCCGTCGGCTTGCATCCGCAGTTCGCAAATGGGCCGCGCGTGGGAACGCTTATCTCGTCGCTGCAAGGCGACCGCCGCCAGCTCACCGGGCGGCTGAGCCAAGAGGTGTTGATCGGCACCCAAGTGATTGAGAAACCGATCGTCGATCTCACGGACCAACTCTCGTCGATCGGCGGCGAATTCCTGCGGCACTTCGTCGTCATCTTCGATCAGCGTCACAATCAGGTTACCTTCATTCGTGAAGCCGACGGCCCGGTGATTATGGAAGCGCGGCGAAGCTCCGGGCTTTCGTTCGCCCGGTCTGCGGCTTATTGGCGCGTCCTCACCGTCATTCCCGACACTCCCGCGGCCAGCCTTCCGATCCAAGCTGGCGATCTTTGCGTCCGCATCAACGGCGAGTTGGTCACCCAATGGGACTATGCTCGTTACGCGCAACTATTGAAGTCCGCCGACAAAATCACCTACACCTTCCTCACCGGCACCAAGGAAACCGACGTGGAGGTGCCGGTGTTTGAATTGGTGCCGTAGTGATAGTCAGTGGTTCGCGGCTCGTCGCCGCTCCGGTCAGGACTTGATCAACAGGAAAGCGCCCGCGCCGTCGTGGCCGTCAATCCACGGAAACGCCCGCACACTGCGCTCGAGCCTGAAAGGTCCGCCCGCGCGACTGTCGAAGAAAGTTTTCATCACTCCGTCATTCTCGTCGGCATCGACGCTGCACGTGCTGTAAACCAACCGACCGCCGCTTTTCACCAGACGCGACGCTGCGTGGAGAAGTTCGAGCTGCTGTTCGGCGTGCCGCGCAAAATCGCCGTCCTGTAACCGCCATTTCACGTCGATCCGGTGACGCATGACGCCGGTGTTGGAACAGGGCGCGTCCAAAAGCACCGCGTCGTAGGATTCGGGCAAGTTGAGGTTGCGATAAAATTGCGTGTTCACCACGCGCAGGTCTGCCTGGGTAAGCGCCACGTCGACTCCAGCGGGCGCGCGAGCCAGATTTTCCTTTAAGCGAACGATCCGAATATCGGATTTGCCGGGAGCCACGGGTTCGTCCAGCGCGACGATTTTGCCTGTCTTCATCGTGTCCGCGATGAACAAGCTCTTTCCACCCGGAGCCGCGCACGCGTCGAGAATCGTCTCACCCGGCTGCGGTGCGAGCAGCTCGATGCAGAGCCGCGTCGATGGATCCTGCAGATAAAGCGCACCTTCATTGGCGAGTCGGCGAACTTCGTCCCACTTGCCTGCTTTCACCTCGTAGAACCCCGCCCATTTTGTCGGGGCCAGAAATTCCGGCACGGGCGCGTCGATTCGCCAGCGCGCATAAACCGGTGCCGGTTGTTGATTCCATTCGAGGAGTTTCCGCGACGCGTCCGGGCCAAACTGCCGGAGCCAGCGATTCACGAGCCATTGGGGATGGCCCAGCTCGGTGGCCAGATCGTCAGGAATCGCCGCGAGACGCCCCGACATCTTGCGCGCAACAGCGTTCACCAATCCCGCTTCTTTCGGACTCGCGACACTTTTTGCCTTTTCGACGGCGTGATGAATAACCTTGGCGGTCAAATCAGGGCCCCCTTCAAGCAGCTCAAATCCCGCCACCAGCAGAATCGCCCTGACCTTTGCGCGCGGTGGGCGAGCCATCAGGCCTTCCAGTGCGGCTTCGAGGCGATTCGACCATCGGACGACCCCATAAAAAAGTTGTTGGGCACGCGCGCGGTCTTGCGAGGTCAAACTAGGTGCGAGCCCCTCCAATAGCGTGTCGACTCGCTCCGCTTTGGCGAGCCAGAGCTCGGTCAGTCCGACGGCGGCGGCCCAGCCGCCCGGCGTGCTTATTGGCCCTTTCGAGGCTTTCTCCAAACCCTGTTTGACATCTTCCGGCATTGTGCCCTCTACTAATCGGTTCACCGACTCGTTACGCAATTATGAATTCAGAAGCCATCTCCGCGATCATTGCCAAACACCCCGCTCTCAAAGCGTCCAAAGCCAAGCTTGAGACCATGGAACCGGGATCCTACGTGGTCCACCGCAGCTGGGGCTTTGGCCAGATCAAGTCTTACAGCGAAGCGGAGCAGAAGCTGATCATCGATTTCAAAGGCAAGCCGGGCCATCCGATGGATCCGGTATTTTGCGTCACCAGCATGGAAATCCTGCCCGCCAAACATATTTTGGCCCTCAAGGAAACAGCACCGGACCGGGTTAAGGAGTTGATCGAGAATGATCCGGTCCAACTCGTGATCGATACCCTTTCCGCCTATCCAGGCAAGGCCGCCAGCGCCATCGAGGTCGAAATTGTCCTCGCCCAAGTCGTCGGTGATGACAAATTTAAACGCTGGTTCTCCAACGTCAAAAAACAGCTCGTCAAGGATCCACGCGTCAGCGTTCCCGCTAAGAAAATCGAGTGCTACGTCGTTCGCGATGAGCCGGTTTCCGCCGAAACGGAAATCATGGAGGAGTTCAGCAATACCCGCTCCGCCCGCCGCCGTATTTCCCTCGCCGAGGACTTGCTCGCCGCTTCCATCAAGGAGGAGTCCAAGCCTTCTCTCGCCCACGTGCTCAGCGGCATCACCGATGCCGTGCGCGACAGCAACCAGCTCGATGCTGCCGAACGACTTTATGGAGCCTTCGTCCGCGACGAACTGGCAAAAATCCTCGGCCACGACTCCGTGACTGTTTCCCCGACGCAGCCTGAGTTGATCAAGGAAGTGCGCGGGTTGACCGCCATCGCCGAAAAAATTCCGGTCCATTTCCAGTCGCGCTTCCTCGACCTCGTCAAGGAAACCCATCCGCTCGAATGGCGCGAAATCGTCTTCGCTCTTCTCAAAACCTCGCAGGGCAAGTTCACCACCGAGTGCATCAATTTCCTGATGGAAAATGGTCAGGCGGAAGAACTGGCCGCCGCGCTCAAACGCTGGAAGACCGAACAAAATCTCCGCGCACCCGTTCTGCTGTGGATCATCAAGAACCGCCACTCGAAAAAGTTCGCCAAGTTGCTCGCCGACCTGGTCACACCCCGCCTGCTGGGCGCGATTTTCTTCGCGATCGATTACGAGGCACTGCAATCCGCCGGCACGCGCCGCATTCCGTTGGGCGAAGTACTCAGCGACGACCCGGACCTGATTGCTGACCTCCTTTCCACCGCCGACACCGAAACCGCCCGCGATCTAGCCAACAGTTTGTTGCTCAATCAGGGTTTTGAGGAGCTCACTAAGAAATCGCTGTTGGCCCGCTTCATTAAGCTTTTCCCATCCCTGCAATCGCTTGTGTCGGGCGAAGCCGAGACCAAGGACGAGCAGCTGCTCGTTTCCCGCGACAGCTACGAACGCAAGCGCATCGAGTACGAAGACATGGTTTCCAAGCGCATTCCCGACAATTCCAAGGCCATCGCCACCGCCCGCGAGCACGGCGATCTCAAGGAAAATTCTGAATTCAAAATGGCCAAGCAGGACCAGTCCGTCCTCATGGGTCATAAAGTTCAGCTTGAACGCGATCTCGCCCGCGCCCGCATCACCGATTTCGCGGAAGCCAGCACGGATCAGGTTAGTGCCGGAACGATCGTGGATCTCCGGGATGTCGCCAGCGGCAAGGCCGTGCGCTATTCGGTTCTCGGCGCTTGGGACAGCGACCCGGACAATCACCAGATCGCCTACAAAACCCCGCTTGGCCAAGCCTTGCTCGGAAAAAAAGTCGGCGAACACGTGAAGCTCAAGATCGCTGGCGCCCAACAAGAATTCCAGATCGCCGGCATCAACCGTTACGTCGACAGCAAAAAATAAGGCGATCCGCCGATTCGGACGGTCATTCTTTCAAAGGCCGCGCTCCACGCGCGGCCTTTTTGTTGATGTGAGAGGGACATAAAAGTGTGCATTGGCGGTTAAAAGATTCCAACGCCCTCCCTTCCAGCGAACTAAGGTTGCAGGCAACCTCACCGCGACCTATAAATTCCCGCACTTCGCCGTGAACTCTTCCTGGGACACTCTGAAAATCATTTCCGATCCGACCCGCTTGCGCGTGCTCGCGTTGTTGCTCAAGGAGGAATTATCCGTCGCCGAGTTACAGGAAATCCTCGGCATGGCCCAATCGCGCATCTCGTCCCAACTCGCGCTGCTCCGCCAAGCGGGTTTTGTCAGCGACCGGCGCGAGGGGAAAAAAGCCTTTTATTCGATCCGTTCAACCTTGGCCGCCAAGCAACTGAAGCTGCTCCAAGCTGCGTGCGAATCCGTTACGGAACTCCCCGAATCGACCGAAGACCACGGCAACCTTGATCGCGTTCTCCAAAAACGTCGGAAGCTGTCCGAGCAATACTTCAATCTAATCGCCGGCCGTCTTGGTAAAAACCACTGTCCCGGTCGTTCCTGGGAAGCCATCGGCCATCTCGCGCTTCGGCTGGTCCCCGCGATCACCGTCGCGGATCTGGGCGCCGGCGAAGGCCTTATTTCTCAACTTATCGCCAATCGCGCCGAACGTGTCTGGTGCATCGACAACTCCGCCCGCATGGTTGAAGTCGGCACTGAGTTGGCCCGCAAAAACGGACTTGCGAATCTCACCTACAAACTCGGCGACATTGAGCAAGTCCCGCTGCCCGATCAATCCGTGGACCTCGCCATCCTTTCACAGGCGCTGCATCATGCGAGTCATCCGCAAACTGCGGTAAACGAAGCCTTCCGCATCCTTAAACCCGGCGGCCAGTTGCTCGTGCTGGATTTGAAAGAACACGCCTTCGAGAAAGCCCGCGACCTCTACGGTGATCTCTGGCTCGGCTTCAAGGAAAGCGCCCTTCATGCGTTTCTGAAACATTCCGGATTTCAAAAGGTCGAAGTCACCGCCGTCTCTCGCGAGGAAAACGAACCGCATTTTGAAACCCTTCTCGCCAGCGGTCTCAAGCCCGCGAAATAGCGGGAAATTTTCCGCCTGCTTCTGACGGTCAGCGACCAACGCTTCGATCCATGACCAACTCATCGAATGATCATCAAGGATAACGAATTCACCGATCTCGCCACGCCAAGCGGGCCGATGCGAACTCATCTCTTCCGCCCCGCCACGCCCGGTCGTTATCCGGGCATCGTCCTCTACTCGGAAATTTTTCAGGTCACCGGTCCTATCCGCCGGACCGCCGCGATGATTGCCGGCCACGGATTTATCGTGGCCGTGCCGGAAATCTATCACGAATTTGAAGCGGCGGGGACGGTCCTCGCCTACGATCAAGCGGGTGCTGATCGAGGCAATGTTTTGAAAACGACCAAGGAACTCGTCAGCTACGACGACGACGCCCGTGCCGTGCTCGCTTTTCTCGCCAGCCATGAAGCCTGCACCGGGCGGTTGGGTGCAATGGGGATTTGCATCGGCGGCCATCTTGCCTTCCGCGCGGCGATGAATTCGGAAGTCCTGGCGACGGCCTGCTTCTACGCGACTGATATCCACAAGCGCAGCCTCGCAAAAGGAATGAACGACAACTCAATCGATCGGATTGCGGAGATAAAAGGCGAGCTGCTCATGATTTGGGGCCGGCAAGATCCCCATGTGCCACTCGAAGGCCGGCTCAAGATTCACGCTGCCCTCAACGCCGCCGGAACCAACTTTACGTGGCACGAGTTCAATGGCGCGCATGCATTCATGCGCGACGAAGGCGCGCGTTATGATCCTGAACTGGCCCTCCAGTGTTACGCGCTCACGATTGCACTATTCCGTCGCAAACTCGGTGAAGGTGATCTTCGCGTCACAGCTTCCGGTTCGACGGAAACCAAACATTGAGCTTCGCCGCCAGCCGGCACGCGTGAGAAAAGCGTGTGGAAATCACGGAAACAACATGGTCCCAAGTCACGCCCCGCGCAATTCCGACCGATGCATCACGTCAGATTCAGACCTCGATTTCCATCTGGCTCACGTTCAAAGCCAGTTCGATTCGTGAGTGACCTGTAAAATCCGGAACGCCCCGACAATCTTCTGGCGTCACCTTTCCCGCTGGCCGAAAATTCAAGCACCTTATTTACCATGAAATTAGTTGATGCCCGTTCCGCCATTACGTCCGCCCTCAGTCGCATGAATGCGCTCTACCAAAAGACGGTGTTCGACGAGTGGGTTTTATTTAAACTGTCCAGCGACCAGAACGTTATTCTCGGCTATGAGGGACCGCGTCCCGATTCCTACCAGCAAAAATTCAAGGAAGACATCATCCCGCTGAGCACGGAATTGAATCAGCGCAAGATGGCAGTGGGAGATTTTGCTTTCGCGCAGGACGCAGTCGGAACGGGATTCGATGCCTGCATCCGTCTCGGCCCAGCGAGTTATCTTTTTTGCAACAACACCGCCCAGTCAATGCAGGACATTCGGAAAAATCCGCTCTGGCTCGCTGCCCAAAAACCCTTCGCGGACCTGAGTGGAAAATTCCAAGCGGACCCGTTGATCTAGGATGGACTTCAATCGACCTCTTCGTTTCCCGAGATTATCAAATTAGAAATTCTGAACCGGACGAAACCGCGCATAACGATTTTGTTTAGCTTCAGCTTTTCGTCGTCTTGATCTGCCGCGCGATGCCTCCCACCTCTTCCCGTGATATCCGGCACCTTTGGTGGATTTGCGCGGCGGTACCCGCGTTAGTCGGAGCTTGGCTGCGCCTTCAGAACATTGCAGCACCGGCTGCATTTGTGGACGAAGGAGCGGTCATACTTACCGCATTGGACCCGAGGGTTCGCGCGACCTTCGAGCCACTTGAGCAAGGCCGGCCTTGGCTCGCGCAACTATTCCTGCCAGCTGGTTGGGCGCCCGCTTTCACGTTGGAAATTGGTCGCCTCATGACCGTTGGGGCAGGAATGATCACCCTCTCGACAGTGGGTTGGATATTGAAACGGTTACACGGCACCGTCGCGGCACTCATTGGTGTAACGCTGTGGGCGCTTATGCCGCTAATGGTATTTCACGAACGAATGGCTCTGCAGGATCCGTTCGTCGCGGCACTGCTGGCCATGGGCATTGCATTCGTCGTCGCAGGTACCACGTCCAAAAACAATCGATATGTTTGGCCTTGGTTTGTCGGCGCAGGAGTTATCTTTGGCGCGGCATTTTTGCTCAAAATATCGGCCCTCCTCGCGTTGCCTTGGGTTGGATTGGTTTATACGGGCATCCAGCGTCGCTATGGAGGACAAGTTGTTAACCGTCGGGTTGTTTGGGTGACACTTGGTTTCCTGCTGCCCCTGCTGACTCTCGGCCCGAATTTGCTTAGATTGGGTACACACCTTGGCACTTATGACGCGTTGCCTGCATTAAGCATCAATGGGTTTTTCCCTGCTGCAATCGAACGCGTCTTCACGTGGATTGGATGGTATGCGGGTTACGGAGGCTGGCCATTGCTGCTAGTTGTATTTTCAGCACTTCTTGCAGCCTTGGCGCAACGCGACCAACTGGTCCTGAGCAGTGCACTCGGTTGGTTCATTTCCATCCTAGTGGCCGGTCTGGTTTACCATAATACTTACGCACGCTACATTCTACCGGATCATCTGCCTTTGGTAATATTTGTTGCGCTGGCTTTCGCATCTGCTTTCACCGCGAACGGGTGGCGCCGGGCGATCATCGCCTTGGTGGCGGCGATTTCGTGCATAACGTGGTTACGCAAGGACTGGAAAATTGGCGCATCACCCACTGAAAGCGGAATACCCCGCAGCGAGATTGAGCAATACCTGACCGGGCCCTGGAGCGGAAATGGCATCAACCAAATAATAACTTATCTGAAAAATTATTCCCAAAAACACCAAGTGTCCTGCGTCGTATTCACACACCGTTTTCAAAGACCAGGATGTTATGGCCTGATGCTGGAGGAACTCCACAACCCGGAGATCGGAGTCATTCCAATCGGCATCGATAAACCCGCTTTGCTCGCGATGGCCAAACAAAGACTGCGCCAGACTGCTGACGGGCGCCGTGCAGCCTTCTTTTTACTCTATGAAGGCAGCATATTTTCAGCGCCCGCATGGCTTGACCAAGCGGATGCGCCAGCGCACCTGGCAACAAGCGTCGATCGCGGCGCGGATGAAAGTTTTTCTCTCTACCAGTTTGAGCCGTGATCAATGGCGCACAACCAACGTACGAGCTGGTTCATCAGCATCCGAAACAGAACTAAGTCATACCTCAGGTGAGCAGGCCTTGCCAGACGAACCAAGCGTACGCGGCCGTCAGCAATGCTCCCACCCAGCGGGGCAGGCCGCCGGTCAGTAACAGAAAGACGGCGTGCACGATTACTGATCCGAATATTAGCATCATTCCTGTCTGAAAAAATGCCGTGACTGGCAGCGGCTTCACCAGCGCATACAGTCCCAGACAAAGCGGAATGCAGATGTGTCCGTCACCGACTTGCGACGTGTAAACAACGTCGGCGCGGCGTTTCCATCCCCAATAAAATGCCAGCATCGCATTGGGCAACACCATCAACCAGCCGGTCAACCAGCCGAGGTTAGCCGCGCTGACGAAGCCGCTTTTCTGCGCCGACAACCAGGCCACGAGCCAGTCGATGGTTTCATACATCAGGTACGAACACGCCATCACCACCAGCAGATCGACATAGAACATCAGTTTGAAACCGACGCGGTGGCGGACGTTGTGCTTGAGCACGTCAAATACCTGAAAGCACTGCCAGAACAGGAAAAGGCCAACGAGGATAAGTCCGTCGGTGCGGTCAAGTTTGCCATCGCGGCCGAGCGCCCACACGGCAGCAGTGAAAAAAACAACTGCTGTCAGCGTGAGTAAAAGCGACAGACGATTGATTTGATTTTCGGTGCCGCGATTCTTAGCGGACTTGGAGGGTTTCGCCGTCTTCTTGCCAGCGCCAGCACCCGAGTTTGCGGTCGCTGGGATCACGGCCAGCCCCCAAAAGAGCGCTGGAAGACCCAGCACCAGCGTGAGGTTCGTGACGTTGTTAACCAGGCAATTGGTCATGACTTCCTTTGCCGCGCCCCGATGCGCGAGCATGACGCCAACGAAAATCAGGTTACCCAGCCCCGAACAGTAAGGCATGACCAATGTGCCGAGCGCCGTCCCTTCAAGTCCGTGATCGAGCATCGCCTCGAGCCGCCACATCATCAGCAACGAAACCGCCAGGAACACCACAAGGTAAGTTACCGGGTCAGCGAGACCGAGGGAATCGAGGAAATGCGTCAGCACGCGCGAGTATTCAGACCGGCGAAAGACTGACTGTAAACATCGGCGTAAATCTCAATGGCGGCGATGCGGGAGAAGGGTCACATGCGTCGCCCCCAGCCTCGCGAACCGACCGACGCTTATTGAAATTTAAACGGCATCCGCCGGATCCGCGTGTAGACGTCGGAGAGAATCACGCTCGTCTTGGGATCGGGATTATCGCCCGTCTTGAGCGTATAAGTCGCCGAGAAATCCCCGAGGATTGCGCAGAAGTCATTATTGACCATCACGCCAATAATCTCGCCAGTCTTGCTGAAAACCAAGTCCCCGCGCTTCGGTGAAATCTCGCCGAACAGCCGGGTCACAATCCGGTTATCGAGCTTTACGTAATTCGTGTTGGACGCATCGATCCGGAACGGTGTTTCACCGTAACGACCATCGTCCGCGCGAACGAGGACCGCGTCGGGAAACTTAAACGGCTCTTTCGCCAACTGATAAATTTTCGCTCCGAGCAACACCGCCAGTGATTGATCCACCGGCACAACCAACAACCGGGGATCGAGCCGGAGAAATTCCAGTTCACTAATCGGAGCGCTGGCTGAACCGTGGTTGAGCGTACCGTTGACCTGATCGTAATCGGTCGGCACTTCGCCCACCGCAAAAGGCGTATCGCTGATGTGCATCAGCGCATAAATTTTATTTCCATCGCTCACGAGCACCGTCTGCGAATCCTTGTCCTTGAGCGTGGGACTGAAGAGACCGGGACGGCGGGTTGTCATCTTACTCTGCACCCGATTTGCCAGAAATTCGCTGAAGAGGGTGTTGGGATTGATTGGACGGTTCTCACGAATCTCCTTGCTGAGTTCGCCCGATTTTTCCGCCAGCTGACCCACGCCCTGAGTCAACTGCGTGGTCTGCTCCTGCACTCGGAAACGTTCAAGACGTTCCACTTCCACCTGCTGTTTGGCGTCAGTCAGGTTTTGGTTGAGCATCTGCTTTTCCTGTTCGGCCACGCGCACCTTAACGTTGAGATTCTGGATGTTTTGCAACGCGTCGGCATTTTGATGCTCCATGCGCGCGAGTTCCGCTTTCTGTCGTTCGGCTTCCGCTTTCCGCTCCGCCAGCTCGCGTTGCAATTTGGCGAGCTCTTCCTTGGACATCGATGCTTCCTGCGCGGTGTCGGTATAACGTTTTTCCAATTCCTTCGTACTCGCCTGCGTTGCCGTCAGCGTATTTTCCAATTGGCCTTTTTGCTGCTGCAGCGACGCGAGATTCTTTTCCTTTTCGGTCAGCGTGCCTTGCGTGGACGAAAGCTGGGAGGCCAGTTTTTCGCGCGACGATTTTTCGTCTTCGAGGGAAATCCGCATGAGCTCAACCATGTCGGCGTTGACGGCGGGAGCGTTCGCCGCGGATCGCGGCGCGGCCGATTCCAACTGGGTGTGCTGCGGCTCCGCCTTCTCCCAGCGCGTGAGCGCCAGAAGATTGAGCAACATGAAGTCGCACATGATCAATAGCAGTGTCTTGTTCATGAGTGCGGCTGCTAAGCAGTCTTGGTCTGAACCGACTCAAGGATTAGTTTCCGTTTGTACGGACGAACGTGGCGAATCTTCACAAGCGCGACGCAGATGATGCCAAAAAGATTGGAAGAATAGGCGGCGAGCAGGTTGGCGTCGATAAAGTGCAGCACTTGGAGAACCAACGCGGTGGCGGTGCCCGCGATACCGAGATACAATCCACCGTCGAAAAGGTTCTCCTCGTTTTCCACGAGGCGCAATTTGCCGGGTGCGGCCAGTGGCTGGCGGTCAACTTCGGAGATTTTCAAAAGGCAAATGACGTACATGCCGATCTGCAGGCAGGCGAAGATCGCGATGGAGAGGATCGTGGAGGTTTCCATGGTAGTGGCGGATGGGGTTGAAGCTTTGACGGCGGGGGCGGCGAGCGCTCCGATCACGGGAATCGTGAGTCGAATTTGATAAGCGGAAGCCGGTGCAGCCCGGAGCAGGAAAGGTTCGGAAATCACAAAAAATATTCCCGTGAGGATAATGGCGATGACGCCGCTGCCCATCCGGGGAAAGGCACCGCGCAATGCGGATTCGACGGAGCGGAACAATTTTGTATCAACTGATCGAAGGATGAGAAATATTCCGGTAAAAAATGCGGCGTACTTGATGAAGAGGGCGAGTTCCGGTTGCCGCAGCGTAAACGCCGCGCCCATTTCAAACTCCGGCCCGGTGGCGCGCGTCACCGGTACCTGACGTTGCACCAGTTGGTTGACCGCGCCCTCACCATAAGACAAGGCAAGCTGCAGATTTTCCGCGCCGGGTTGACCGTAAGCGATCAAGTAATGCGCCACGGAATCCGCCGACCTGGTCATGAGGGCAGCCGTATAAATGACCGGCAAATGCTCGGGCGCAACGCGCGCCAAATGCGCGAACTGACCAACGGTGCCCAAGGTTCCGGTGGTCCGAAGCAGCTCGGAAAGCTGCACCCAATTAAGACGTTTTCCGAGGGTGAGAATATCGAGATAAAAGTCCTCAAGATCGCCCATCTGACCGGTTGCGACTGCATTATCCGCGAGGCCGCGCACTTCCCGTTGCAACGACGCCGAAAGATGCTCCGTCTGCCACAAATAAGCCGTGAGGAGGATGACCGCTTCCAGTGGTTGACCGCCTGGACGATTGGCTGGCACGAAGCGTTGCGTGGTAGTCAACTCAGCAGTCTTCAGAATCGATTGGACTGCGGGCAAACGTGACACCGAAAGATAATGGCGGAGGTTTTCGCGCGCTTGCTGCGTCACCATGAATTTCAACACGGGTTGCGATTCGTCGGGTGCGGTGGCATCACGGCCGACCAAAAGCGGTTCGAGCGCCACATCCCAGCCGCCCCAAGGCAACATCTCACGATGTTTTTGCGCGAACGAATCATAAATCACCCCGAATGCTTTCGCGCCTGAATCGCCGGTCTTGAGCGCTGCTTCCAAAACCAGCTCGGCAGGACCGGGCTTATCGAGTTCCAACAAATCGCCTCCAAATCCCGAAACCGTCATCGTACCACGACCCGCTTCCCGCAGGAGAGCGGTGTTAAGCGACTTCACATTGACCGGAATTAACCAAGCGATCGCCAGCATGCCAAGACCAAGCACGAGCCATAGCTGCCATAAGGCAGAACGAGACCCGGAGCTGGAGGAAGACATCGACATGGGGGGAGCCATAACAGTTTGACTGGAGGAAACAAATTTATTTGCCGCATTTCCACGCGTGCATACTAATTTCCAGCTACTAAGCAGACCTATGGTCCTGAAAATTGTTCAATTCAACGAGCCGATTCTCCGCAAAAAGGGGAGCAAGATTACCACCTTCAATGCCGCCTTGGCCGAGTTGTCGGACGACATGATCGACACCATGCACGACGCCGAAGGCATCGGACTCGCTGCGCAACAAATCGGAGAGACGCTTCAGGTTTGCGTGATCGACCTGCGCCCGGTGGACAACAAATTCGACTGGGAATACGACGGAACCAGACCGCCCTTGGAATTGTTCATGCCGCTCGTGCTGGTGAATCCGGAACTGACCATCGTGGCCGACCCGGAAACCGTCTACGAGGAAGGCTGCCTTTCCTTTCCCGAAATCCGCGGCGACG
>JBEPTW010000016.1:0-37093 GCA_041691855.1 Verrucomicrobiota bacterium | reverse complement strand
GAGATCGGTTTCACGATCATGTCGATGACGCTCTCGCTGGTCGCGGTGTTTATTCCGGTGTTGTTCATGGGCGGTATCCTCGGGCGATTGCTCCACGAGTTCGCGGTGACCATCACGGCGGCGATTCTCGTGTCGGGCATCGTCTCGCTCACGCTCACGCCGATGTTGTGCAGTCGGTTTCTACAAGCGCACGGCAAGGAGGCGTCGCAACCCCACGGCCGGCTTTATCAATTTTTCGAACGGGTGTTCGACGGCATGAGTTCGGTTTATGAACGGACCTTGCGGCGTTGCATGCGGCACAAGGTCGCAACGGTCCTCGTCGCGTTGTTAATGGTTGTCCTGAGCGTCGTGGTGGGAATGCGATTGCCGCAGGGATTTATTCCGACCGATGACACCGGCCAGATTTTCGCTTTCACCGAGGCGGCGCAGGACGTTTCGTTTAACGAAATGATGCGGCACCAAGTCGTCGCGGCGGAAATCGTGGCGAAAAATCCGGCCGTCGACGCCTTCATGTCGGCGATCGGCGCCGGCGGTTCTTCGTCGACGAACAATCAGGGCCGCATCTTCATGCGATTGAAACCGCGCAACCAGCGCGTGTCGGCCACGGAAGTCGTGCAACAGTTGCGCAAGGAACTGTCGGTGGTGCCGGGATTGAAGGCTTATCCGCAATTGCTGCCGCCCATCCGCATCGGCGGATCGCTCACGAAGGCGCAATACCAGTTCACCCTTTTTGGCAGCGACTTGAAGGAACTGTATGCGGCGGCGCAGAAGATGGAGTCGAGATTGCGAACGATGACTGATCTGCAGGACGTGAACACGGATCTTCTTATTTCCAATCCGCAGTTGCGTGTGGACATCAAGCGCGATCGCGCCGCGGCGCTCGGCATTACGCCGGCCCAGATTGAGGACGCGCTCTACAGCGCTTATGGCTCGCGCCAGGTTTCCACGATCTACACACCGACCAACCAATATTACGTGATCATGGAAATGGCGCCCGATTTCCAGAAGACACCCGAGGCGCTTTCGCTGATTTATTTACGCAGCAGCGTCGGCGGGAGTGTGCCGTTGGAATCGGTCGCGACATTGCACCGCGAGGTTGGACCGCTGACGATCAACCATCTCGGACAGCTTCCCGCGGTGACGATTTCATTTAACACGCGCCCGGGGTTTTCGTTGGGCGATGCGACGGCGGTGGTTTCCAAGATCGCACGGGAGGAATTGCCGGCCACGATTAGCTACGGTTTTCAGGGTTCGGCCCAGGCGTTCGCGTCTTCGTTGCAAGGACTATGGCTGCTGCTGATCCTCGCGGTGGTCGTGATCTATATCGTGCTCGGCGTGCTTTATGAGGATTTCATCCATCCTCTCACGATTCTTTCCGGACTGCCGGCGGCGGCATTTGGCGCGCTGTTCACGCTGTGGTTGTTTAATGAAGAGCTGAACATCATGGGTTATGTGGGAATTATTCTGCTCGTGGGCATCGTGAAGAAAAACGCGATCATGATGATCGACTTTGCGATTGCGCGGGAACGGGAACAGGGCGCGGCGTTTGACCCGGGGCAGGCGATTATCGAGGCCTGCGTCGTTCGTTTCCGTCCGATCATGATGACCACCTTCGCAGCGCTCGCGGGTGCGATCCCGATTGCCCTCGGCTTGGGCGCAGGCGCTGAATCGCGCCGGCCGCTCGGGCTCGCGGTGATGGGTGGCCTCATTGTTTCGCAGATGCTCACGCTCTACATCACTCCCGTTATCTATATTTACATGGATCGTTTCACTCGTCGTTTCCTTTCCGGGAAGTCGCGCCGGGCCTCCTCCGCGCTGGCCCACGCGCTGCCCGCAGGTAAGTAGCCGGCGCTGGCTGCGGCTAATTGACCGGAAAGTTCCCGAATCGGAGAACTTTCCCAAAGCGTGGTGTCCATAAAGTGTTCGCCCAGCACCATGAAAAAATACCCTCTCTTCTGTTTCTGCGTCGCGTGCGTCGTTTTATTGGCTGCCTGCCATCACCGGACCGCGACATTTGGGCCATCCGATTCGACCAAGTACACGATTGAAAATACTGAAAAGTTTGTGCGGCTGGATGCGGCGACGCAGGCGGCGATCATCTGCACCGGCTTACAAGAACATTTGGATGTGGTGGGTCAGCTTGAGGTGGTGGCCAATATCAAGAACCGGACGCCCGCTAGTATTCAAATTCAGGTGAGATGTGTGTTTAAGGATGCCAATGGGTTTGCGATCGGTGATGAGACGCTGTGGCAAACGCTGACTTTGGGCGACGAAGCGACGGAAGCCGTCCGCTTTACTGCGGACAACAAACTGGCGCGCAAATACACCATCGTCGTGCGATCTTCCTGAGGAGCACGTGGTCGCGCGACAATCCAAGAATGTAGGCGGGGTGCCTTTACTCCGCATCGTGGTGCGACGTTCACACCACCTACCGTAGCGCAACCCGGCACGCGTTTACGGTTACTTCAACAACGCTGTGGCTTCCTGCGCGAGGTCGGACTTCAATTTCAAATCCAGTGCGTGTTGCAGTGATTTGCGGCTTTCCGTTCCTTGCTTCAGCTTGGCCTGCGCCGCGCCCAGATAATACCACGCCTCGGCATTTTGCGGGTTCTTGCCTATGCTTTCCTGCAAGAGCCCTGCGGCCCGCGTGTAGTCGCCTTTGCGATACACGATGATGCCAAATGCCTTCGCGACGTCGGCATCATCGGGCAACGCATCCCGCGCCACCACCGCCAGATCATAGGCGTTCTTCTCGTCGCCGGGATTCTCTGCGTAGAAAAGAACGAGGCCTTTTTTGGCCGGCACAAATGGCGGGAAAATGGTCAGCACTTTTTCGTAGAGCTCTTTCGCTCCCTTGGGATCACCTTGTTGATTGGCCAAAGACGCCTTTGCCATCAGAGCCGGCACATAGTTTGGCGACGCTTTCAAAGTCTGATCGATTTGAGCGGCAGTGTCGGCCGCGGGCATTGCGCTCAACGCGACCATGGACAGGAACCGTTGCGCGTCGTTGCGCCAGGCTGAATCAGATTTGCTTTCTATCACGCTCTTCATGGCGGCGGTCGCGTCGTCGACTTGGCCGACCGCATAGGCGGCCTCGCCGAGAGCGAAGAGCGTTTCGGCGTCGTCGGGAGTTTTACGACCTGCTTCCTGTAACAAGCTCGCCGCCCAAGGATAGTCGCCGTTTTGATAGGCGAGTCTGCCGAGGAGTTGGGTGATCGCCGCATTGTCTGGCGCCAGCTTTCGCGCGCTTTTGGCGAGATCGAAAGCCTTGGCGTTTTCTTGGTTGGAAATGTAGGCGCGGATCAGCGCGATCGTCGCAGTGACGTTATCGGGATTTTTTCCCAGCGCTTTTTGATAAGTGGTGATTGCCTTGTCGGTGGACCCGGTGGCCATGTAGGCGGTGGCGAGACGGGCGAGGGCCACGGGATCGTCCGGTCGTTCGGCGGTCATTTTTTCGAGTCTGCCAACTGTTGCTGGATTGGTGGATTTCGCATCGAGATCGAGAACTGAAAGCGCGCGCGCCGCTTCCTCGCGGCCGGGAAAATCCTTTTCCAATTGCAAGGCGCGTTGCAGGGCAATGCGGGCGTCACTTTCTTCGCCCATCATGTAGTGCGTCATGCCCAAATGGTACTGAACTTCGCCGGAGTCCGGTAATTTGGCGGCGCTTTCCAGCAATAACGTGAGCGCCCATGGATACTGGTGCCGCTTATACAGAATCCAACCGAGCGTGTCGCCGGTGTGCGGTTCGTGCGGCAGTAGTTCCTTGGCTTTCTGCGCCAGCTCCTGCGCTTTGTCCAATTGGTTGAAATGCTCCGAATAAAGATAGGCGAGATTGTTGAGGGCGGGACTGAAACGGGAATTGAGGGCGAGGACTTTTTCGTAGGCCTCACGTGCGGCGGTGAAATCCTGTTTCTTCTCGCTGAGTGTGCCGATCATCATGAGCGCCTCGGTATCCTTGGGGTTTTTGGTGGTGACCGCGCGATAGTTGGCGAGCGCTTTTTCCAGTTGATTCGAACTCGTGTAAACCCGGGCGAGCAAGAGATAGGCGAACGGGGAATCGGGTTGAAGATCGATCGCGTGATGGAGGGAGCTTTCCGCCTGCGTCAGGTTGTTTTGTGCGAGTTGGATTTTCGCTTGCAGAATATAGGGGCCGGCTTGTTTCGGGTCGCGGGCGATTTGGGCCTGCACCCGCTGTTCGGCGGCGGAGAGATTTTTTTCCTGGAGGTCGAGATTGATGAGCTGATCGAGAGCCAGCAGGAAATCCGGTGCGAGATCGAGCGCGTGAGTGAACGCCTCGCGGGCTGCGGGGAGCTTTTTTTCCTGAAGCAGGGTGATGCCGCGCCAGTAGGTGGCCTGCGGATTACGCGGGAACTGTTCCTCAATCTTCTGATAAACTCCGATCGCGGACGGAAAATCTCCCTGCCGGCGATAGGCATCGCCCAGAAGAAAACGGGCTTGGATGATGTCGGGGCGTTGTTGCACCAATGGCTTCAGGAGCGCGATCGCTCCGCTGGCGTCGCCCTTCCGCAAGGAAAGTTCGCCGAGCAGCGCCGTCGCCTCGCCGAATCCGGGGGCCAGCACGAGAGTCTGATTGAGGCTCGCGATGGCCTTTGGCAGATCGCCGGCGGCGGCTTGGGCGAGCGCGAGTTGAAAGTGTGCCTGCGGTGCTTTGGGGTAAAGCTTGAGCATCTTTTCCATTCCGGCGACAGCCTGT
This sequence comes from Verrucomicrobiota bacterium, assembly GCA_041691855.1. Taxonomy (GTDB): domain Bacteria; phylum Verrucomicrobiota; class Verrucomicrobiia; order Opitutales; family Opitutaceae; genus Lacunisphaera. Next base: position 32,379 of record JBEPTW010000016.1, on the reverse strand, counting down.
TCGGTTTCGCCTTGGGCAAGTTTCAGGCGGGAACTCAACAGCATCGCTTCCGGGTGGCTGGGATCGCGGGCGAGCACTTTGGCGAGCGCGGCATCGCCTTCGGGAAAATTTTTCTTCGTCGCATAAATTTCCGCGAGCAGGATCCAAGCAGGGAGATACTCGGGCGTCTTCGCGGTAATTTCCAAGAGCGCGCGTTGGGCCGAATCGGTGTCGCCGGTTTGCACCTTGAATCGAGCATAGGCGAGTTGTTGGACGGAATAGGGTGCGGCAAATTCGGAGGCGCGTTTGAACGCCTGCTCCGCGTCGGGCAGTTTATTCTGGCCTTGATTCCAGACGCCAAGTGATGCCTCCGCCGCTGCGGATTTGGGGTTCTGGGCTAATGCGCGACGAAACGCCGCTTCCGCTTCAGGCAGATGGCGCTCCCGCATTGCGAGTGTGCCGAGGGCGACTTGCACGGGCGCGGCGGCAATGATGTCCGCTGGTAAACTGAGTAGTCGCTGTCTGGCCGCGGTGATCATTGCGGGTTTGTTGGCCGCTTCCGCCAGCAACAACGGCGCGGTTTCGTCCGCTGGTTTCTTGTTCAGCACGAACTCTGCCTCGTCCCGCGCTCCCTTTGCGTTGCCCGAGGAAAGGAGCATCGTGCCTAGTTTCAGCCGGACATCGAGATTGTCGGGCTGAAGTTCCTTCGCTTTCAAAAGGTAGGGCACGACTTGGCCTATGCGTCCTTGATCGGCGTAGATCAGGGCGAGGTGGCTGATCGCGGATGGATTGAGCGGCTCGATTTGGAGCACGTTCATGTACTCAATCTCCGACTGCTCATACTGGCCGCTAGCAAAGTAACCGTCGGCCTTTTTCAAGTGGCTCGCTTTCTTGGCCTGCGGTGAACAGCTACAGCAGAAAAGCGCGAGCGCGGACAGAGTGGCGAAGGCGGAGACGGATGGAGTGAGCTTTCGCATTGGATTAAGGTTGGGTGGTTGAATTCGAGGAACTCGAGCGCCGTTCGGAGCGGAGGAGCAGCCACAGCAGTAAGAAGAAAGGGATGAGCGAAAGGGCAAAAAACACCGGACCACCTTGGCGATGGATGTACGAGTTGATCATGTCCGGACTGATGTGAACGCACAATTCGCCAATGGTGAAGATCCGGAATCCATTGCGCAAAAGGGCCAGTGGAATGACCGCCAGCGACAACACCGCGCATTTCCATCGACTGCGCAGAAAAAAATGTCCGGCGACAACGCTCGTGATGAACAGCGCGAGACTCGAACGGATGCCGCTGCACTCTGGCGCGACGTGCAGGCTGATGTCAGAGAGGCGAAAAGTCAGGTCGTGATAATATACACTCGTGCCGCCCGCATTGAAGAGGACATGCGCGACCGTCGCGGACCCGTATTGGAGAAACGTTTCCAAACCGCTTCGCGCGGCGGTCGGAAATGGCACCATAAAAATGAGAAAGAGGAAAGGGAACGCCAGTGCGCCCAGCGTTCTTCGACCGAGGAGCCAAGCTGCGGCGCTGCCGATAAAACCGAGCAAAGACAGGATGCGAAGGGAGAGCATGTCCTCAATCGTGAAGTCGGAATTGCCGGGGAAAGCCGATAGGGAAACCGCCAGTGCGATGGCGCCTAAAAGTGCGAATCCGATTGCGAGGGCGCGGTTCGGAACCGACGGAGCCGGCCATTCCCGGCGTGTGGTCCAGATCAGATAAAGGCTGACCAACGGGATCAGCGGAATGTGGGAATATAAATCGTCGCTGAGTGCGAGTTTGAGCAGTTGATGAAGCGGCTGGATGAAACAAACCGACAACCCGAGCACCGCCGGCCACAACCACCGCAATCCGTCCGAGCTGGAAATTTCTCTGGTAAATTTTCGTGCTGCCGGTTTTTGCGCTTCGATCGGTTGATTCATTACGTGGGGAAAACGTGTGTTTGGAAGCCGGAGAAAGGGTGGGCGCTGCCGCGGATTTTTCGAGGCAGCAGTCCTCCTTGGCACTCAGGCGACCTAGAATTGATATCCCAACTCGAAGCCGACCTGACTGCTGTTGAAACCAAATCCGTTGGTGTTCGAATCATTGTGAGTGTTTTGGTAGATCAACGCGACGTTGGCGCGTTGGAAGAAAACGGTGCTCAATCTCACGTTGAACGAATAGTTTTTGTCGTCGCGACCGGCCACCACTGCCGGATCGGTGCTTAGATAGGTCGATTTCTGACCGGAATAGCTCGCGCTCAAATAGTAGCGTTGCAGCAACCGCTGTTGGACGTCCAGCTGCCAGCCGGTATTCCGGGTGATCTCATTAGAGAAATAAGCCACGGTCACGTCACGTTTGGCGGAAAGGCCGATTGAGGTGGTGGGGAACGGTTGAAACTGTACCCCCGCGCCGAAGGTGGGGCTATTCAAGCTGCTTGCGCCACTATCCCGAAAGGTGCGGTGCTCCAAGCCCGCTTGCAGGTTGAAGGTCGTTTTGTCGGTCGCCTTCCAATTGAGCTGGGCGGCAGGGCGCGTGTAGTTCATGTCCGTGCCGGAACTCATGTCGACAGAACCGTAGTCGAGGCTGATCGAAGTATCGGTGCGGGGGAGAAATTGATAGTGCAGACGTTCGCCCACGGTGATCTCCCGAGAATCTGGAAATATCGTGGTGTTGCGGACCTGATAACTCAGGTTCGTGTCAGCTTGGACTCGATCATTAAAATGATAACCCAAGGTGGCATTCGTGGAGTAGTCCTCCTCTTTTGTTTGGCGGCCGGTTTCAATCAAGGGCGCCGAGGAAGTGGTAAATGTCTGCCCCAGTTGAAAACTCCAATTGTCAAAGGAGGTAGCCCCGAGGATTCTCACCGAGTGATCCAAGGTATCCTTGAACGCCGCACTTGAGTAGTAGGTTTGGGTTGGCGTGTAGTCCACGGTCCAGTGGCTTCCCACATTGAAAAGCACGCCCAGGGAAATTGTATTGATCGACGTCTTGGTTTGTTGACCGGGTGCGGCCTGAATGCCGTCGCCGTACAGAAAGCGGTACAGGAAATGCGGATGGGCGGTTACAAATCCCCATTGAAACGGTGACCCGCCCGCTGATGGATTTGGGGGCGTGCTGTCGGTCGGCGCTGGCTGTGGGGACGCGGGCGGCGTGTTCGCCACTGCGGGCGGAGGCGAAATGACTGCCTGCCCCCTGACACTGAGGGTGCCGGTAATCAGTCCCAGCGGCAAAACCGCGACGGCGATAATTTTGTTTCGATGACGGCGGGCGAATGGCGCAATCCAAGAGGATGATTTCATGGGGGGTTGCTGGTATTTTTGAAGGGAAAAACTAGGGAAGCCCGGACGCCGTCACAACCCTTTTCGGCAGCGTTGGGAAAGGGCCTCTTCGGACCGGAATGAGTGCAACGATGGGCCGGGGAAAGCGGCAGGATTCACCCCAAGGACGCAAAGCGGGATGTCAGCCGAACGAAACCCAGCCAACGAGGGAACTCTGCGCCACCCGCAGCGTCCTTTCATTTGGCCACAAAAAGCCGCGAAAAATTTCTGCGCCGTCCATCAAGATATCCACGCGCCTAAGGCGCCTTTGAGTTTTAATCATGGATGACACAGATGCGATCAGTCGCAGTAGCTACTCAAGGTATCGTGCCTGCGGTATCAGGCGGAGGTTGATTCGTTAGTCGTCCTGAATTCAGCAACAATTCAAAGAAATACCCCACCGATTCCTTCAGGAGGTCCAGCGAGCGCTCGCTGGAATGCCACCAAGCACCGTCGAAAAAATGGGCCGGTGCCCACGCGATTACGCCTACTTCCGTCGAGGAGCCCATCGCCTTGGCAAAAACCAGCCGGCTTCGTCGAGCATGCACGCCGAAGGTGAACACATTCGCGTACCGTGGGTGCAAATCGAGTCTTGCCAGCATTTGCCTGGCCACGAGAGCCGCTTCGAACGTCCGGTGATTCTCCGCGTCTGGGGCCGGCGCGATCACCACGCGATCGGCGGGCACGCCCAAGTGAACCAAAAGCTCGCCTGCTTCCACGGCATAGTTCCACTGCTGCCGTCCCCAGCGGTTACCGGTCAAACCTCCGGTGGTGACGATATAGCGATAACCACCTCGCTCAAATTCGGCTTTCGCGGCGTTCACTCCGTCGATTCCGATCCAACCTTCGACGATGAGGCATTCCGCCGGCTGGCGCTCGGTCAGGTGGAAAAACGCTTCGCCGCGCAATGCCAGCCACGCAAATGGACTGCCCATCACCACCAAAAGTACGACCCAACCCAGTGCAGTGGGAAAGGGGAGCAGGCGTTTCTTGAAAAGGAGAGTGGACATCAAGTTGAAGCGGCCGGGTCAGCGTCGGAAGCAGCCGGTTCGCTGCAATTCATTTTTCCGGCCCCATCAGATGCATCGCGGTGACGATTAATTCCGGTCCCGCCGCATAACGTCCCTCAAACATCCGCCGCCCGAGTAAACTCGTGATGGTGGCTTCGGTGCAAACCAACTCAAACGAGCCGTCGCTCTCACCAATGTCGATCTCTGCTGCGTGAAACTCCACCCACTGTCCGGTCAGCGGATATTGCATCTTAAAAAATGCTTCCTTGGCCGAGAAAATGAGGGTCGCCAGCAGACTGCATTCCGCCATCGGTTTGGCGGTCAGTGCTGCGATTTCACGAGCGGTTAATACGCTCTCCCAGATTTCCGGTCGGACCGCCTGGGTGAGTTCGAGATCGATGCCCAGTGCGGAAACCGCGAGCTTCCGAGCGACCACGCAAGCGGCCAGCTCGGCGGTATGCGTGATGCTTCCGGCGATACCGGATGGCCAAGTCGGACTGCGGTCCGCGCCGATGGGAACTTCCGTATCGACGATCCCTAATTTCTCCAAAGCGACTTTGGCCGCCAGGCGGCCGGCGATGAACTCCCGCTGACGTTTTTCCACCGCGTGTTCCAATCCGACTCCGGCGAACGCGGGCAGCGCGACGCCGGGGTCATAGCGTTGCATTGCGAGAATCGTGCCGGGAGGGAAAAGCGCTGGTCCCACTCGTTCGAGCCATTTCTGGTTGAGCCGCGCGCTTTCGCTCGAAGCGGAGAATTGTTCGCTGGCCGGTTGATCGGGGGTCACGGCAGGTATTTCAAAATTCGCTTCGGCGGCCGCTGGGTGCAGCGCCTTTTTTGCGCGTGATCGAGCGATGATCGTGGAGCAGAACGTCGTCCTGAGCGGCGAGAGGCGGGGCCTTCCGGAAGTCTTTCACGAAACGCTGGTGAACCAGCTGCGTGGAAATAATCCCGGCGACCGCCATGTCATCGGTTTCGCCGAGCGGCTGGCCTTGATCGATTTTCGCGACCAGTTTTTCGACCGCCTGCGGATTAAAAAGTCCGGAGTCGCGGAGAGCGGAGGCGGAAAGCAGTTCGCGGACATACGGCGCTTCCTGAGCGTTGAAGAAACTGCGGTGAATTGGAGCTCGGTAGGGTTTTTTCGGCCGACTCCAGATTTCGGCGGGCAGGAGCGAAGCGCCGAGTTTACGGAGGAGATATTTATCGCGCAGTCCGCGCAGGCGCAGCCGCGCGGGCAGACGGCCGGCAAATTCCGCCACCCGATAATCAAGAAAAGGGAAACGCCCCTCGACCGAATGCGCCATGGCCACCCGGTCGCCCTGGGAGCTGAGCAGATAGGTGCTCATGAACGCGGCGATCTCCAAGTATTGCGCTCGCTCGAGCAGATTCCAGCGGGAAAAGTTTTCCGGCCGGGCGACTGATTCGATAAAAGGTTTCGCGGCGCCTTGGATGCGGCTGCCAAGTTCCTTTGAAAAGAAACGCTGGGTGCGCCGGGTGTTCCGCCACCGGATCGCATGCGAATAGCCGGGCGCTTGAGTGTCGGTGAGACCTTCGCCAAAAAACGCCGCAAGATAGTGGGCACCTACTTTGTTCAGGCTTTGGAGATCGGGATAGATGCGCTGAAACAACCGTGGGCGTCGCGTCGAGCCGGGCTCGCGCGCCCAGAACGCGCGGATTCTCGCCTCCTTGAAAATGTCATAGCCGGCAAAGAATTCGTCCGCGCCTTCGCCCGTGAGCACCACCTTGTATTTCGAGCGATGCACCAGCCGCGCGAGCAGATACATCGGCGCCGGCGCCGTGCGGAGCAGCGGAGTTTCGCAATGCCAGACCACGTCCGGAAATATCGATCCGATGTCGCCATGGCTCGCTTCGACGACTTGGTGCTCGGTCCCGAGGTACTGCGCCATGCGTCGCTGGTGTTCGCTTTCGTCAAACGCCGAATCGGTGAAAGCGATCGAAAAGGTATCGATTTTCCCCACGGCATGGCGGCGCATCAACGCGGCGATCAGCGACGAGTCGAGGCCGCCGCTCAAGTAGGCACCCACCGGCACGTCGGCCATGAGCCGCAAGCGAGTTGCGTCGGTGAGGAGCGTCGATAATTCGTCGAGCCAGTCTGCTTCGCTGCGAGTGGATTCAGTCGGGTCCTCCGCAAATGAGGCCTGCCAGTATCTTTCGATTTTCATGCTCTCGCGCGACACGATCGCGAAGTGGCCGGGAGGAAGTTGACTCATGCCCTCGAACGGTGTGCGCGGCGGCTGGCATGACCAACCGGTGAAAATCTGGTCGAGGGCGAGCGGATCGAGCTCGAGTCTCACTGCCGGGTGCGCCGCGACGGCTTTTATTTCCGAGCCGAAAATCAGGTGCTGGTCATCGCGCCAATAAAACAGCGGTCGCACCCCAAGGCGGTCGCGCGCGAGGAAAAGCGTTTGGGTGAGCGTATCCCAAATCGCGACGGCAAATTGTCCATTCAGTCGGGTGAGACACGCGGGCCCTTCCTGCTCGAAGAGATGCAAAAAAACTTCCGTGTCGCAATGCGTGGCGAGTTTGTGACCCGCGGACAGAAGTTCTTTGCGTAAATCGGCGTGGTTGAAAATCTCGCCGTTATAAACGATCCAATACCGCCCATCCTCGGTCGTGAATGGCTGCTGGCCGGCGGCCAGGTCGACAATGCTAAGCCGGGCATTCCCGAGGCCGGCAACGTCGTCGAGAAATATCCCGAATTGGTCGGGTCCGCGATGCCGGATCATGCCGAGCATTTGCCGGAGCAATGCTTCGTCCGGCGGGACGCCATTGCGGAAATTTAAACAACCAGCGATGCCGCACATGACGAGGAGGAAAACCGCATCAGGACCGGAGGCAATTGCGATTGGGCGCCTCCTGAAATTTTATACCAAGAAAGCAAAGGGGGATGTCAGCCGAACGAACCCCGACAAAAAGTGAACCTTGCGCCATCCGCGAGGTCCTTTCATTTGGCCACAAAAAGTTCCCGCGCCATCCATCGAAATATTCCGCGCGCCTATAGGCGCCTTTGAGTTTTAATCGCCCTTCATTCTTTGCGATTTTTCGTGGCTAAACCTGCCTTGATCGGGGGCCGCCCCAATGATCGAAAGGAATAATGTGGGCGAGGTGCCCTACCCCGCATCGTGGTGCGACGAGCACACCACCTACCGTAGATTGCGTGCTCGCCGCGCAACTTCGGCTGAACAACCGGGTTTTTTAACCACAGATGACACAGATACAAACCGGATAAAGGGCAACGGCCCCGCCTTCGCGTAGAGGTTCGGCGCGGCGAGGGCTTGGGTATTACATCCTGTATTTATCTGTGAAATCTGTGGTGAGAAACTCCGGGAATTGGATCAGAAAGTTTGAACCATTGATGAATTTATTACCATAAATTCCAGTCAATGTACGCCGACTGATCGTCGGCATGGTTTTGTACTTGCGAGCCTGTGATCCCCGCATTCCACCGCGCCTGTGTTCTGCTTTAGCTCAAGCCGCTCTTGCTGATCTTGCCGTTCGCGCTTTTGGGCAGTTCCTCGCGAAACTCCACCGTCTTGGGCACCATGTAATCCTCCATGTGTGCCCGGCAATGGGCGAGGACGGCTTTGTCTGTCAGCGTTTTGTCTGAGGTGACCACAAAAACTTTGATGGCTTGACCGAGCACGGGATCGGGAATGCCGATCACGGCAACCTCGCTGACCCCCGCGATGCCGTAGATGATGCTTTCCACTTCCTTGGGCGCGATCTTCTCGCCGCGGCTTTTAATCATATCGTCCTTTCGACTGACGAAATAGAAAAAGCCCTCCGCGTCCGTGCGGAAAAGGTCGTTGGTATAACACAAGCGATCACCCGTGACGGGATCCTTTCGATAGCGTTTGGCGGTCATTTCCGGAGCTTCCCAATAACCGCGCATCACATGCCGGCCGCGCACCACCAATTCGCCCACCTCTCCCGGTCCAACGCGGCGTCCTGCATCGTCCTCGATCCACGCTTCCGTACCGGGGATCGGTCGACCGACCGATCCGGGACGACGATCCAGTTCTTCGGGCGGCAGATAAAGCGTGCGCTTGGTCTCGGTGAGTCCGTACATCGAAAACATCGTGACGTGCGGAAATTTTTTCCGCAGCGCATCAATGTGACTCACGGGCAATGCGGCCGCCGTATTCGTCAGATATCGCAGACTGGATAAATCAAAGGCGGAAAGATCCATCGGCAGCAACAAAGCGTACAGTGTGGGCACTCCGGGAAACCCCGTGACGCATTCCTGTTCGATCCGTTTTAAAATCGCCGCAGGATAGGCGAACGATCTTTCCAAGACCAAGGTCCCGCCAAACTTGAATGTCATCAGCAATTGGTAGAGACCGTAGTCAAACGAGAGCGGCAGAAGGTTGATGACGACGTCGCTTTCGGTGTTGCCAAGATATTCGATGATCGAGGCGGCGGCGAAGGCCACATTGCTGTGGTCGCTCATCACTCCTTTCGGATCGCCGGTCGTGCCCGAGGTATAAATCAGGCACGCCAGATCGAGATCGATAGTGGTGCGGGCCGGCCTCAGGGCCGGATATTTCTCCACCACAGTTTGGAAACTGATGCAGCGCACCACTCCTTCCGTCGGAGCAGCGGGAGCGGCCCCGCAAAGAATACAACCGCGCAGAGATGGAACCGTAACGTCGGCAGTGCCGATCAGTCCGGTGAGATCGCTGCGAGCGTCGGCGATCAGCGCGGAAGCGCGGCAATTCGCCAGAATGTAGAGCAACTTTTCCCGCTTAGTCGTGGGATTGACGACGACGAAGGTGGCGCCCGCTTTTAGAATGCCAAAAATCCCCGCGACCGTCTCGACTGAGTTCGGGAGAAAAATCGCGACGCGATCGCCGCGGTTCACACCGAGGTCGATCAGCGCATGCGCGACGCGGTCGGCGAGAGCGTCGACTTCACGATAGGTCAGACGCTGGCCGTCGCAAATCAGCGCAACTTTTTCCGGCAACCGATCGGCGCTCTGCTCGAGAAAGTCCCGGACGAGGAGGGCGTGGTGACAGGCGGTGTAAACCGAGTGACCCATGGTGTGTGAAATTATCTGGGCGTGAGATGAACAGTATCGCGCATCAGGCGTGTTTTTTCTCCAGGAAATTCGCGATGGAGTTGATCGAATCGAGGTTATCGGGGGTCAGTTCCTCATCCTTCACCTTGATCGCGTAAGTTTTCTCCAAGTGTGCGACGAGTTCCAGCACGCCGGTGGAGTCGACGATCCCTTGCTCAAGGAAGGAAGTCTCGTCGGTCAGGCCGGAGTCCTGGCCGAAAAGAAAAGTTTCAACGATAAACTGACGGATTTCACGTTTGATGTCGCTCATGTTCGATTACGGAATTGGAAGGAAGGTAAAAATGTTCAGGCGGAAACCTCGGGGACACTATCCACGAGTGCCGGTTTTAAATGGAGATAGTGAGTGGTGGCTCGCTTTCGGTCGATGTCGGCCCACACCGCCTCGACCACCTTGGGCTCCAGATGGGTCGCGGCGGCGATGGTTTCGACGGGCAGTCCGTGGTTTTTTCCGTACAAGCACAGGTCCATCTGTTGATAGGGCAGGGCAAAATAAAATTCATCCTGACCCTGCGGCAGCGAGTAGGTATCGGTGGTTGGGGGGCGTTGGCAGATTTCCGCGGGTACACCCAGATATTCCGCCAGGCGATAGACCTGCGTTTTGTAGAGATGCGCGATTGGCTTGATATCCGCGGCACCGTCGCCGTTCTTGACGAAAAAACCCTGATCGTATTCGAGGCGGTTCGGGGTGCCCGCGACGGCGAAATTCAACCGGTCCGCGTGATAGTACTCGAGCATCTTGCGCGTCCGTTGTTTGAAATTCGTCGCGGCCACAATCTCAAGATAGGCCTGCAAGGGTAGCCGGGCCGTGACCGTTTTGCCTTCGGGCGACTGTCCGACGAAGCTGAAATAACTGAAGGTATTGGCACCGCCGGTGGCGTGAATGGCGACTTTCGATTTCCAATCCTGATTGAATTCCGGAATCACCCGCCGGGCGGCTTCGACATAACGGCGAAAAAATCCGGCGGCTTCAAGGAGTGGCGTGATATCCTCGAGGGCTTGGGGGATTTTCAGCCAGTCGGCGACCTTGCGGCTGAGGATGAGCGTCGCGTCTTCCGACTGGCATTCCGGCATGTGCAGGCCGAAGACTTTTTCCGGGCCCACCGCACGCACCGCCAGCGCAGCCGTGACGGTGCTGTCGATGCCACCCGAGAGTCCGAGCACCAAGCCGCGACGGCGGTTTTTTTGCAGGTAGTGGCGGATGGCGACTGCGATGCGATCCGTTTCGGCAGCGCAATCGATGGCCATCAAATCAGTGGAAGTCTGGGCGGAATTCACGGCGGGATGATACCGTGGGACGATTCGGGGACAACTCAATTGCTCGAAAAATGAGGTCCCCTTAGACTAATTGTCTCCGGCTTTAGATGACAAGGAGCGGGGTGGGATTACGCATCAACGGTGCTGATCGCGGCCCGGGGTAATGAAAGGAGTGCGGCGACGCGTCGCCGCTTTGAAAGCGGTGACATGTCACCGCCCTCCACATAAGAATCGGTTACTTCGCTGCTCCACGTTTAATTTTGTCGGTTTGGGTTTCTGGTGCATCCGGCCTAGCTTTGGGCCCCAAGTCGTGGATCGATGCCGGTGAGCGCTACGCTGATTTCCCAAAGCGAGGTCGCGGCAGCGAGGTCATTTGAACCCGGACACACTTGGGTCGGCTGACGATCGCGAAAGCATTGCCCGGCCGCATTCGGGGGGAGTTCGAGTGCCGTAGCGAGATGGACGATCGTATCGGCACCCGCCCGGGCGCTTTGCAGCTCGAGTTTTCGGCCATGGGAAAAGAGGTGTTTGATCCACGGGAGCAGGCCGTTGTTGCGGGCGAAACGCGTGGCGACGACGCCCGGATCGACGGCGAGGCATTGAATGCGATTGCCGATGCGGCGGGCGAGTTCGTGGGTGAAAAGCAAATTGGCGAGCTTGGATTTTGCGTAGGCCTGCCGGCGGTCGTACTGGGTGGCGTCGAATTGCCACAAACCATCGTTCCGGGCCTGCGCTGCGGCGCTGGAAGCGACGTTGATGAGCCGCGCCGCATTAGACGCCGCCAGGCAATCCAGCAGCAATCCGGTCAGCAGGAAATGGCCAAGGTGATTGGTGGCAAACGTACGCTCGTAACCTTCCGGAGTCAGCTCATGGCGATCGAAGCGGGCTCCCGCGTTGTTGATGAGCACGTCGATCCTCGACCATCGGGCGGTTATTTTCGTGGCAGCCGCTCGAACTTGTTCAAGCGACGAAAGGTCGGCGGCGACGAATTCGAATTCAGCAGCGGGTGAGGAAGCGGACAATCTTGCGATCAACGCGGCACCTGCGGCTTCGTTGCGACTGACCAAAATCAGAGCCGCACCCAGGTTTCCCAGAGCGAGGGCCGTCGCCCGGCCAAGGCCTGAGGTCGCGCCGGTGATGACGACGCGTTTCCCTTTCATGCTTGGCGAATCGTGTTTCACCAGTCCCGGGAAAAGACTTTTCAAACTGCCGGCCGCTCGCGCAGGAGGCGCACGCCATAGCGACGGAGATACATCGCTACTTCCTCGCCGAGTTCGTTGCCGAAATCCGAGCGTTCTTTGTTCTGGATGTCGATCCACACGCAATTTGCGTCGTTTAACGTTCGTCGCGTTTCTTCCGGGATTGCGTTCAGGCTTAAGATGACGTCGGCATGTGAACGGTTGATTTCCCGGTTCAAGTCGTCGCCGTTCGACGAAAGAATCCGCAGGGTCCACGCCTGACTGGAGGAGCTGAACAGGCCTCGTTTTTTTTGTGAAACAATCCAATCCCCGTTGGTTTCGCTGCAAGTCAGTTCAAAGCCCCGGAAAAATTCGATCATCTCGGACACAATCTCTTCCAGATACTTTTTCTTTTCCTCGTCGGAAACAATTCGTGGCAGGTCCGGCGATTTACTTACGACCCGGGCGGGGAAACCGACCGCCAGACATCGGTCGGGAATCGTGCCGCGGACGAGCGAGTTCGCGCCGATCACGGTGCCGTCGCCAATTTTTGCGCCGGGAAGAATGAACACGCGCCACGCCACGGATACGCTCCGGCCAATTTCGATCGAATCGAATTCCACCGGATAACCCTCAAATTTGCTTAACCACGACGTATGGCCGAACAAGAGCGAGTGCCCGCCGATGCCGGAATCGTCTCCGATGGTGATGGAGCGGGTGGGATTGATGAAACTCATCTGCATGATCTGGCAGTTGCGCCCCATCGTGAATTTCGAATTCGGAAATTGCAGCCCTCCGATGAAGACCTGTTCGTTGATTCGCGAACCCTCGCCAATCTCGATGAACGGGACGTCGATGAACGACATCGTGCCGATTTGCACATGCCGCCCGATTGAAACTGAGCGACCGCGGATGATGCTTAAAAAACCAATTTGCGCTCCGTCGCCAATGGAAACGTTTTCGCCGGTCACGACACAACCCAGGCTCAGGGATACATCGCGGCCAATTTTGTAACCGCGCAGGCGATACACGAATTTCTTCAACGGCGAGGGCAGCAATCCCACCAGCAGGATTTCCTTGATGGGCAACCGTGGTTTTGAGGTGAGCATTCGCGTGGGGTGTTCCGTCGTACCGGACAATTACGAACGAATGCGTGCGCCCCCGTCGACGACCAGGGTGTGACCCGCAATGCCGGAGGCGGCATTCGAACAAAGGAACTGCGCCGCATTTGCGACCTCGGCAAGGGATGTCAGGCGGCCCGACGGCGTGCGTTGCGCGGCTTCAGCCAGGCGGCGATCCGCATCCGGCATCGCCTTCCATGCGTCCGTGGCGATCGAGCCGGGGGACAGTGCATTCACGCGGATGCCCCGTGGCGCGAGTTCGACGGCCAAGTGCCGCACCATGGATTCCAGCGCTCCTTTCGACGCGCCGACGAGCGTGTAATTGGGCACGGCGTGCACGGCGCCTTCGGACGACAGGGCCACGATACTGGATCCCGGCGAAAACTTTGGCAGCAGCCGGTGCACGACTTCAAAAAAGGCCCGCACGTTCAGGGCGAAGGTCCAATCGTATTCACGCAGCGTGAGCTGGTCCATGGGCCGATGCACACCGGTCGCGGCACAATGGACGAGAATCGAAAGCGGTGAGCCAGTGGCATCGACCGCACTCGACAAACGCTCCAATCCTTTCTCCCCGGTAATATCGGCGCGGACGAGCTCGATCTGCAGCCCCTCGGCCTCGGCTTCGCGCTGGAGGCTCTCGGCGGTTTCGCTGCCCCGGACGTAGTTGGCCTGCACCATGGCCCCTGCGCGGGCTAGTTGCAGCGCAATGGCGCGACCAATCCCACGGGTGCCACCGGTGACCAGAGCCTGTTTTCCCTGTAGTGAGAAAGAAGCGTTCATGGGGATTTAAGCGGGGCGTCGGGTTGATGCGTGGCGAGATATCGCTCGAGAATTTCGTCGCGATAGCCGGGCGCAAATTTCTCCATGTTCACGAATGAGAACAGCAGTTCGGCCGAGCAAACCGGCCGGCCGCCGATTTCAACCCGGCAGTCGGCGGTCGCGAATTGTGGGCGGCTGGTGCGGATTTCGCCATGGATCAGCGCGGTCTCCCCGGGTCGTACCCAGTCGCGGAAGCTGGCAGCGTTGATCTTGGCGAGCATCGATTTTCCGCGGACGGGATTTTCGGCGTCGAGGCATTTGCCGGCGGTTTGCGCCATCATCTCTGTCAGAAGCACGCCCGGGACCACGGGAAATCCGGGGAAATGATCGCGAAAATAATCCTCGTCCGGCGAAATAAACTTCGTCGCGCGAATATGGCGGCCGGGCACCATCTCAAGGATTTCGTCGACAAGGATGAAACGCATGGCGGTGTTTCAGGTGAGCTTGCCGTGTTTGCCCAACAGGTCGAGGACATCTCCCACTTTTTGCAGCGCGCGCATGTCGGCGTCGTTGGCGACGATGTTGAACGTTTCGTCGAGCGCGGCCATCAGCGTGAGGACCCCCAGGGAATCCCAAGTGAGGACTTCGGTTCGCGTCGTGGCGGGCGTGATGGTGGCAGGCGGGAGGCCGAAAAGATCGGCAAACCATTTGAGGGCTTCTTGCTGGCTCATAGTTGATAAATTGTCGGGATCGTCCGCGCAGCTTCAGTTGTCACCGACTTCCACGTGGTCGAGAATCGCGTCCGCCGGCAAATCCACCAGCGCAGTGCCCCATGATAGTCCTACCCCGTAGCCGACCAGCAGCAGGCGGAGGGCACGATCGCTGGGGCGGTTCAGATTTCCCTGCGTGATGGTGAGAGGCACGGACGGGCCGCCGGTGCTGCCGAAGCGCTGGATCGTCAGCGGAAGTTTTGCGTCGGGAATTTGCATCTTTTTGGCCAGATGCTTCATGATAAAAAGATTCGATTGGTGCAGCACAAAGTAATCGATCGATTCCCTTGGCGTGGTTGAGCGCTGGAGAATTTCCTCCACGGAGGAGGGCACCCGTTTGATGGTAAAATTAAACACGTTCGCGCCGTTCATTGCCACCCGCAACTTGCGTGGATCTTCCGGAGTGCGATCACGGAAGCCGCCGCCCTCAATAATCAAATCACGCCAGCCGGTGCCGTCGGTATGCAGCCCGAATGACCACGGAGCGCGGGTGGCGGCGGCGGGATCGAATTCGAGAGCCGTTGCCGAACCGGCGTCGCCAAAAAGCAGTGCGACGGCGCGATCCGAATTGTCCGAGAAACGACTGGGAGTTTCGCCGTGCAACACGAGTACGCGTTTCAAACCGCCCGACGAAAGCATCATTGACGCCTGCCACAGCGCATACGGATAGCCCGAGCAGCCTAAGCCGACGTCATAGGCGGCGCATTGATCCGACAAGCCGAGGTCGCGATGGGCCAGACACGAGGTCGAAGGCAGCAAGTAGTCGGGGCTTTGCGTCACAAAAATCAATGCGTCCACCGTTTCGGGCTTCCAGTCCAACCGTTCCAAGACGCGTTTGGCCGCGGCAACGCACAGGTCGCTGCTGCAAATCGACTCCGACGCGATGTGACGCCTGCGGACGCCTGCCATCTTCACCACTTTGTCGACTTCGCTCGGTTCGAAGGCGGTGGTTTCAGTCAGGTTGTCAAAAATCCGAGCTGGGACACTGGAACAAATTGCGCGCACCGAACAACCGGGTAACTGGGAAAATGCCATTGAGGGAAGTGGGATTACGGGGTCGGAGCAAGAGGGGTGTCGAAATGACGTCCACCTTGGATTATTTCTAAATTCATGGCAATCATTGAGGCGGGTATTGTGTGATCTGGGGGGATTTAGCAAGCTGTTGACCAGCAGCGACCGGACGCCCTCAAGCCTTCATTTTAGACGGGAATAGCTGGATTCGGTTGGTTTCTTTTGGAATGATAGCACCTCTCAAAATCCCCGTATGAGCTCTCTCCCCTCAACTAAAAAGTCCCCGCTTTACCTGATAAACCGTGGACTCAGACTATTTCGCCGTGGGCTATATGATCTGCGGGCGTTTGTGCCTGGGCTCAGCTTTGATCATAAGTGCGAGAAAATGATTGGGCCGGTTGGTTTCTGGAAGGAGCTGCAACAGTATCAGTTCAACGTACTCCACGCCAATGGGCTCAAACCGGAGCACTCGCTGTTGGATTTGGGCTGTGGTCCTTTGCAAGGGGGAATCGTCTTCATCGGCTATTTGGACGCAGGAAAATATACCGGGGTCGATCTGCTTGCGGAAAATGTCGACGCCGCTTGTCGGCAGGTCATTCGACATAAGCTCGTTTCTAACAATCCCCGGCTGATTCAATCGGCCAAGTTTGGCGACGATTTCCTGGCCGAAGCTTCGTTTGATTTTATTTTCGTGTCTCAGCTCCTCTATTTATTTGATGAGCGGACCATGGCCGTACTTCTGGCATTTATCCGTCGCCGGTTGAATACAGGCGGCAAATTTCTCGGCGATATCGTCAATCCGGAAAAACACGCGTCCGTGTCCGCGCACTATTCAACTTATATTCCGCACACCTTCGAATCGATCCAGCGATTGGCGTTGGCCGAGGGATTGAGCGTGCGATCGCTCGGGGAGATTATCCAATATAAATACCCCGCGCGTTTGACGCTGCGTCAGAGCTTGATGCTGGAATTTACCCGGATCGTTTGAGTGGCGGTGACTGAGCCAGCTGCTGGTGCTTCACGTGATTGACCGGGGCTCGACCAGCCCAGCCTTGAGCTTGTCAAAACGGCACTGGCACAACGATGAGACAGCTTTGAAAGCGGTGACACGTCACCGCACTTTCCGGCAAATACCCGGCGACGTTCATCAGCTGTTTTTATTCCGCGGAAAGGGAAAGTTGGAGTCGCTGTCCCGAGTAGTGCGGTTGATGGACGCGGCGAGGGCGTTTACGAGGTGTTTCACGGTCGGTTCCATGAGCATCGCGTGGGGATTCATGGGTAGGGAAATAACCTCGATCCCGCCGAGGACGATTCCGTCCCACCCCATGTGGGGATCGGGAAATTTTGCATAATTCACTCGCGGGCTGTAAAGGGTGACACCGCCGGAATAGGGCTTGGGTTGATAATACTCTGCCGCCTGATCATTGGTTTCTTGAATCGTACGCAGTGCGGAGCGCCCAACCGTACGGTCCTCGTTTGGCGGACGCTTGTTGCGGGAGCGGAGAACATTCGCGAGTTCGCCATCGCGGGCGACGCGGACCTTTTCCCGCAGGTAATTTCTCATCAGCCCCGGACTCAAACGGGCAAAATTTCCCAAGTGGAACCACAATCGCTGGACCAGATCCTGCAGATGGCTGGTTGAGACCGTGCGCCTGAAATTATAGGTGTCGAACAGCGCGACCAACGCGACTTTCTCTCCTTGAGCAGTAAGTTGTTGGGCCATCTCCAACGCAATCGTACCGCCGAGGCAATAGCCGCCGAGGCAATATGGCCCGTGAGGCTGCACCCGTTGAATTTCTCCGATGTAATGCGCTGCCATCGCTTCGACAGTTTGGAGCGGTGCGGTCTTCCCGTCCAACCCTTGTGAATGCAATCCGTAGAAGGGGAAATCCGGGCCGAGCCGCTGCGCCAGCGCGAAATAAAGGATTATATTACCGCCCGCACCATGCACACAGAAGAATCGTGGCTTTGTTCCCGTTGGCTGGATCGGCACGAGTGAAGACCAACGGGTGCCCTCGGGTTCCGCCTGCTCAATGACTTTGGCGAGATCGGTGATGGTGGGGGCATTGAAGAGTGACGCCAGTGGCAGGTGCCGGC
Organism: Verrucomicrobiota bacterium; assembly: GCA_041691855.1. Lineage (GTDB taxonomy): Bacteria > Verrucomicrobiota > Verrucomicrobiia > Opitutales > Opitutaceae > Lacunisphaera. The sequence continues at coordinate 14,802 of JBEPTW010000016.1, read as the reverse complement.
CAAATTGTTTCTCGATTTCGGCGAAAACTTTCACGGCGAGCAGTGAAGTGCCGCCGAGGTCGAAGAATTTATCGTGCCGGCCAATCGAGGAAAGTCCAAGGACCTTGCGCCAGATGGCCGCCAGTCGTTCCTCGGCCGGCGTGGCCGGGGGATGGCTGCGACCGTCCGTGACAATGTCTTGCTCGCCCGGGACCGGCAGGGATTTACGATCAACTTTCCCGTTGGGGGTGAGCGGAATTTTTTCCAGGCGGACGAAAGCTGCCGGCAGCATGTAATCCGGCAATCGCCCGCGTGCGTGCTCGCGCAATTTCGTCAGGGAAATCGGACCTTCCTCGACCGCGGTAAAATAAGCGACCAGGCGTTTGTCTCCGTCGGCATCATCGCAGGCCGAGACGATGGCCTGTTGCAGGCCTGGATAACCGGCAAGGACGCTTTCGATTTCGCCCAGTTCGATGCGATGGCCGCGGATTTTGATTTGCAGGTCAAGCCGACCTAGGCAGTCGATTTCTCCCTGCGGATTAAATCGAGCCAGGTCTCCGGTCCGGTATAAACGGCGGCCGGGGTCGAAGGGGTGGGGAATGAATCTTTCCGCCGTGAGTGCAGGGCGTTGATGATAACCGCGGGCGAGACCGTCGCCGCCAATGAACAACTCGCCCGCCTCGCCCGTTGCCACCGGTTTCAAGTCCGGCGTGAGAATGAGCGTATCGGTGTTGGCGATTGGCCGGCCGATATTTATCTGGTCCGCCCGATGAATCCGGGCGCAGGTTGACCACACGGTGGTTTCAGTTGGGCCGTACATGTTCCACAATTCGGCGCAGCGCGGGACTAGTTCGCGTGCGAGGTCGACGGGCATCGGCTCGCCGCCGCAAAGGGCCTTGAGTTCGGCGCTGCCTTTCCAACCGGAGGCCAGTAACAGCCGCCAGGTGGTCGGGGTGGCCTGCAGCAGGGTGATGCCATGACGGTTGAGTTCAGCCATGATGGCTTCGCCGTCCACGGCCGTTTCCCAAGTGCCGATCACCACCCGCGCGCCTACGCTCAGGGGTAGGAAAATTTCCAGCACGGCGATGTCGAAAGAGAGCGTGGTCAACGCGAGCACCGCGTCGTCCGCTTGCAAGCCCGGCGTTCGCCGCATGGAATCGAGGAAATTTACCACCGCCCGGTGTTCGATTTGAACCCCCTTGGGTTTGCCCGTGGAACCCGAGGTGTAGATGACGTAAGCGAGATTCTCCGGCGAGAAATCGTTTCGCGGCGGTACGGGCAGGCCTCCCGCCATCGGCTCGTCCAGCAGGACCATTCTGGCGTTGGTTTTGGGCAGGTCGCGGAGCAGCGAGCGTTCCGTCACGAGAGCCAGCAGGCCCGCATCTTCCAACATGAATTCGATCCGCTCCTTCGGATAAGTGGGATCGATCGGCACATAGGCGCCGCCGGCTTTGAGAATTCCCAGCAGGCCGATGACCAACTCAATCGAGCGTTGCGTGCACAGTCCGACCAAGGCATTGGGCCGGACTCCGAGTGCATACAGCTGGGCAGCCAGCAGATCGGCCCGGGCATTCAGCTGACGGTAAGTCAATTGTGCGCCATTGAACACCACTGCCACCGCTGATGGAGAATGAAACGCTCTGGCTTCGATTAAATGGTGCAGGCCCATCATGATCGGTTCAGTGTTGCGCTTTCGTCTGCTGTTGGAACATCGATCATCCGCTGGCTCAATTCCCCTGCCAGTTTCTTGACGAATGGTTCGATCAACATGGCGTGCGGGTTCGCGGTTACGACGATGGATTCAAGCCGGCCTTGGACTAAATCCCCCCAGCCCATCTTGGGATCGCGGAAGGTATAGTAGTTTTTGCGGGGACGAAACAGCGCAACGTTACCTGAAAAGGGCTGCGGATCGTGCCGGGTCAGCGCGATGTGGTTCGCCTTCTGCACAAACGTCACGATGCGGCCGCCGGCTTCCTCCGCTTCGCTCGGTGTCGGCTGGCGGCTGAACCACGCCCGGCACTTGCCCTGTAAAAGTTCCGTGGCCATGCGCAATTTCTCGGCAACATACACCTTGCGCTCCGCCATCGAGAGATGGGCCAGGGTGTTGAGATGAAACCCGCTTTTTTGCAGCCAGATCCGGAACCGGGCCAGGGCGCTGCTGGAATAGCGCGATTGGCGGAGATTAAACGTGTCGAGCATTGCCACCAACCCCACGGCCTTGCCTTGCCGTCCGAGCAGCTGGGCAATCTCGTAGGCGATGTTGCCGCCCATGCAGTATCCGCCGATGAAATACGGTCCTTGGGGCTGGACGGCTAGAATTTCCCGCAGATACAGCTCCGCCATGTCCTCTATTTTGGTCTGGCTTGGGCTGCGACCGTCGAGGCCCTGGGCCTGCAGGCCATAAAAACGGACCCCCGGTGCCATATGCCGGGCTAGCTCGCGGTACAACAGCACATTGCCTCCGGCGCCATGCACACAGAAAAAAATCGGCCCGGTTCCTTGGTCTTGGATCGGTACCAGGCAGGACCATGATCCTGTGTTGGAATGTTTGTCCTGCAGACGCTGTGCGAGCGCACGTACACTGGACGCGGTCAGCAGCGTCGCCAGGGGTAGTCTTTTGTGGAACTCCTTCTCGATGCGGGCGAAGAGCTTTACGCCGAGCAGCGAGTGGCCGCCAAGATCGAAGAAACTCCGTCGAACATCCACCCTTTGCAGGTGGAGCATCTCGGCAAGCAGTGCAGCAAGTTTGGTCTCGATTTCGTCTCTGGCCGATTCGGATTCTGCGGTGCCCGGGGCACCATCCTGCAAGGTGGAGGGCTTTGCGTTCATCCATCGGGGTTCGCGCAGGATGTCATAGTCGATTTTGCCTGACGCAGTGAGCGGCATTCGCGCATGCACTACGATAGCGATCGGGACCATGTAGCTCGGAAGCCGCTCGGCGAGGAACGAGGTCAACCCCTCCGCGGATACGCCGGCATCAACGATCGCGACGACATGCAGTACCCAATTCACCGTTGAGTTTTCTGTTCTGCGGACGACGCAAGAGCTCCAAATGGACGGGTGTTGCGCGGCGATGTCGGTGATTTCCTTTGATTCCAAGTCGTATCCGAAAGCGTCGCCCTCCGCTCTCCCTTGGCTAATCCATTCCAGTGAACCGTCGTTTCTTTCCCTTACCCAATCGGGGGAAGTGGTCGACGGGGAAAATCCGCGATAAGCTGACTCCACTTTCATGTGACCGGGTATGGGACGCGGTGTGACGATCCCGCGCGAATCCACGGTTTGTCCCGTCCAACCGTCGATCCATATGGCTGGAGCTTGTACATTGGCTGCGGCGTCATTTCCCGTCGACGGACGCAGGGTTTGAAAGGCGACCGTGCAACCGATCGCTTGGGGTTGAAAGCGTTGCACGACCCGGGCTTTTCGGCCGACTACGGCCTTCAGTGCCGCGGGTGCAACCGGATCGCGGTCAAGGGCGATCAATCGGGCTCTTGCACAAATTTCGGGCCACGGACTGCCATTGCGCCGAAGCATTTCCTCCCACCAAGCGGACGGGAGTAGCAATACGGATACACCGCAAGATGGGGCGCGGTCGCAGTCGGCATCGATTACGGCCGTCGCACCGCTCAACCAACTGGCGAGCAGCTCCTCCCACCCGAGTAAGGTGTGAAATTGAGCGGTAACCAGGACGCGATCCGATGGTCGTATTTTCAGGCGAGTCGCGACTGCTTTCGCATGATCGCAAAGCGTTGTCACCGGGAGGAAACGTCCCGTCCGGTCGGAAGAAAAATCGTTTTGCAACACCAGTCCCGGTTCCTCGCCGGCCAACTCGGCCGTTCGCAGGATTGAGCTGAAGCCTGGTTTTGAAATCGTTCCGGAAAGAATGGCGTCGAAATTTCCTGCGATCAGGACGACGGGCAACAAAACCGCCGTGTGGCCGGCTTCGCAGATGGCGAGACTTCCCGTCAGGGCCAGCACGGTATCTTCCGTGGAAAGCGCGATGCGGAGGTTTTTTCCCGGCAGTGCTTTCGGGAGAAGACTGCACAAGCTTTCGGTGTGATGCTGCAGTTCCGTCAGCGTCAAGCGGACATTTTGCGCGATCAGGACGGTGGCTTGGGCGTTGGCGCTGAACGCGGTAGCGACGCGTGCGAGGAGTGAAATTGGCGCCGATCCCATCGAAAGAGTTGGCGCGGCAAACCCCGCCGGTTCCGACGCGTTCAGGTCAAGATCGCCAATGATGAAATTGGGATCATTGATCGCTGCGGCCATGATGGCCTGCAAATGCTGCAACGCGCGATCGACGGTGGCGACGTCGAAGAGGTCCGTATTGTACTCGAGTTGCAGCCGCACGCCCTCGTTGCGCTCGAGCACTCCGAGCATCCATTCAAACATCGCGCCGGCGCTGGCGGACCGGAGGGGAGTCAGGTGAAGGCCGGGCATCTCCTGGGGCTGCATGAAGGCCTTCTGGAAAATAAAGTACGCCTGGAGCCAGGGCACTCCGCGGTGGGACCTTTCGCCCCGCAGGTCTTCGCCGATGAGCTCAAAGGGATATTCTTGCCGGGCAAAATTGGCGAGTGACAGGTCGCGGACTTGTTCGAGCAACTGGCGAAAGGATATTGCCGGATCGATCTTGAAACGAAAAAGCAGCGGGTTCGCAAAGAGACCGATCAAACTCTCCAGTTCGGTTTGGTTGCGGTTGGCGGCGGGGGATCCAATGACGAATTCCCTTCGATCTGCATACCGGTAAAGCAGCAAAACGTAAGCCGAAAGATGCAACATGAACGGTGTCACTCGTTCGCGCTGGCAGAGGATGCGGATACCGTCGGCAATTTCCTGCGGAAGCAGCAGGGTGTGAATGTGACCATTGAACGTCGGCCGCGCATGCCGTGGCCGGTCGGTCGGCAGATTAAGTACGGGCAGCTCCTCACCGAGGTGGGCGCGCCAGTACTCGACCTGTGCTTTTGCTTCACTGCCTTGCAGCCAGCCTTTTTGCCACACCGCGTAATCGCCGTACTGCAACGGCAACTCGTCAACCGCCACTGGATTTTGCTCGAAAAGCCGCGAATAGCCGGTGGCGATCTCCCGTAGCAGCACGCCGTTTGACCAGCCATCGCAGACGATGTGATGCATGGTGAGCATCAGCAGGTGTTCTTCGTCCGCAAAGCTGGCGACCACCGTGCGCAGTTGGGAGTGCTGCGCCAGATCGAGCGTTTTCAAGGCTTCAGCCTGCATGAGTTCGCGCGTGGCTGCTGTCACGGCCTCTGCCGTTGAGCTGGGACGTTCGATCCAATGGATCGCACGGTGGGAGTGGGGATGAACGAGCTGGATGACGTCTTCGCCTTCCGCTTGAAACGAGCTGCGCAAAATCTCATGCCGGCGGATCACTTCATCCAACGCCGCTTGGAATTTTGTGCGGTCCAGCTTGCCTTGCAGCCGAGCGGCCAGCGGCATGTTCAGCGCCGGGTTTCCCGGCGCGAGGTTGTTGAGCGCCCAAAAACGCTTTTGTCCTACCGTGGTGGGAAAGGCGTAAACCTCACTTTCCGAAGCAGCCTTATTTTTCTCAGCAATTGTTGAATCCACCGTTTGGTTCCCAGCAAGGCTCGGGCCGAATTATTGGGAGATCAGGTTGTTTCCTTCTTCGCCTTGATCTTTTTCTTGAGGTTGTTCGCCCAGATTGCTGGCGCCGAAAGCCGGTGGATCCCTGACCGGAGTATTTCCATCTTGGTCTTTGGGTTGCGCTTCGAGAATAGACCGAGCGACCGGATCTTTGCTTTGTCCCGCCATTGGGATTTGCCCGGCGGTGTCGGCTTTAGTCCCACCCGGCGAAGTAGTCCGTTCATCTGATAGACCCGGGAGGTAATATCCAATGGGTTCAGGCAGAAATGGACGCCCAAGGCGACGGAGTAACTGTTGCCGTTTTTGAAAGCGTGGGGGGCGCAGGAGGGATGATGGACTCCCGTGCCGGCATTCAAAGCGTAGGTATGCGCTTTCGGCAGGTTTTCCTCCTTGTATTTCGCCGCGCTGAGATAGCCCATGTAATAGTTTTCCAGCTCATTCTCCGGAACGATGCTGCGGTCCCAAATATTTGCGGTACGGTTGCCATGAACCTGAAAGAGAAACGTGGTTTCGTGATCGATATGATACGGGGTGACCGATTGTGGCGAGGCTAGGAAAATATAGGCATCCTTGATTGAGATATCCTGCTTGAACGCCCCGACCGTATCCTCCAATTCATCGATGATCTGGCTGAGCAAAGCGTTATATTCGGGGTCGGATTGTACACTGTAGAGCAGCACCCAGGAACCGGATTTATCGAGGTTCGCGATGGCGTCACCGAGCTTGTCCATTTGCATTTTTTTTGGGACATCACTCCATTTTGCGTTCACGGGTGCATCGTGATTTTGCCAGAGAACTCCCTTGGTCTCACGGTGTTCGTCCAAAATTCGATTGGCCAGCGTTTGCAGGCGCGGGAGCTCAAAGAGCGGATTCTTATCCAGTGTATGGGAAAACTGAAACGGGTTTTTGTTATAGTTCTGCTGGAATTCCGCTTTGTCCGAGGTGAAGATTCGCGATGAGGCGGCGGTTACTTCCTTGGCTGGCACGGTAGTGGTGTTCATGGGACGCTCCTGAGGTTTTCAGATGAGAGAATGATCGGAATCGGGAATTCCAAGGCGGTTTTTCGATTAAGGTCGCGGCTGGGTTATTACATGCATTCGCCTTGGAAGTGCACTTGGGAATGCAATCTTCTTTCGATACCCTTTTCAAGCTTTGCGGCCTGAAAAACCGAAATAAATCCGTCAGACTTTCGGCTAGTTTTTCGGTCTGAGATGACTGCCAATCCCAATCAGGAGAAGCCCGAGAATAATGAGGTAGTATTCGCTGAAAACATGAACGATGAACGAGGCATGGTCCCACGAGGATTCAGTATGCACAAAATGGACCGTAATCGGCACGGCGGCCAGCAGGGGAAGGCTGAGCACGATCAACCAGAAGGTGTAAAATCGGCCTTCCGACCGGCAGAAATTCCATAAAGGTAGTTTTTGCTGCCTGAGAAGGATCATGTACGCGGCCACCAAGGCCAGTATTCCGCCGACCGAGCTGACGAGCCACAATAACAGGAGACGATGAACCGTATGGCCGCCGACCGTAAAAGCCACGCCGCGCAGATAACCCGACTCTTGCAGAAACCAACCGTTGTCATGAGTAAAACTGTCCCAGATCAAGTGCAGTGTTATTCCGATTACCAGAGAGGCAATGCAGACCGCTACTGATTCCCTACGTGGCCCGCACAGAGGAAGTAGCGCGCTCCGATGGGGCTGGGGGAGCTTGGCCGCCAGTGGCGCGCGTATCCGAAAAAATATGAACAGCAGCAACGCGCCCAAAGGGAGGCAAAATAGTGCGCCGCCGAGTATCGTGTGCGAAAAAGTACTCCATTCCCAGTCCTCACGAACATACACCCAGTTCTGGGCTGCAGGCCCGAATAGCCAATAAACGGTTTTTGAAAAACGATTCAGGTCATCAATCACATAGGCCAGATCCGGAACGATGGAGCTGATCAACAATGCGCTGAAACTTAGATAACGCGGACAAAAGCGACGGAGCGGGAGAACCGCTGCAGGGTGGGCGAGGGGGAATGGCATGGGACTCGTTGACCGGGTGACTAAAAGATGAGCGGCCCCACGCGTTTGGGAAGTATTTTTGGCGTTAGGGTCTCGCGCTGCATCAGCGAGGTTTTACACCAAGGAAGCAAAGATCACAAAGGAGGGCATTGAACAGGCGGAAATATTTGTGGAGTGCGGCGACACGTCGCCGCTTTGAAAGCGGTGACGTGTCACCGCACTCCGTCTCACCCGGAGACGATCAGTCGAAGGGGACATTGTCGGTTTCGCGTCTGCTTTTCCCGAAACCTTCAGCGGTTAAAAACGCGGGGATCGAACCGGACCGGAGGTTTGAACCGCTGATGAATTCATTACGATGAATTCTACGAACTGTACGCCGACTGACCCTCCTTCGCGCAAGGCTTCGGCGGGGCAAGATCATCGTCGTGACGGGGTTCATGGGTGCCTGCTAATCGCAGGCTGGAGAGTCTCGGCACGGATAGCGCGCAGAATTGTGGAGTGCGGCGACACGTCGCCGCTTTGAAAGCGGTGACGTGTCACCGCACTCCGTCCCACCCGGAGACGATCAGTCGGAGGAGACATTGTAGGTTTCGCGGCTGCTTTCCACGAAACCATCAGCGGTTAAAAAATCAGGTTTGGTTCGATGCGGTCTCGCAAACCGATCAGCCCTGCTTCGTCGGAGCTGGCCGGCGGAATTGATCTCGGGCCGCGCGGGTGATGGTCGAGCGGATCTCAGCCGGCTTTTCCTGCGCACCATTCGTAGGCCCGAGCGACTGTACGATCGCGCTAATCGTGCGGTGCTGGAAAAAGTGGCGCGGAGTCAAAGGCAGGCCGGCTTGGTTCGCACGATTGGTGATGCGGAAACTCAACAGCGAATCGCCACCAAGCTCAAAGAAGTCGTCGTCCACGCTCACTTCCGGGATACCCAGCACTTCAATCCAGATCCCTGCAAGCTTGCGCTCGGCCTCATTGCGCGGCGCGATGGCCTCCTTCTTGTCGGCCACCACCCTTTGCGTCGGCGCGGGGAGTGCCTTGCGATCCACCTTGCCATTAGGCGTAAGCGGCAAGGTCGACATCACCATGAACGTCGTCGGCACCATGTAGTCGGGCAGACGTGAACTCAAGTGGGTGCGAAGTTCTCCGGCGAGGCCATCGCCACTCGCAACGGTTATCGGCGTGTTCGCTAGCTGGGCAAGTTCCGTGCTTGGGGAAATGGTCGATGGAAATGCGGCGATGCCTTCCTGATCGTTGCGAACGAAGACCCCGGCCATCGTTCCGGAAGTTCCCGCGCCTTCCCAGCGCAAGCTCGCACGATAGCCGAGTTCCGACGCGAGCGCATACAGGCTCTCGGAATCCACGCCTTCGATGGGGAGGATGGGTTTCAGCGCGCTCAACGGGGTTGAACCGGCCGTCAGGCGCACGGCGTCGCGCAGGGCGATTGCCGGTAGTAGTCGCGCATTCGGGATCGCACGTAGCGCGAGTACGTGTGGTTTTTGTGCCAGCAATTTACGGAGGCCGGCGTCGCTGCCTGCATCGCGGCTCCAATCGAGCCAGGTTGCAGGCGATACCGTCGTGCGGGCTGGGCCAACGTGAAGGATGACATCGTAGTGGAATTGGGTCGTTTCATTTACGATCTTTCCCCGGCGCAGCAGGATTTCGACTTGGGCTATCCGCGGGATGCGGGTGGCGAGTACTTCGAAAAAGGCGGGGTCGACGGACAATTCATTTTCCTGGTGCAGGCGCTGACTCACGCGTTCGCGGAGCTCTTCAACCATCCCACCCACCGGGGCACGCTCGAGTTGGGCGGTGGTGTGGAAGGTTTCCAACAGCGAATAGCCTTGGATGTCGCCCAGAAAAATCCGGCCGCCATTGCTGGTGGTGGCGACTGCGCCTTCGACCACGCGAACGAGGTATTCCGCCGACGGGAAATACTGGGCGACCGAGTTGATGATCACCGTGTCGAACGCCATGCTGCCAAATCCAGTGAAATCTTCCGCCCCGCGCACGAAGAGTTTAACTTGGGGCACGGTGTTTTTTGCTTTCAACGCTTCGATCGCGGGGGCGGCGATGTCTGACGCCCAGTAGGTTTCGCTGGCCGGGGCCAGTCGGTTGAGCAACTGGCCGGTGCCGCAGCCGATTTCGAGCACGCGATGCGGAGAAAGCGAAGCAATGCGCTGCACCGTGGTGTCGATCCATTCGCTGACTTGGCCGGCGGCGTCCTTGATGCCGGTCCAGCCGGTGATGACAGCATCGATACTCGCGGTGTTTTTGCCACCGGTGTCCTTGATGGCTTGGGAGAAAATCATTTCCCACTGTTCGCGCCAATGTGCGGTCGCGTCGGCCGGAGTGCTGGTCGCACGTGGCACCACATAACCAACCAGTCGCTTGGTGCCGCCGTCTTCGCGGGCAGTAACGACCGCCTGGGCCACGGCAGGATGTTGTTCGAGGACAGCCTCGATCTCGCCGAGCTCGATACGGAAGCCGCGGATTTTGACTTGGAAATCGAGTCGCCCGAGGCACTCGATGGTGCCGTCCGTACGCCAGCGGGCGAGGTCGCCGGTGCGATAAGCCCGGGCCCCGGCTTTTGCATTGAATGGATCGGCAATGAATTTCTCGGCCGTGAGTTCGGGACGGTTGAGATAGCCCGTGGCCACGCCGTCGCCGGCGATCAACAGTTCGCCGGGAATGCCGACGGGTTGCAGTCGCATCTGTCCGTTGACAATATAGGTTTGCGTATTGTCGATCGGACGGCCGATCAAAACCGGTCCTTCCGTCGCGGCGAGCCGGGTGGTCGTCGACCAGATGGTCGTTTCGGTCGGACCATACATGTTCCAGATCGAGCCGCACAGAGGAACCAGTTGGTTCACCAGTTCCCGCGGCACCGCTTCCCCGCCGATCAGGATTTTGAATTTCGCATTTCCCTTCCAGCCGGCTTCGAGCAGGAGGCGCCACGTGATGGGCGTCGCCTGCATGATCGTGGCGCCGACCGCCTGCAATTCCTTCTGCAGCAAATTTCCGTCGGTGGTGGTATCACGGGTGGCAATCACCACCGTCGCGCCGCTGGTCAGCGGCAGGTACAATTCGAGCCCGGCAATATCGAATGACAACGTCGTCACCGAAACCATGACATCATCGGCAACGATGCCGGGTTCGCGTCGCATTGAAGCGAGAAAATTTACGACGGCACGGTGCGGAATCTGCACGCCCTTTGGCCGGCCAGTCGAGCCCGAGGTGAAAATAACGTAGGCAGGATCTTCCCCTCCCGAAACCGCAATCCCATTGCTTGTTGCTGCCGCAACGGGCGACAAGGGTTGGTCAATCAACACGACCTTCGCCGGGTTAGTGGCGAGGGTGTTTGCGAGCGTGGATTGGGTAACGATGATCGGCATCGCGGCGTCTTCGATCATCGCGGTCAGGCGCTCGGCCGGGAAGGCCGGGTCCATCGGCACATAAGCCGCGCCGGATTTTAAGATGCCCAGCAGGCCCACGACCATTTCGACCGAGCGTTCCACGAACAACCCGACCAACGCGCCGGGCTTGGCTCCCAGCGAACGCAGATGCGTAGCGAGCAGATCCGATGTCTGGTTGAGCTCGGCATAGGTCAAGGTGCGATGGCCGCAGCGAACCGCCATTTTTGCGGGTGTACAGGCCACCTGCTCAATGAACAGGCCCTGCATACTTTGTTGGCGCGGAAAGTCGCGTACGGGGCCGTTCAGTCGGTTCCCCACTGCGGGTGCGGCGGGATCGACCAGCGACAATTGATCGAGCGTCGTTTGTCCGCTTGCGATGATGCCTTCCACCAGCGTCTCGAACGCTTCCAGCCAGTTCCGGATCGTCTCACGATCGAAGAGATCGGTATTGAATTCACACTCCACATTGAGGGAGTGCTCTTCCTGCACGAGATTGAAGAACAATTCGAAATTCGTGAATTGCTTCGGGTTCGCCTCGACGTGAAATTCGAGGTCTTGGAACTTCAGCAGGTCCAAACCGGATTTATCGATGTTGAACATCACCGAGACCAACGGCAGGCGGCTGGTATCACGCGGTAGTTTCAACTTCTGCACCATGGTGCCGTACGTCATCTGTTGGTGATCGTAGGCATCGAGGACGCTTTTCTGCACGCTCTTGGCAAAGGGGATGAACGCCGTGGTTCCTACGGGTTTCAGCCGCAGCGGCAGAAAATTCAGGCAATGCCCGACGAGTTCGCTGCAACCGATCATGGTCTGGCCAGCGGCAGGAATGCCGATGACCACATCTTCCTGGCCAGTGAGCCGGTGCATGAAAGTCGCAAACGCGCCCAGCAGCGTCGTAAACAGTGTACCGCCGAGTTGCGGCGTGGCTTTTTTGAGCCGCGCAAATCTCTCGCCGGACATTTTACGTGACTCCATCGCCGCCGCATACGTCTTGACCGGTGGACGCGGACGATCGGTGGGCAGCTCGAGGACCGGTGCACCGTCCTTGAATTGCGCCAGCCAGTAGTCCACGGCCTCGCCAAAGCCAGCGGTGGATTTCTCCGCTTCCAGCCGTCGGGCATAGTCGGCAAATGACATTGCGGGCGGCAGCAGGGGGATTCGATCAGCGCTGAGCGAATTGTAGATCGCGCATAGCTCCTGGAAAATCATGCCAAACGACCAGCCGTCACTCACCATGTGATGGGCGGTGAAGATCAAGGCATGACGCTTCGGTGCGAAACGGACCAGCTTCATCCGGAGCAGGGGCCCTTCGTTCAGATTGAAGGCCGTGTTCGTTTCCGCCCGCTGCATTTCATCGAACTTCTGTTTTTGACCGGATTCGGCCAGACCGCTCAGGTCTTCCAGCGGAATGGCGTAGTTCGCCGGCGCGTCGTGGAATAATTGACGATCCCCGTCGGCGGAGAATGTGCTGCGGAGTGCCGGATGCCGCTCGATGAGCTGGAGGAACGAGCGCTCGAGTACCGCCGTATTCAATGAGCCATCGAAATGCACGATGCTCGCTTCGTTATAGGCGCAATTAGCTTCGTCGCCCATTTGCACGGAGAAGAATATTTCTTTCTGCGCCTCGGTCATCGGCCCGACATCGATGCGGGGAAATTCACCCGGGCCCGGTCCGAGCGGAACGGGGCGTTCGATTCCGCCCGTACCGATGGGCAGAAAGCCACCTTCCTGCATGTCGGCGATCGCATCCTTGAAAATATAAATGATCCGGTCGAAATCCTCGTCGGTATGTGCGAGGGTAAAGACACACGGACGGCCCTCCCAGACGTGCAGGCCTTTTTCGCGCAGAAAGAACCACAGCAGGCTGCCGTACTTGATGTCGGGCGGATAGTCGATCATCGCCACCGCGCTGAAATGCGGGACGCGCACCGGCACCTGGATGCGTTCGAGATAGTCGTTCAAGACCCGGCACATGCGACCGAGCCGCTCCGCGAGGGTTTGCTGCAGGCGGGGTCCGTCCTGTTTCAGTCGCTTCAACACGGCCGCCGCCGCCGCCATCGCCAGCGGATGGCGCACAAACGTGCCGGCGAAGAAAGTCATGCCGACCTCGGGAAAGGAATCGTCCCCGTAATTCCACTGGCCGCCGTCGAGCGCGTCCATGTATTTCGTCGAACCGGCGAGCACGCCGATCGGCATGCCGCCGCCGACAACTTTTCCATACGTGGCCATGTCGGCCTTGATGCCGAAATACGCCTGGGCTCCGCCGGGATGGCAGCGGAACCCCGTGACGACTTCGTCGAAGATCAGTGCGATATCCGTGCGCGCAGTGATCGCGCGCAGTTCGTGCATGAATTCCTTCGGCACCAGTTCGGGATGCCGGCTTTGCACGGGCTCAAGCATCACGGCAGCAATTTCGTTCGCGTGCCGTTTGATGATCTCGAGCGATTCGGGCGCACCGTATTCGAGCACGAGGATGTTTTCCGAAAGGTTGGCTGGCATGCCGGGCGCGATCGGCTGACTGCGATAGGTGCCGTCGATCCAGGCTCCGCGCACGAGCACCTCTTCGAACATGCCGTGGTAGTCGCCGGTAAAATACACGATGCGTTTGCGACCGGTGACCGTCCGCGCGAGACGCATCGCCGCCATCACCGCTTCGGAACCGGTGTTGCAGAAGGCCGCGCGGTCCATGCCGGTGAACTCACATATGAGTTTGGCGACTTCGCCTGCGATCGCGGTTTGTGGTCCGATTTCGATCCCCGTGTCGAGCTGCCGTTTCACCGCCTCGGTGATCCAGTCGGGCGAGTGCCCGAAGAAATACGTGCCGAAGCCCATCGTGATGTCGATGTACTCCTGACCGTCGAGATCCCACACCTTGGAACCTTTTGATCGCGCGGTCACGATCGGATAGATCATTTCCTTCCAGTTCGACTTGAAACCCGAAACGGCACGGGGATCGGCAAAATGCCGGCGGTTTTCCGTCGTGAAGGTTTTCGACTTTCCGGTTTTCGCGACCGTGCGAACGATCAAGGCATCGAGCGCCTTCTGCTGGCGGTCGGTGAGTCCGCCCTTTTCGCCTTTCTCCACCGGCTTATAGGGGCCGAAGCGTTTGAACTGCTGGCCGGGTCCGGCGGCGGCATGGGATGACGGTGGAGTGGCGTTCGGCCATTTGACGACGGACAGCGTGTCGCGCGAAGCTGCGGCAGGCGCGGGCGCGGCGGTTGGTTTCATTTGTTGCTGGGCGAGCACCGCCTGCATCAGCTGCATCTGGTTCGCGAGAAGCATCTCTAATGGCGAGCCACCGGTGACAGGGAGGGACGCTGCGGCGACCGGAACGGTGGTAGCCTGGACGGTGGCAGCAGTGTCAACGGACGTCTCTGCCGGAAGATTCTGATCCAAGTATTCCGCGAGTGTTTCGACGGTATTCAGTTCGCTCAGCATTTGGCGGAACGTAATTTTCACGCCGAAATTTCCCTGGAATGCCTGGCTGGCTTGCGTGAGGAATAGCGAATCGAAGCCGAGCTCCATGAAGGAGGTGCTGTCGCTGTCGATGGTGATGCCCGATAGTTCCTTGATTGTCGTGCGGATTTGCGTGGCGAGGGCGGAGCGACGGTGTGGATTCGTGGAGGAGCTCGAAGGATTCATGGAAATAGGTTCTGGGGTAACAGCATTGTTTGCCTGCGTTGGGGCGTTCGCCTCTGAGCCTGAGGAGTGCGGTGACGTGTCACCAACCAGAAAAAAAGAACGGGAAACGAACCACCCACACCCCCACCACCACACACAACAACAAGCGGCGG
>JBEPTW010000015.1:0-37343 GCA_041691855.1 Verrucomicrobiota bacterium | reverse complement strand
CACAGAGAAAATCACCTTAAAATATCGCTTCTACTGCATGGATACGGCTAAGAAGAGCGCGACGCTGTCAAGCGAGGCGGACCGAAGCCAGTCAATTCCCTTTGACCACCGACGCCCGTGAACGGTTTCAGCAAAGGTTTTTTTTGGCGTGATGCAGCGTCCTCAAATTCTTTGACGGCTGGGGACGGCTGGATAGACTCTGCGCCATGAAGCGCTTCGTTCAATTTTTGCTAGTGGCGGCCGGGGGCGGTGCGATTGCACTCCACGGGGCGGATTCGGCGAAAATTGACGGCTACGAAAGGGTGGGTTTCGACCGGCTCGCTTCCTACACTTTTACTCCGCCCGACGCCGACCCCGCAAAGCCGGAAGCGCCGCCGCCGTCGGGAGCGAATCAGATCCCCGCCAAGATCAAGGCGCTGGACCAGCAAAAGGTGGCGGTCACTGGATTCATGCTTCCCGTTAAAATGGATGGCGGGTTGGTAAAGGAATTTCTTTTGGTGAAAGATCCGATGCTGTGCTGCTACGGGGTCATGCCGAAAATAAATGAATGGATTGTCGTGAAGATGGTCGGCTCCGGGGTAAAACCGCTGATGGATATTCCGATCACGTTTGAGGGAAAGCTCCATGTCGGCGAAATGTACGACAATGGTTATTTGACGGGCTTGTATCTCCTCGACGGCGACCGTCAGGCAGAAACAAAGGGCTGAGGTCGCGTGCCGGTGGCACGCGACAAGGGAAGAAGGCGCAAGGTTTAAGGCCTAACACCAAGCGACCCGCGCCGCCTAGTTTTGTTCGGCAACCGCCGATTACCGTGCAATGTCGCGCTGCGTGAGAACTTTGAAGCCTCGGGTATTCAGCGCGCTCGTCGCCAGATCGATGTCCTCGACATTCAAGGCGAGAGCCGATTTTCCATCGGGGCGCATCAGAAACGCGTAAAGATAGTGGATGTTGATTTCCACCGTGAAGAGCGCGTTGAGTACTTCCTTCAATTGCGATTCATTGGTGATTTCCACCGCGATCACGTCGCATTCGGTGAACGAAAATTTATTGGTGGTCATCAGCTTGCGGGCAGCATCGGGGTCATCGACGATCAGGCGGTCGATCGCACAATCCGTCGTGTCGAGCGTGGTCATGGCCATCACGTGGACATTGTGCTTGGCGAGCAGCACGGTGAGGTCGAAGAGCTGTCCGACCTTGTTCGGGATGAACACCGAGAATTGTTTTACGGGATCGGCGGCAACAGGTGAAGCAGTGTCGGACATACTGGTGTGCTATTTCGGATAGCCGGCGGACGGTCGGTGGTCAACAGGCAAGACCTCGGGGATTTTACCATACGGAAGCTTGAGTGCCGGCGGTCGGAGGCCCACCGTCGCCCGATGGCTTCATCTCACGCCTCCGGTGCCCGCAGGAATTTATTGGCGGCGCTCGCCTTGGGCGCAACCGTGGCCGCGTAAAGTGGCACGGGCGTATTCGATTCGAAGCGATGAACCAACACGATGCCCAGACGGCAGTTTCCCGGCGCGCCAACGAAAGTGCGCGGCTGATTCTTCGCGGCATCGGCTTGAACGCTTTGCTGGCGGCGCTGAAATTGGCCGGGGGAATATTTGGGCACACCTATGCGCTGGTGGCCGATGCCGCGGAATCGATGCTCGATATTCTTTCCTCGACGCTAGTCTGGGCGGGATTTCGCGTCGCCGCGCGCCCGCCCGACGCCAACCACCCCTATGGTCACGGCAAGGCCGAGCCGCTCGCAGGACTCACGGTGGCGCTGTTCGTTTTTATCATCGCGGGCTGGGTCGCGTTGCATGCGATTCGCGAAATCATCACGCCGCATCAGGGACCGGCCTGGTGGACGCTGGTGATTTTGGCGGGGGTCATCGTGGCGAAAATAGGATTTTCTCGTCGCATGCAAGTGGCGGGTGAAGCCGTGGGGAGCACCGGCCTCGACATCGAGGCGATGCATCATTGGTCGGACGCCATCACTTCTGGCGCAGCTTTCGTTGGCATCAGTATTGCATTGGCCGGAGGCAAGGGTTGGGAATCGGCCGATGATTGGGCGGCGTTATTCGCCTGCGTGATTATTGCGTTTAATGGCTTCCGGATGTTCACGAAAGCGCTCGGTGACGTGATGGACGCGGCCGCTCCACAGAATTTCGAAAACGAAGTTCGGGCCCTCGCCCTCGCGGTGCCGGGAGTGCATGCGCTCGACAAGGTGCGCATGCGCAAGAGCGGGCTGAGCCATTTGGTCGATATCCAGGTGCGGGTGGATGGAAATCTCACGGTGCGCGAAGGACATGATATCGCTCACGCGGTGAAGGACGCGTTGATCGCGTCGACGACTCACGGCATCACTGATGTATCCGTACATGTTGAACCGGCGCAACAGTAGCAGCCTCGCTCGTCCGGATCCGTTCGGAATTTATTTGTAGTGTTGGGCGACTTTCCAGCCCGCGTACACGCCGGCAATGCTGCCGATGCCGCTGACGACGAAACAGCCCATGAACCCCAAACCCATCAGTTGGCCTAAATACCAGAAGCCATAGCTGCCGATCGTGGTTCCGGCAAAGATGCAAAGTTTGTCCATAAATAAAATACTTGGCGAATTTGCGCGGTCAGCGCGATGCCTAATAGTTAGGCGAAACGAATTGCATTCCGGCGGGCCGCTGACCTTTCCCGTTTACTCGTTTCGGACGCGGCTTCACTATTAATTTCATGAAGCCATCGTCACGTCCGCTGAGCAAGAATCTGCATTTGATCCGCTGGGTGAAAAAAATGGCCGCGCTTTGCCAGCCGGATCACGTTCATTGGGTGGATGGCTCGCAGCGCGAAAACGATGCGCTCTGTGCGATGATGGTGAAGAGCGGCACGTTCCTTAAACTCAACCCAAAGAAATGGCCCGGTTGTTTTCTCGCGCGCTCCGATGCAAGCGATGTCGCGCGAGTCGAGGACCGCACGTTCATTTGCAGCCAGTCGAAAGCCGCCGCGGGGCCGACGAACAACTGGGTTAATCCCTATGAAATGAAGAAGACCCTGCGCGGTCTTTTTGCCGGCTGCATGAAAGGACGCACGATGTATGTGCTGGCATTCAGCATGGGACCGCTCGATTCGCCGATGGCCCAGATTGGCGTGCAATTGACCGATTCGCCTTACGCTGTGGTCAACATGCGCATCATGGCGCGCATCGGAAAAAAAGTTTTTGCCTTGATCGACAAGGACAACAAACGCGTCGTGCCATGCATGCACTCGGTCGGCGCGCCGTTGAAAAAAGGCCAGAAGGATGTCGCGTGGCCGTGCAATAAGGAAAAGTACATTGTGCACTTTCCCGAGACGCGCGAGATCTGGTCGTACGGGTCGGGTTATGGCGGCAATGCCTTGCTCGGCAAAAAATGTTTTGCGCTGCGGATCGCGAGCGCGATGGCGCGCGACGAGGGCTGGATGGCGGAACATATGCTCATCCTCGGAATTGAAAACCCTCAGGGGAAGAAAAGTTATGTCGCCGCGGCGTTTCCGAGCGCTTGTGGCAAAACGAATTTTGCCATGATGATTCCGCCGAAGGCCTTTGCCGAGAAAGGCTGGAAGGTGACCACGGTGGGGGACGACATCGCGTGGATCAAACCGGACGCGAAAGGCCGGTTACACGCGATCAATCCCGAGGCGGGGTTTTTCGGCGTGGCGCCTGGGACGAGCGAGCAAACGAATCCGAATGCGATGGCGGCGTTGGCGAAAAATACGATCTTCACCAACGTCGCGCTGACCGACGACGGCGGCGTTTGGTGGGAAGGAATGACAGAACAACCCCCTGCGCACGCCATCGACTGGCAAGGCCGCGATTGGACCCCGGGGCTGGCTAAAGAAAAAGGGGTCAAGGCCGCGCATCCGAATTCGCGTTTCACCGCGCCGGCGGCCCAGTGTCCGACGATGGACGCCGATTGGGAAAAGCCAGACGGTGTGCCGATCAGCGCGTTTATTTTCGGCGGGCGCCGCGCCACGACGATGCCGCTCGTTTATCAGGCGTTTAACTGGAGTAGCGGTGTTTATGTCGGCGCCACGATGGGTTCGGAAATGACCGCGGCTGCCGCCGGGACAGTGGGCAAAGTGCGACGTGATCCGATGGCCATGCTGCCGTTTTGCGGCTATAACATGGGCGACTACTTTCGTCATTGGATCAACATGCAGCGCAACCTTTCCGAGACGCCGCGTATTTTTCACGTCAACTGGTTCCGCAAGGATGCGGCAGGGAAATTCATGTGGCCGGGTTTTGGTGAAAACATGCGGGTGCTCAAATGGATTTTCGACCGCGTGCGCGCCGGTGGCCGGGCGAAGGAGACGCCGATTGGCTGGATGCCGCATCATCATGACATCGAGTGGGAGGGGCTCGATTTTCCACGGGAGAAATTCGAGGCGTTGCAAGCCTTCGATCGCGCCGCGTGGCGCGCGGAAGTTCTCAGTCACGAAGAACTCTTTCTCGATCTCCACGCGCATTTGCCGAAAGAACTGATGTTCGAACGCGAACTGCTCATTTGCCGAATGTAGGCGGGCCGCTTTCCGGAATGTAACCGTGGAGGGAATGGAGAGCGGGGAACGGAGGCTATTATCGGGATTCAGATTTTCGTATAAAAACCGGGTTGCCAGTGCTCGGAAGGCCGCCATGGTGCAGCGAAATGTCTACGCCTCCGCCGCCCCCGGATTCCGTGCATAGCGAGGAATTTCTCCGCTCGCTCATGCGCCGCCAGTTGAACTTGTCCGTGGCATGTGCCGCCACTTTTCTGGTCGTTTTGCTCGGTTTGCCTCTGCTTAATTATTTTGCACCCGCCTTCATGGCGACGCGCGTTGCCGGGTTCACGCTGAGTTGGTTGGTTCTCGGGGTGCTGTTTTTCCCGTTTGTGTGGATCATCTCATGGCGATTTATCCGGCGCTCCATCGCATTGGAAGAGGCCGAAGTGAAATCGGTCAAACGCTGAACCCATGATGACCACACTGGCATTTCTCAACGGGGTTGATCCGTGGATCTTCACCTTCTCCCTGATCACCGTCGTGGGAACGGTCTGGATGGGTTTTCGCTCGGCGAAAACCTCAAAAACGGCGAGCGACTTTTTTGTGGCGGGGCGCTCGGTTTCCGTGGGCTGGAACGCTTCGGCTATTTCCGGCGAGTATCTTTCCGCTGCTTCGTTCATGGGCGTGGCCGGCATGGTGATGTCGGTGGGCTACGACGCGCTGTGGTATCCGGTGTGTTATGCGTGTGGTTATCTTTTTCTCCTCTTGTTCATTGCCGGTCCGCTGCGGCGATTCGGGGCTTACACGATTCCTGATTTTGCGGAAGGCCGGTTCGATTCCCCGGTGTTTCGCAAGATCGCCGTGTGTTTCGTACTCTTCATCGGGTTCTTCTACACGATGCCGCAAATGAAGGGCGCAGGCACGGTGCTCGCTTATATTTTCAAGAGCGTCGATTTGCGGGGAGGCGTGCTGGAATTTCTCGCGCCGCACAATGCGGCCGGTCAAGCGTTGGTCGGATTTCCCTATTGGGCCGGCGTGGTGCTGGTCGGCGCGGTGATCACGCTCAATGTGGCGCTCGGCGGGATGAAGGGCATCACACTGGTCCAAGCCGTGCAGTACTGGATCAAGGCCTTCGCCATCAGTGTGCCGATTTTTGTGTTGATGGCGGTTTTTGGTTTCTACAACGGACAGTTGGGCGCCAATGGAGCGAATGCGACCGGCGGGCCGACTGTGGAACGGAAGGCGTTGGTTGAAAAGGCACCGACGGACACGGCATGGATCGCGCCGTTCGGTCCACTCACGACGAAGGCAGTGACGGCGGCCGCGGCCAAGTTGCCGGCTGCGGAACGCGCGGCATTTCTCGCCGAATATCAGCGCCCCTATTCGCTGGTCTATACTTATTCGCTCATCATGGCGCTCGTGTGCGGCACGGCGGGGCTGCCGCATATCTTGGTTCGCTTCTATACCAATCCCGACGGCGTCGCCGCGAAGCGAACGACCATGTGGGTGATGATTTTAATCGGCGTGTTCTACGTGTTTCCGCCGATGTTCGGTGCGCTGGGGCGAAATTTCATGCCTGAACTCTACCTCGGGGTCGGGGCGAAAGGCACCGACAAGGTGGTACTCGAACTGCCGACTCTTCTTGGTCCGAAGTATGGCGTGCTGGGATCGATCCTGAGCGGCATAACCTGCGCGGGTGCATTTGCGGCCTTCATGAGTACATTTAGCGGGCTGCTTGTTTCGATGACTGGTGCGCTGGCCCACGATGTTTACGGTCGGATGCTGCGCCCGAACGCCACTCCGGCGCAGCGACTGACGGCGTTCAAGGTTTCCGCGGTGATCATCGGCGGGCTGGCCATTTTTCTGGGCAGTAAAGTCGAGGCACTCGAAATTAATTTCATGGTGGGTCAGGCCTTCGCGATCGCGGCAGCCAGCTATTTCCCATTGCTCTTCATGAGTGTTTGGTGGCGCGGAATGACGATGAAGGGAGCGGCGGCCGGGATGCTCGGTGGCGGATTGCTCGCCTTGCTGGCGGTGGCGCTGACGTCAATTTCGGATGTGGCAGCGGCCGGGGCGAAAAAAATATCGGATGCGGGCATGCTTTCCTCCTATTGGGAAAATCATTCACTGGCTCAGTCGCTGGGCGAGGCGTGGGTGCATCATCCGTTGCTCCGCATTCTTTGCGAGCAACCGGCCATCTGGGCCGTGCCGCTCGCGATTATTCTGATGGTGATCGTTTCAAAGGCGACTTCGTCTTCGGTGCCGGCGGATATCCGGATGAAAATGCTGGTATTGCACGCACCGGAAAAACTTGGCCTGAAACAGGAATATATTCAGGAGCACCAAGTGGGCGCGGGGCATTGATCGATCTCTCGGGTCCACGGATTCTGCGCCGCTCCGGCGCCCCCCGGCGCGATTGCGTTAGGGGAGCGAGCCTTTAACCGGACAAAAACGGTTTCGATTTTGATTCGAAAGTAAGCCGGGGCTGTGCGAGAATTCGGCAACCGCGCCTTCCGATGCAGGTCACAGCCTTCGGGGACGCCCATTCACTTTATCCATGCGCTATTTTTCATTCATTGCACTGCTCTTGCTGGTTCCGCTGGCGTCTGCTCAAACGCAGACCCCTCCGCTGTTGCGCAGGGCGGTGGAGAAATGGCTGGGCGAAAGGGATAATTGGGCGTTTACGCTGCACATCCGCGAATTTGATGGAGGCAAGGTCAAGGAGGAGCGTACCGAACGCTACGATCCTTCGAAACCGGGAATCGGCCGCTGGGAATTGCTTACGGTGAATGGCAAGCCGCCCGCGGATGAACGCCGCGCCGAGTGGCAGAAGCACAAAACGAAAAAAAGAAAAAATGCCACCAAACCGCTCGACGACTATTTTGAGTTCGAAGAGGCAAAGATTGTGAAGGTAACCGATAAAACGATTTGTTATCATGTGCCGTTGCGCAACAACAGCGGCTGGCTTTTCCCGGTGGACAAGGTGGATCTTAAAGTGACGGTCGACAAAAAAACGTATGCGATTGAGGATGTCATCGCTGGCATTGACGAACCGTTTAAAGTGGCGCTGGGACTTGGCCGAGTGTTGGACGTGGATTTTGACGTCCAGATGAATCAACCAGGAAGCAGTACTGTCAGGTCCGATCCGGCGATGGCCAAGCCCGACGGTACGGCCAAGGTGGTCGTCAATAAGCTGGGCCAGCGCATCGAGTATGCTTGGAGCGATTTTCAGCGGGTTATACCTGACGCAGAAAACGTCGTTAGCCCGGCGCCGAACAAGTTAAGTCATTGAAGGAGTGCAATCGATTTGGGCGGGCGCTGCAAAACAGCGCTAAGTCCACGGGCTCATTGTGCCGAAGAGAAGGGTGTGCAAACCCGGCCTTCAATGACCCGAATTACCCGTGACCAGATTATCACCTTGGGCAGTAAACTCGCTCCTGCGGCGGTAACGCTGGCGCGATTGCGCCCGTTGCTCGCGGACCCCAACACCGAGCTGGAGGAGATCGTCAATTTGGTCCGGCTCGACCCGGCGCTGACTTTTCACGTGGTACGTCTCAGCAATAGCGTGATTTTCGGCACGTATGAACGTAACGACACGCTGGAAGGCGCTGTTGGTCGCGTGGGGTTCATGGAAATTTACCGGCTCGTCGGACTCGCGGCGACCAAGCAGCTTTGTCAGCGGGATTTGGCGACATACGGTTTGACCGCGAGCCGTCTTTGGGAAAATTCCGTGGCGACCGCGGCCGCAGCCGAAGTCCTCGCGTTGCCCGCAGGCACCCAGGCCGGTCTGAGTTACGCGACTGGATTGTTGCGGAATTTGGGCGCGGTTATCATCAACGCTTGTTCGACCGATAAAGTTTATCCCGGTGAAGCCGAGTGGCCGCTGGTTTCAGAATGGGAGCGCCAGACTTTTGGGCTGACGTCTGCCGAAGTGACCGCGACGTTGCTCCAACATTGGAATTTCCCGGCGGATGTCGTCGATGCGATCCGGGCGCAATACGATCCGCTGTCCGACGGCACGTCCAATGTCGGCGCTTGTGTGCTCAATCTCGCTTGCGGTGTCTCCGCGCGTTTCGGGCTCGATCTTCCCGGCGAGGCGGGACACTGGGTTCGCTCTGAAGCGAAATTAACGTTGGGCGGAGTGACCGATCTGGTGTTGGAGCAATGCACGGAAAATGCGCACGCGCATTATCTGGCGTTATGCGCGACACTGAGCTGAGCGGTTTTGCTGGCCGTTGGCGTGTCGGGTTGGAGCGATCTTCAAAATGGGTGCGTGGGCGCAGTCCGGAGACCGCGGTCGAGGATTATTGCGTTTGTCGAGGATCTGGTTCGCGTTAAACCACAAGAAATGAATGATTTGCAATAATTAGCGGTGCTAAAGCGATCGGGTTAAACATGGTATGATTACTGCGACAGTGGCAGATGCTTCCGGTGAATCTGCTCTCCGCAAATCTCGTTCGTCTGCCCCATGCCTTCCGCAAATCTGCGGCTTTGTTGTCGCGGCGTCGTTTGTTGTGGGCGAGCAGGTGCGACTCGGATCGCTGTTGGGAATTACCGAAATCGTCGCCAGTCCGCGAATATGTCGAGGTGCTCGCCGTCATCGGACTACTGACGGTGGGGGCGGCTTTCGCGCCGTTGAATCATCTCGCGGTGGGCCATGTTTATCTGCTCGCCGTCATTTTGCTGTGCATGCGGGTGGGGCCGGGGCCGGTGCTTTTTGCGGCGATCAGCAGCGCGCTGGCGTGGAATTATTTTTTCATTCCGCCGCGTTTTTCATTTCAGTTATTGGACTATGACGACGGCATGTTGCTCGGGATTTATTTTGCGGTCGCGATCATTGCCGGGCAGCTAACCGCGCGCATCCGGCTTCAGGAGCGCCATGAACGCCGCCAACAACGCCAGGCGACCGCGCTCTACCAATTGACCCACGCCTTTGCTGGTGGCCAGGAACTCGATGAGGCCCTCGGTGCCGCAGTTTACCAAGCGGAGGAATTGTTCGGCGCGCGGGTGGCGATGCTGGTGGCGCGGAACGACGGAGCACTTTCATTGCATCCGGCGGGATCGTTTCCGCTCGGGAAGCCCGAACGCGAAATTGCGGTTTGGGTTCGCGATCACCAACGCACGGCAGGGCGCAACACGGATGCGTATCCGGAATGGGCTGCCTTGTTTGTTCCGATGACGTGGGCGGGACTTACTTCGGGTGTCCTGGCCATCGAAATTCCCGAGGGTGCGATCGCGCCGGATCGCGATCAGTGCGCCCTGATCGAGACTTTTGCGACCCAGATCGCGATGCTGGTGGAGCGTGAACAATTGCGCGCGGCGGCGGAGCGGGAAAAGTTGCTCGCAGAATCGGACCGATTGCATCGCACGTTGTTCGACAGCGTGTCCCATGAGCTAAAAACCCCGCTCGCAATCCTGCGTTCAGCGGGAGAACAAATGGGGACGACGAACGAAGCGAAACGTATCCAGTTGACCGCGGAAGTGCGACTGGCGACGAAGCGGCTCGATCATTTGGTGGCGAATTTGCTCAACCAAACTCGATTGGAGTCAGGGACGCTCAAACCCGCACTGGACTGGTGCGATGTCCGCGATCTCATTCATGCCGGACGCTGGCTGGTCGGTGACGCGCTCGTGGGCCGTTCTCTGGTGGCGGAAATCCCAGCGGATATGCCCCTGTTGCTGGCCGACGCCCCGTTGATGGAGCAGGTGATCGCGAATCTGTTGCACAACGCGGCGGTGCATACGCCGGCGGATCAGCCAATCGTGGTGACGACCGGCCTCCGTGAGCACGGTGGCAGGAACCAGATTTTTATAAAAATTACGGACCGAGGTCCTGGTTTGGCGCCGGAATTGATGGCAAATTTATTTCATAAATTTTGTCGCGGTCGCTCCACCCGGCCCGGTGGATTGGGGCTCGGGCTTTCGATTGTGCGTGGCTTTGTGCATGCGCAGAGTGGTGAAGTCGTGGCTGAAAATAATCCTGAAGGGGGTGCGAGCTTCTGTGTTTGTCTGCCCCACACGACCCATGGCAGCGTGCCCAACGATGACTGCTGATCCGGCTCGCTTTAAATTGCTCGTGATCGACGACGAGATTCAGATTCGTCGACTGCTCCGGCTGACGCTGGAAGAAGCCGGTTATGGCGTCAGGGAAGCGGATTCGGGTCAACGCGGACTGGCCGAGTGTCGCCGGGAAATTCCGGATGCGATCATTCTCGATCTCGGTTTGCCCGACCTCGCCGGAATCGAGGTTCTTGCGCGATTGCGCACCGAGAGTGCGGTTCCGGTGTTGGTGCTCTCGATTTTTGGACAGGAAGGAAGTAAGATCGCCGCGCTGGACGCGGGAGCGGACGATTACCTGACGAAGCCTTTCAGTGGCGGAGAACTTCTAGCGCGGCTCCGCGCTTTGCTTCGGCGCGTAAAGCCGGCCGTCTCGACCAACACGTTCAACTTCGGATCGATCGAGGTGGATTTTACGCGGCGGCACGTTGCGAAGAAAGGAATCCCGGTCAAATTGACGACGATGGAGTATGCGTTGCTCCAGCTTTTCATTGCCCATCGGGACAAGGCGCTAACGCATCGGCAAATGTTGCGCGAACTTTGGGGACCGAAAGCGGAGGAGCACACGCATTACTTGCGGACGTATATGCTGCGTTTGCGGAGAAAGCTTGAAGACCAGGTGGATAATCCGAAATTTTTCCAAACGGAATCGGGCATCGGCTACCGTTTTGTCAGTGAGCCGCGTGATGCCACGGCTTAGCGGGTGGCGGCAGGGGAGGTATATATTTAGTACATAAGTTTCGGTCTAAAATATATATTTTGTATATTTCGGGTGGTATGAGGGGTGCGTCCTAGGGGAGATGCTCCACCGCATTCACGCACCACGGAGCGAAACCTTCAATTGAAACACTTAGTACTATGAGAAACGGGTCCTCAGGCTTAAAATGGTTGCGCGCAGCCTTCCTTGGTTTTGCGCTTTACTGCAGTCTCGGTTTGCCGCGCATGAAGGCCGACGATCCCAAACCGGACCCTGCGGGCACGGCGACGGGCACGATCGCGGATGTTCCTGGTTTTGTCGTGTCGGCGCCCGCTGACTTGAGCGACGACGACAAGAAGGACAAAGACAAGGTGAAGGCTTTTCAGGACGCCAAAAAGGCGGCCGACGACTACACCAAGCAGTCCGCGGGTGAACCGCTCGCGGTGAAGCTCGCTGACAATGTCGGCCACAATCGCGTGGCGATTAACTTCATGTGGACGCTCTTCACGGGCTTCCTCGTCATGTTCATGCAAGCCGGGTTCGCGCTGGTGGAAACGGGGCTCTGTCGGGCGAAAAATGCCAGCCATACCATGGCGATGAATTTCATGGTTTATCCAATGGGTATGTTGGGTTTCTACGTCTGCGGTTTCGCCTTCATGTTTGGTGGGCTTGGGTCGATCGGGACGATGGGTGGTTATGCCGGATTAAACCACGAGTTGGGTGTTACGCTCGGCGGGCATTTCTTCGGCTTGCTCGGCTGGAAGGGTTTCATGCTGCAGAATGCCGGTTACGATACTGCGGCCTTCGCGCTCTTCCTGTTCCAAATGGTGTTTATGGACACCACTGCTACGATCCCCACGGGCGCGGCGGCCGAACGCTGGAAATTTTCTGCTTTCATGGTTTATGGATGCTTCATCGGCACGGTCATGTATCCGCTGTTTGGCAATTGGGTTTGGGGCGGCGGCTGGCTCTCCCAATTGGGCGTCAATTTCGGTCTTGGTCACGGCCATCTTGATTTCGCCGGCTCCTCGGTTGTGCACATGCAAGGTGGCGTGATTGCGCTCATCTTCGCGTGGCTCATCGGTCCTCGCTACGGGAAATACGACAAAGCGGGCAAGCTCGTGCATCCGATCACACCCCACAGCATCCCAATGGTGATGCTGGGCACCTTCATTCTCGCGTTCGGCTGGTTTGGTTTCAATCCGGGCTCAACTTTGGCCGGCACCGATCTTCGCATCGCGGTCGTCGCGGTGAACACCATGATCGCTTCCGCCACCGCGGCATTGGCGACCACGATGTACATGTGGTGGTTCAAGACCAAGAAGCCCGATCCATCCATGATGTGCAATGGCATGCTGGCCGGTCTCGTGGCGATCACTGCACCCTGCGCGTTTGTGAGCGCGGGGGGTGCGGCCTGGATCGGAATTATTTCCGGCATCCTCGTGGTCGAGGCCGTGTTCTTCTTCGACAAACACCGGATTGACGACGCGGTGGGAGCAATTTCGGTCCACGGCGTCAATGGCGCGTGGGGCTGTCTCTCAATCGGACTTTTCGCCGACAACACGTATGGCGACGGTTTCAACGGTGTCGCCGGCAATGTCGCCGGGCTTTTCTACGGTGGTGGAATGACGCAGTTCTGGGCCGAGCTGATCGGCGTGACGACTTGCTTCATCACCTTGTCAGTTCTCTCCATTATTGTTTATTACATCATCGAGAAAACCGTGGGCAACCGCGTTTCGATTGAAGTCGAAATCGAAGGTCTTGACGTTCCGGAAATGGGCGTGCCCGGATATGCCGGCATGGTCATGGACAAAGGGTCCGAAACTCCAATGCCCCGGGGTTGATCCCACGTAATACCGAGGATGACGCGGCTTTTATCCCGCGTCATCCAAAGACAAATTAAAATCCCCATGGAAACATCTTTAATTGAAATTCTCTATCGCGGTACGGCGCTGGGTGCCGGCGTGGCAATTGGAAGCGCTTTTGCGATTTTGCAGAACGTGGCGCTCCGGCGTAATGAAGAGCAGCAAAAAACGGGCAAGCTTAAGAGTGGCTGGACGCTGATGCCAGGTGCAGGTGCGCGGGTGGCGTACTTTTTAATCGCGCTTGTGCTGGTTCAGATTTGCTGCCCGGTTCTATTTGCGGACGGCACCCAATGGTGGGTGTCTGGAGGAGTGGTTTTTGGCTACGGTTGGTTTCTCGCCCGTCAGCTTCGTCTGCGATTGGCCCAGCGGTCCCATTCGTGATCGAACTGCGAGCCGGTTGGAATGACACCTCACTGGTTCAGAGCAAACGCCGTTTCCGGTTTCGTCCGATCCGCGGGCAGAACCGGAGCGGATAGTTGCGAGTCTGCTGCGGCTCGCAATTACGCGTGGGTCCATGAAAAAACAGTCAGACAATCGCCCCGAGCGGCAATATAATCCGCCTGCGGTCGTGCTGGCGCGGGGAGCTTTTTTATTGCTCGCGGTGAGCATTCCATTGTCGGGATTCCTGCTGTTGGGCGGTGCACTGGGCCACGACTTGAAGCGATTGGCCTTGGGTTTTGTGGCAGGAATTATTGCCGCATGCGTTTACGGCTGGCTTCGGCGAAAGGATTTGCTGACTGAACTCATCGCTTCGGTTAATTGGTTCGATGCCGATCCGCCGCCCGACTCAGGGACGGATTTTACGAATCTGGTGCGCGCTTGGGAAGACCTGAGCAGCAAACGGGGAACGCCTGAATTCGATCCATGGCGATTGCTCAATCTCCGCCGGGAAATTGAGGCGAAAACGAAAAACGATCCGACCCTGGCCGATTATTGGCGGGACCACATTCGGTAAATTAAGAGCGGGAGGTCGGGCGGAGCTGTGTCCGACCGGTGGAAACCGCGCCGTTTCGGGCCGGTTTCGGCTTATGGGCTTGGCGCAAGGTAATTGGATGGCAGAAGTTTTCTGCGACTGAGCAGCTTCGAGCTGTGTTCTTGCCGTGAATGAAGATCCCAAAGTGCAAGCTCCAACCCTGACGGCTCCGACCGATTTCACCACCTTCATGCGCAATTACCAGGATATGGTCTATTCCACCGCGGTTCGCCTCATCGGGAACGAGACGCAGGCGGAGGACATTGCACAGGAAGTTTTCATCAAGGCTCACGCTCACTTTGACAATCTCAGCACCAGCCCAACGGCGGGCGGTTGGTTGAAGACGGTGGCGACCAACCTTTCGATCAACCACATCCAACGGTACAAAAAACGCTGGAGCTTTTTTTCCGACTTGGTGCGTCGTGACGACCACGGCGGGGAGAAGGAAGTGGAATTTGCCGCACCCGATGTCTTTTTCGCCGGAGTCGATACCGCCGAGCGACGCGAATGGATTGGCCAGGCGCTGAAGCAACTGCCGCAACACCAACGCGTGCCTCTCGTGCTGTATCATTTTGAGGAATTGCCCTACGACGAAATCGCCCGGAAACTCCGCATATCCCTGAGCAAGGTAAAAACCGATATCTTGCGCGGGCGCGAGGCGCTCGCCAAAGTTCTCGTGCGCAGCGGCAACCGCCACGAAACCATCGACCAGTAAGGAGCAACCATGAAGCAAATGACTCCCGAAGAACTCGAAAAATTTATTCATCAACAATTGCGCGATGGGCCGGCGCAGCGTGCGCCCGATTCTCTGGAAACTCGCGTCCTCGCGGCCATCGAACGGCAGGCCGGCATTCCTTGGTATCATAAATCGTGGAGCTATTGGCCCGCCTATGTTCGCATGGCGTTTCTAGTTTTGGCCGCCGGCGCGACGGCCGGCTTCGTCGCAGCTTTCTCTTTTGGGTTTAACGACATCAACACGAGCGTGCTCGTGGCGCAGGCGGGTGAAAAACTTAGCTTTTTCACGCAGATCTACCATGTCGCGACATGGATCGTTGGACTCGGGACGCAAATCGGTGCGAGTATTCCAGCGATCTGGCTCTACGGTGTGGCCGCGCTCGTCGCGGCGCTCTATGGAACTTTCCTCGGTATCGGAGCGGCGGCTTATCGCGTCCTCTACCGCAACAATTGATTTATCCCGCTATGAAATTGAGTCCGTCCCGTCTTGTTGTCCCTTTTTGGCTGACGCTGTTTTTGGCGCTGTTGCCCGGTTTTCAATCGGTTTCCCGCGCGCAAGCCACGGAAACGAAACCTGAAAAACCGGTCATCGTATCCGCTCCGGCTGGACCGGATGCCGACGAAGAAACCGCAGCGAATGCGGCCAGGATTGACCCGCAAACCGATTCATCCAAGTCCACCAACGCGCCTGCGGTTGAGACTGCGGTCATTGAAGAATCGAATGGCGATAAAAACGCGGAGCAAAAAGTTCAAGCATCAGCTCCCGCCGCGTCCGAGGCACCAACGCCCGCCGCCGTGCCGAACGAGAAGAAACGCCGGCGTGAACGCTCAAACAAAGATGGCTTGCGCTGGCGCCACTCGGACAACGCGGTGGTTAATATCCTCAGCGACAGCACGCTCGAATCCGGTGGCGAGGCCGATGCGGTTGTCTCCGTCTTTGGGTCGTCGACGTCGGCCGGAACGGTCCGCGACGCGGTCGTTTCGGTTTTCGGTTCGTCGACCTCCTCGGGCGACGTCGGGAATGCGGTGGTATCGGTATTTGGAAATAC
This sequence comes from Verrucomicrobiota bacterium, assembly GCA_041691855.1. GTDB lineage: Bacteria > Verrucomicrobiota > Verrucomicrobiia > Opitutales > Opitutaceae > Lacunisphaera. Next base: position 21,473 of record JBEPTW010000015.1, on the reverse strand, counting down.
GCGCGTCACCGATGGGACCGTGGGTGATGCGGCGGTGGCGGTCTTGGGCAATAGTTACGTCAACGGACACGTGAGAGGACAGGTCGTAGCCGTGCTCGGTAATATCGAGTTCGGTCCCAATGCGGTCGTCGATGGCGACGTCGTGTGCGTGGGCGGCGAGGTGGTGCGCGATCCAAAGGCGGTGCTGCACGGTCACATCAAAAACGTCGGGATTGGGGGGCAACATTTTTCATTCGATTGGCTGACCGCGTGGGTTTCCAAATGTCTCGTGCTTGGGCGTCCGTTGGCTTTTGGCGCTCATCTGATGTGGGCGTGGTGGATCGCTTTTGCTTACCTCGCGGTTTACGCGATCATCGCCTTGGTGGCACCGGCGGCGGTGGGCAATTGTGTGCGGACGTTTGAGACGTACCCGGGGAAATCGATTCTTGCCGGGGTGTTGACGCTGCTGCTCACGCCGTTGGCTTACGTGCTGCTCGCGCTGACGGTTTTCATCGTGGTGGGTGCGGCGCTCATTCCGCTTTTCACGCTGGGGCTTTTTCTGGCCGGACTTTTCGGGAGAGTGGTTATGCTCGCCTGGCTCGGACGGCGCGTGGCGAGATTACTGGTCACGGACGAGAAAATTCCCACGGCGGGAACCGTGTTGATTGGCGGCGGGATTGTGTTGCTGCTTTATACTGTGCCCGTGCTCGGATTCGTCGTTTACAAGACGCTGGGAATTCTCGGGCTCGGGATCGTTATCTACACGCTTTTGCTTTCGAATAAGAACAAGCGAATCGCACCGATCGGAGCGAGAGCGGTCACTCCCGCTGAAAGCGCAATGCTGGCAGACGTTCCGCCGGTGGTTGACCTGCCCGCAGGAGGATCAGCGACAACGGTTCGGTTGCTCCCGGTGATTTCAGCGGCGACGCTGCCGCGGGCGGGATTCTGGATTCGGGTTGGAGCATCGCTGCTCGATGTGATCATGGTCGCGGTGTTGTTCGGGGTGTTCAACGGAGTATTCAGCTGGCTTTTCCGCGTAAGCGGATCCTTTCCGTTCTGGTTCGCGGTTTACAACGTCACGATGTGGGCGATCAAGGGAACGACGATTGGCGGGATTATTTGTGGTCTCAAAGTCGTGCGCGTCGACGACCGTCCGATCGGTTGGAGCGTGGCGATGGTGCGCGGCTTGGCGGCGTTTCTTTCGCTCGTGGTTGCCGGACTCGGTTTTATTTGGGTGGCCTTCGACGACGACAAGCAGTCCTGGCATGACAAGATTGCGGGTACGACGATCGTACACGTGCCAAAGGGGACCTCCCTGATTTGAAGGGACGGCGGTCGGTTTACCGGGCTAGAGCAGTGGAAAGTGTTTTGAAAATGCTGCCTTTTCCGTTTGCCGTGACGGCCTTTTCTCGCCTACAGCCTTGTCGCCTATGGTGAAAGCACTCGTCGGGATCATAATGGGCAGCTCCTCGGACTGGGAGACAATGCAGCATGCTGCGGAAACGCTCACCACCTTGGGCATACCCTTCGAGAAACGGGTCGTCAGCGCACATCGCACCCCGAAGCTGATGGTAGACTATGCGGAGGCGGCCGAACGCCGTGGATTGAAGGTGATCATCGCGGGTGCGGGCGGTGCGGCCCATTTGCCGGGCATGACGGCGGCAATGACCACTTTGCCGGTGCTTGGCGTGCCCGTGGAATCCAAGGCATTGAAAGGTCTCGATGCGCTACTTTCCATCGCACAAATGCCGGGCGGCGTTCCCGTGGCGACGTTTGCAATTGGGAAGGCCGGGGCGATCAATTCCGCGCTGTTTGCCGCCTCGGTGCTCGCACAGGGCGACGCGAAAACGCAGGCGGCCTGGAAGAAATTTCGCACGGCGCAAACCAAGAAAGTGTTGAAAGCAAAACTGCCGTGAACGTGTCTGCTAAAACTGTTTTGCCCGGCGGCATCATCGGGGTGTTGGGCGGCGGCCAGCTCGGTCGCATGTTGTCGCAAGCCGCGACCCGGCTCGGTTATCGCGTGCATATTTTTGAACCGCAGGCGAATTCGCCGGCGGGTGCGGTCTCGCACCGGGAAGTGAACGCGCCGTACGAGGATTTGGCGGCACTCTCGACCTTCGCGAAGGAATGCGATGTCGTGACGTATGAGTTTGAGAATATCCCGGCCGCGCCGTTGAAGGTGATCGCAGGGCTTACGCAATTGTATCCGCACTGGAGCGTGTTGGAGACAACGCAGAACCGATCGCGGGAAAAAAACTGGCTGAAGCGAAATGGCTTTGCGCATGCGCGTTTCGTGGAAGTCGCGGCGGGTGGCGACGTGGCCGCCGGGATTCTCGAAGTGGGCTGGCCGTGTGTCGTGAAGACGGCGGATTTCGGCTACGACGGGAAAGGGCAGGTCAAAGTTCAGCAAGAGACGGATATTGCCACGGCCGCGAGAGCATTTGTCGGACAAGCCTGCGTGATCGAACAGTGGATTGATTTTTCCTGCGAAGTGTCGGTCGTGGTCGCCCGCGCGACTACCGGCGAAACCGGGGTTTTCCCGATCGCGGAAAATATCCACACGAATCACATTCTGGATTTCTCCATCGTGCCCGCGCGGGTTGCGCCAGAGGTAATTGAACGCGCCGAAAAAATAGGGCGGGCGATCGCCGACAAGATTGGTTTGGTCGGCGTGATGGGCGTGGAATTGTTTGTTACCAAAACGGGTGACGTGTTGGTCAACGAACTCGCGCCCCGGACGCACAACAGCGGGCATTACACGCTCGATGCCTGTGCGACCTCGCAATTTGAACAACAGGTTCGCGCGATTTGTGGATTGCCGCTCGGCGACACGCGCTTGGTGTCGCCGAGCGTGATGGTGAATATTCTAGGTGATGCGTGGACGGTTCCGGGTTCAGGTGAGGCGCGATTTGGCGTGCCCGATTGGCAAATGCTTTTGGCCGATCCCGCAGTCCGCCTGCATCTTTACGGCAAAAGCGAACCGCGACGCGGCCGGAAGATGGGTCATTTTACGGTGACGGGACCGACGGCTGACGATGCGCTCAATCAGGCCCGAAAGCTGAAAGAGAATCTTGTGGCGAAATCATCTTAGGTTTTGACGCAGACTTTCCCTCTCGCGGTGTGTCATAAAGTGAATCGTCCGCTAACGGTCGAGAGAGATAGAATCAGTGAACCCCCGATTACGGCTTGTGTGGCTGCTAAATTTCAGGAAGTTATGGGGTTATCGAAGCTCAGTCGTTGGTTTTTCCAAGGCGGCTGAGATTTCGGAAATATATTTTGAAACGAAAGATGAGGAATGCAGCTTTTGTCATAAGGCTTCGGTCGGCGGCGTGCCGGAGCGAACCCAACACACCTGATATTTATGAACAATCCTTCATTGAAGGCGGGGCTTTTATGCGTGCCGAAGGGCACGACCGGAAGGCACGCAATTTCCAGTGGGATAGTTTTTCGCAGGTGAACCTCCGTCCAATGAAGAAAATAATGCTATGAAAACGCGATTGGTTCGAAAAAGGAACGCCCATACCCTGTTGACCCTGATTTTGGGTGTTTTTACCGCTGGCCTCGTGCGAGGGCAGGCGACCACTTCCTCAAATACACCGGCTCCGCTGGATTCGAAACTGCAAGAGGACGTGGTCTCGTTGGAGAAATTTGAAGTTACCGGATCGCACATTTCCGGAATTGATGCGGCGGGATTAAACCCAGTGTCTTCGATTTCCCGGGCGACCTTGGATTTAAGTGGGTACACGAACGTCGGTGACGCATTGCGCAGCATGTCATTCATCACTGGCGCATCGCTTATTCCGACTGGATCGGGCAATAGTTTCACCCCCGGCGCTTCGACGATCAATTTGCGGGGTCTCGGGAACAATAATGTATTGGTGCTGTTGAATGGTCGACGTTCCGCCCCCCTGGCTTCGCCGGGATATGACGGCCTGCAGACGGTGTTTGATCTTAACAGCATCCCGTCTGCCGCGATCGAATCGATTCAAGTGCTAAAGGATGGAGGCTCGGCCATCTATGGTTCGGATGCGGTTTCCGGAGTGGTCAACGTTATCCTGCGCAAGAATTATAACGGGACAACGGCATCGGTGCAGGTCGGGAATACGGTGGGCAACGATTCATTGGAGAAAACGGGATCGCTCGTTTTTGGCACGACCTCGGGGAAGCTGTCGATCATCGCGGCCTTCGACTGGACCGAGCGAAATTCCATTAAGGATTCGGATTATGGATTCTCATCGAATGCCGATCTCACCTCGCGAGGCGGTGGAGATTTGCGCAGTTATGCAGGATACCCTGGCGTCGCATACGTGCCAGGCTTGGATGATTACTACACCTTGTCCGCGCCGAAGGCTCAACCGACGATCGGAGATTTCTCGGTTACCGATTTCAGCCATGGCACGTATAATTTTCAGGCGGTCACCGACCAGGTGCCGAAGTCGCGCTCATACGGGTTTTATTCGCGCTCCCAATATGATTTTAGCAAACAACTCTATGGGTTTGCCGAGTTATCGTTTCGGCGGTCTGAAACGAGGATCGAAGCTGCTCCCACGCCCGTCTACAATTTTGCGGAAAATGGAAGTGGTCCCACGACCGGCTACCTGAATATTCCCACCACCAATCCCAACAACCCGTTTGGCGTGGATCTCGAAGACGCATGGTATGCGCGATTGGTGAGCGCGGGCAACCGGATCAACAAGGTCACGTCGGACACCCCGCGGATTTTGGTGGGATTCGGCGGCGAATTATCCGGTGACTGGAAGTGGGAGTCGGCGGCGGTTTACAGCAAAAACAAAACAAAAAATCTCAACGGCGGATCTGCCTTTGACAATCTCTACCAAGCTGCACTCAACGGCGTGGTTATCGGGGGACAAACGTTATATGCCAACCCCTTTGGCCCGGAGGATCCACGCGTGACGGCGACTTATACCGGGAACGATCCTTATTCGGCTTCGTTTGAGGAACGAACGTACGATATTGAAGCGAGCGGCCCCATTTTTCACGTACCCGCAGGTGAAGTGAAACTCGCCGTCGGTGGGGAATGGCGTAACGACAAGTTGGCGAGCCTTCGCTCAATCAATGATGCCACCGGCAATGTCATCGGCGGTGGGGAAGGCACTTCGACCTTTGGTGAGCGTACGGTGGATGCCGCTTATGCCGAGCTTCACATCCCGGTATTCTCAACCTTGCAGCTACAACTGGCGGGACGTTTTGAGCATTACAGCGATTTCGGCAACGCGACCAAACCAAAAATCGCGTTGTCCTATCGTCCCGCGAAATGGCTTTTGCTCCGTACTTCGTTCGGCCAGTCGTTCCATGCGCCCGATTTGGGTTATCTTTACACGAGTCAGGTAACGACATTTAGCGCCAACCCGATTGACGATCCGAAGCGGCCCAATGACGCTCCGCGTGAAATCGAGACAAACGGCGGTGGGAACCCAAAACTGCAGCCTGAGGAAACTGATTCTTATTACGCGGGGTTCCAGATCAATCCCCTCGGGAAATTCAAAAACCTGGAACTCTCGGTCGACTGGTTGCAATTCAAGCAAAAAAATCTCATCGCCCAGCTCCGCGAAGATTTCATTCTAGAAAATGAAGATAATCTTCCGGGTCTCGTGGTTCGCAATCCGCCGGCAGCGGGAGAAACGGTGGGTGTAATCAATTACATCAACGATACCTATCTCAATGTTGACCGACAAACCTATCGCGGGATCGACTTCGATTTGAGATATAAGTGGACCACGGCCTCGATTGGCCGGTTCACCTTCAATCTCGCCAGCACCTATCTCGAAAAACTGCGTTACGACGCCGACGATTATGAAGGGACGTACGATTTTCCCCACTGGCGCAGCGTGTTTACGACCGATTGGGAACTGGGCAATTGGTCGGCATCGATTTTCGTCGATTATATCGGAGCATTTGAAAATTATTCTGGAGTCGGCCGCGTGAAGCATCAAATTACGGTGAATCCGCAAATCAGTTACCGGGGATTTCATCGGATCAAATTCACGGTCGGCGCGCGGAACGTGTTCAACCAAGACCCGCCCTTCGACGAGCATTCTTCCACCGGCTATAACAACGACATCAGCAATCCGGAAAAGGCATTCGTGTATTTCCGGATCGAGAAAGATTTCTGAGAAGCAGGCGGATTTAAAATCCTCGGTCTGCGGTCGCAGGCGCAGACCTATCCGGTGAGCCTTTTATTTTTTACCGCTCGCCAGTCTGGGCCCCGGGCGCGAATTCCATTTGAGTTCGATCAATGAATCGGGCTTCGGATTCATTTCGGGAAATCCATTTCTTGATATGCGGTGACCGATGATTCGGTGTCTGCGAAACGGGAGGCCTTGCAACGTTTCCACGCCATTCGTCAATGCGACGTGGCTGATCCCCACCTGCCCGACGCCACGCGCGACGATGCGTAATTTCGTTTCTGGTGAAGCAACGGGAACGGTAAACTCCCGTTTGATTTTGGCGCGCGTCCGCGCCGCGTTGCTGCGGAATTCAATCGTGAAGCGGCTGATCAATTCGCGCCAGATGCCTTGGTCGTCCGATTGCTCCACCACGATTTTTTGCACGGCGGGAGCAAAATTGTGCACCATGAACCTGAGTTGCCATGCTCCGCACACGGGCGTTCCGGCCCAAATGATATCAGGCTGTTGTCCGACACTTTTGAGCCACGTTTTCAGTTCGGTTAGTCGGTGAAAATCAGAATTTAAGAGAGTCTCGTTCGCGCCTGAGGCAGTGGTTTCCCGGCTGTGCGTCCCCATCGTCCGGCACGCTTTTTGACCGACGACTAAATCGATTTTGAATTGCGCGGCCGATTGTTTCAGCGCCGTCAACGTCACGATCCATTCTTCGGATTTTTTCGTGCGAAGCAGACGGCGAAGTTTAAAGACCATCTTCGCGCATTCCCTGACGAAGACGTCGCGCTGGGCCAAGTAGCGTCGAAAGATAAAACTGGCGCTAAACGCCTTCGGCCACGATCCGGAGGCCGCGCAGAGACGGTCGAAAAAGCGTTCATCCGCACGATACGGTTTTACGCTTTCTTCCCCCGCGAGCACATCCCAGCGGTCATTGATCTGCCACCGCGCGTAACCCGAAAAAGCATGTTCGTCCGCCGCTAGCAACGAACGGGCGAGGGAGCGGTCATTTTTGTTGGCAAACAAACGGCGCAGCCCATGCGCGAGCAGCGTGGTGTTGTCTTCAACCTGCGGCTCAAGCCAAAGGCTGGCGGCGGCGGCGTCGACGGCAGTCGTTGTGGCCAAGGCGAGGCGATTTGCTTCCCACGAAGTGATCAGGAAGCCGTCGGCCTTTACCGTTTTGCAGCGTTGCCACCATGAACGGATATTTCCCAGCCGGTCCCCGAAAATGGGCAGCGGTTCGTGGCGAAAGGCACCATTCATCGGACAGCCGTAATACGCGATGCCCTGTTTTCTGAGCGCCGGTACCAGATCGCGTTCCGCGAAGTTGAAAAATTCCACCCGCGGTTTTTGCGCGAACGAGTAATAATACCAATCATACGCGGTGATTCCCGGCGGCAGTTGCGGGATCGCGCCCGGGACGAAATAAAGCATATCAGCCCAGATCCCCATTTTCAGTTCGAGGCGGGAGCAGATACGGTGCAGGCGTTGCACGTGAGCTGCGAAATGACCGTCCAATCCGATGCGAGTCACTTCCTCGCGACAGCGCGGACACTTCCCGAGATGGAAAGACTCATCCAGTCCCACATGAACCTTCCCGGCCGTGCAGTAAGGTGCGATGTCGCTCAGTAATTTTTCCGCGATTTCCGGCAGGCGGGGATGCAGCGGACAGATTTGTCCGCGCTCCAAGGGTGCGCCCTTTTCATCCCGGAGTTCGTTGAGATCGCGCAGTTCGGGATGCTTGATGAGATACTGCGTGTGTCCCAACAAATTGATTATCGGCACGACCCGGATGCCAACTTTGGCGGCGGTTAAAACCAGTTCGCCGAGTTCCTGGTAACTGTACGCATCGGTTCGTCCGATGCCGGGTAGCGCGGGGTAGTGGACCGCGTCCTCCAAATGGAGATATAATTCCTGATAGCCCCACTGCGCGTAACGCGGGAGCAGTTTTTTCAGGAAATCCAGCCGCTCAACTTGTCGCGCGAGATCCCACTGGAACGCACGAACAGGAATGCCTGGGCCGGCGCGGTTCTCGCCAACGAAACCTGATTGCGGGCGATTTCTCACTTCGGGACGCACGCAAGCAGTTTCGAAAAGACGGGTCTTGGGATGATCGAAACAGCGTGGAGTTACCCGCGTTTCTGTTTGATGAGTTCCTCAAGCTTTCTGATATCGCCGGCAAACACCCGGATGCCCTCGGACGTTTTTTCCGTGGCCATCGCGTCTTCATTGAGAGCGAAACGGAAACCTTTCTCATCGAAGCTGACTTTTTGAATATCGGCGGTTTTTTCCGTGGCCGGTTCGAGTTTGCGCGGAAGCGGATCGGTGCTGGCTTTCAGTTCGCCGAGGAGTGCCGGGCTGATTGTGAGGAGATCGCAACCGGCAAGTTCGGTGATCTCGCCTTTGTTGCGGAACGAAGCGCCCATGACCTCAGTCGCGTGGTCAAATTTCTTGTAGTAGGTGTAAATCTGAGCGACGGAGATGACGCCGGGATCTTCCGTCGGCGCGTAATCCTTGCCTGTGCTTTTTTTATACCAATCGAGAATGCGACCGACGAAGGGTGAGATCAGCTGGACCTTGGCGTCCGCGCAGGCGACCGCCTGTGCGAAGGAAAACAACAGGGTCAGGTTGCAATTAATTTTTTCCTTTTGCAGCAATTCGGCCGCCTTGATGCCTTCCCAAGTGGAAGCGAGTTTGATCAGAATGCGTTCACGCGAGATCCCGGCTTTTTCATAGAGAGCGATAATCTCGCGGGCTTTCGCGATGGAACCATCGCGATCAAACGAAAGTCGCGCGTCCACTTCGGTGGAAACACGGCCGGGAACGATTTTTAGGATCTCGGTCCCGAAAAGAACGAGAAGCTGATCGATGGTCTTCTCAGTGCTGGCTCCGGTTCCGGCATCCTTGAGCGCCTTGTCCACGAGGTGGGCGTAGCCGGGCATACCAGCGGCCTTCAAAATCAGACTGGGATTTGTCGTCGCGTCCTGCGGCGCATATTCCTTCATGCTGCTGAAGTCGCCTGTGTCGGCTACGACCTTCGTGAATTGCCTGAGTTGTTCGAGTTGGTTGGGAGTACTCATATTTTTTGGACTTGTTCGGAGGTTAAAAGGGGCGGATGGGCCCGCAAATAGTTTTTCATCCATTCTACGCCGCCCGCCTCGTCGTTGAACGCGCCGTCGAGTTGAGATTCAAACGCGGCATCGAGGGTGCGCTTGAATTGTGGTCCGGGCTGATAGCCCAGCACGATGAGGTGGCGACCGAGCACGATGGGTTTCGGCGCGGCATGTTGCACTTCAAGGCGTTGAGCGCTGGCGCGCAGCGAATCGATCCGCGCGATCGTTTCGCGGGGAATCAAAGGCGGGCGGCCGAAATGATCCGAAAGCATCACGGCGATGAGTTCGTCGATCGTGGCCGGCGCAATTTTCCGGGCCAGTCGCCGCACGGTCGTATCGCGGACCTCGGTTTGCCCGTGGTGGTGCATGAGATGGTTGACCACCAGGGGACGGACGTAATTGATCAAATCCAATGGAGCGCCGATCCGCGTGAGGAACGCTTCCGCAATTGGTCCGCCGGCGGCCTCGTGTTCCATGCTGGTCCAGCGGAGTTGTCCTCGGCGCTCCAGCTGCTTCGTTGTCGTAGCCTTGCCGAAGTCGTGGGCGAGCACACTAAAAGTCAGCAGCCGACGCGTCTGAGGTGTGCCGTCCTGCCACGCCGCGAGTCCGACGAGTGCATCCAGACAATGGTTGGTGTGGACAAACACATCGCCTTCGGGATGCCATTCCGGTTCCTGAGGTACTCCGTCGAGGGCGGCGATCTCGGAGAAATGTTTCAGCCAGCCGGTTTCCTTGAGGACGGCAATGCCGAGCGAAGGCTTTTTCGACTTGGTAGCCCATTTGTCCCATTCCCCCCACACCCGCTCTACGGGCAACTCGGCATAACTCTCAACGATCGAACGGCAAAGTTCGGCGGTTTCGGGCGCAATGGTGAGTTCAAACCGCGCGGCCAACTGGAAGCCACGGAGGACGCGAAGTGGATCCTCCACAAAAGCAGCGCTCGTGTGCCGCAGAATCCTGTTCTTCAAATCTTCGGCCCCGTGGTGGAAATCGAGCAGGCGATTTTCAAAAGGATCATAAGCGAGGGCGTTGATGGTGAAATCTCGGCGCGCCGCCGCGTCGGCTTCGGTGAGGGTGGAATCGGGAGTAACCGCAAAACCCCGATGACCGGAGCCGGTTTTGGATTCGCGACGCGGCAAGCTGAAGTCATACTCCACGCCATCCAATCGGACTTTGAGCACGCCAAAGCTTCGACCGACGAGATCGGTGGGCCCAAACGCCGCAAGCGCGCGCCCCATCGTCTCGTAATCGAGATGGAATACCTCGATGTCGAAATCCTTGGGTTGAAGGCCCAGTAGCCAATCGCGAACGCAACCTCCGACCAAGCGCGGCCTCCCGCCTGCGGAGCGCAGGGCGGAAAAAGTGGCGATCAATGGCGGAGGAAGCTTCATCCTGCGTTGGATGCGTTAGAGGATTTGAGGGAATTGATGGCGATGAGCGCCCAGCCGATTAGTAATGCGAGACCACCCAGCGGCGTGATTGGTCCGAGGACGGTTGGTCCGCCGAGCGCGATCCCATAGAGCGAACCGCAAAATAAAACGATTCCGATAATCCAGCACCGGGCCACCCAGATGATTGCTTTCCCATCGGTTGTGAGTCCTCGTCCGAGGGCGAGAATGGCGACGGAATGGACCAGCTGATAAAGCACTGCAGTGCGCCAAGTATCCAAGCTGGAATGCAATATGAGAGTCTCCTTCAAGGCGTGAGCACCAAACGCCCCCAAGGCCACCCCGGCAAAACCGAATACGCCGGCACTAAAAGCGATCCATCGACGAGCATTTTCCATGGGACAACGACTCTAAGGGATAATGCGCTTGAAAACAAACACATCCCTCGGATTCGGCCCCCGTTGAGCCGAAAAGGTGGCCTGCGGGAGCGACGGTTGAGGATGATTTCCCTGCGCGGTCGTTGATTTTCAAATCCTGGTTTCAATCGAAATTACCGAAAGATTTTCCCGCAGAAGCCTTCTCATTCGGGGATTTAAGGGAGCGGCGCGGAGGAATCGAAAAATGTGAAGGGTTCGGGGTTGACAGGGGGTAACGAAATCCTTCCTTTTGGCCCCTTTCCGCAAATGAAAACCTATCTGGCCAAGAAAGAGACTGTGCAGCCCAAGTGGTATCTGATCGATGCTGAAGGCAAAGTGCTGGGCCGTCTCGCTGTTAAAGCTGCGAATATTATTCGTGGCCGTCATAAAGCAACCTACACGCCGCACGTCGACACGGGCGATTACGTCGTCGTGATCAACGCGAGCAAAGTCGTTCTTACTGGTAAGAAAGAAGAATCCACCGAGTACATGTCGTTCTCCGGCTATGTCGGTGGCGAGAAATACCGCAAGCTGACCGAAGTCCGCGCCAAGAAGCCGGAATTTATCATCATGCAGGCGGTCAAGGGCATGCTGCCAAAGAATCGTCTCGCGAGAACGATGCTGACCAAGCTCCGGGTTTTCCCGGGCGCGACGCACGATCACGAGGCTCAGAATCCCGTTAAACTTTAAAGGTAACCCATGAGCGCTGAAATCTCCGTTTATTCCGGCACCGGCCGTCGCAAGACCTCCACCGCCCGCGTCCGTCTCATTGCCGGCTCTGGCAATCTTTCGGTTAACGACCGCAAGTTTGAATCCTATTTCACGCACGACAATTTCGTGCGCCGCGCTATCGCCCCACTCGTGACGGCCGACAGCAAGGACAAGTTTGACGTGTTGGTGAATGTCGCCGGCGGCGGCATCAGCAGCCAGTCCGGTGCGGTGGCCCACGGCATCGCCCGCGCCCTGTTGAAGTTCAATCCCGAGCTGCGCGTCACTTTGAAGAAAGCCGGTCACCTCACCCGTGATCCGCGCGAAAAAGAGCGCAAAAAGCCCGGTCAACCGGGTGCCCGCAAGCGCTTCCAGTTCTCCAAGCGTTAAGCGCCGAACTGGAAACACGATTCTCTCGAAGCGGAGCGCCCCACGGCCTCCGCTTCTTTTTTTGCGGATACGAAACTTCTCGATTCTCGGGTCGGACCTATTAACTCTACTTTTTCCTTAAATGAATGTCGGCATCGTCGGCGCGTCGGGCTATTCCGGCGAAGTTCTGGTCAAGCTCCTTCTCGGTCATCCGCAGGTCAAACTGACGGTGGTCACTTCGCGTCAACACGCGGGCAAACCGGTGGCCTCGATTATTCATTCGTTGCGTGGCACGGCGGCGGAGCAGCTTAAATTCAGCGATTCCGACCCGGCGGCGTTGGCGGCACGGGAGGATGTGGATTTGTGGTTTTTGGCGCTGCCCCACGGAGCCGCGGCTGATTATGCGAAAACGTTGGTTCCTGCCGGTCGGAAGGTGATCGATCTGAGTGCGGATTTCCGGATCGCAGAGCTTGCGGTGTACGAAAAATACTACGGCTCGCATCATGCACCGGCCCTGTTGCCGCACGCTCGTTTCGTCCTGCCCGAACTGACCGATGCAAAATGGAAACAGGAGACTCAGCTCGCTGCTGCCCCGGGTTGTTATCCGACCAGCGTGCTCGTGCCGCTTGCGCCTCTCCTTAAAGCCGGACTCGTCACGGCCGAACACATCGTCGCCAATTCGTTTAGCGGCGTAAGTGGCGCTGGGAAAAAAGTCGACGAACAATACCTTTTCGTCGAGCGCGCCGAGAGCGCCAAGGCCTACGGTCTCACGAAACACCGACATCTCGCGGAAATCGAGGAGCAGCTCTCCGCAGCCGCCGGGAAAAAGATCGTGATGCAGTTTAATCCGCACCTCGCTCCGATGCGGCGCGGCATTGCCACGACGATCACGGTGCCGGCGGCCAAGGGTGCTACTATTGAAGCCGTTTATGCAGCGTGGAAGCAGGCCTACGCGGGTCGCCCCTTCGTGGCCATTTTGCCCACGGGCGAAACTCCGGACACCGCTTATGTCACTGGCACGAACCGGATCGATATTTCCGCCGTCCATGATTCGCGGACGGGAAATTTCATTCTTACATCCGCCCTCGATAATCTGGTGAAGGGCGCCAGCGGCCAAGCCGTGCAAATCATGAATCTGTGGCTCGGCTTCCCCGAGAACTCGGGTTTGAATTAATTTTATTCCGCGCCGCGCCCAGCATTCCGTTTTCCCCATGACCCAATTGATTGTTACCCTCGATAGTGCCGGTATTACCGATGTGCCCGGTTTCGAAGCAGCGGCTGTAGCCTGCGATATTCGGGAGAAAAACGACCCCAAGCGTCTCGATTTGGCGCTGTTTTTTTCTCTCCGTCCCTGCACGGCCGCCGGCACCTTCACGAAAAATGCGGTGAAGGCCGCCCCGGTGGTTCTCTGCCAAAAACACCTCGGCGATGGCGGTTCGTTCCATGGTATCATTGCAAATTCCGGCAACGCGAACGCCTGCACGGGTCCCGACGGATTGCGCGACGCCCAAGCGACGGCGCAGCGGGCTGCGGCCTCACTCAACCTCAAAGCTTCCTCGTTTTTTGTGTGCTCGACCGGACGGATCGGCCAGCCGATGCCGATGGAGCGATTACTCAAAGGGATTGAACGCGCGGTAACCGAAAAAGGTCGCACCCCCACACATGGAAAAAATGCGGCGGATGCGATTTTGACTTCCGACACGAAGCCTAAGACCGTGACGGTGAGCTTCACCTACGACGGCAAAAAGCATGTGGTGGCGGGCATCGCCAAAGGCGCGGGCATGATTCAACCCAACATGGCGACGATGCTGGCGTTTCTGGCGACGGATTTTTCTGTTCCACGCAGTTTCCTCCAAAAGACACTTTCGGAAGCGGTCACGGGTTCATTCAACTGCATCACGGTCGATGGCGACATGAGCACCAACGACACGGTATTGATTTTGGCAAACGGTCATTCCGGCGTGAGCGTTGGCGACAAAAGTCCGCGTGAACTCCGCGTGTTGTTCGGCGAAGCCGTCTGGAAAGTCTGCGAGGCCCTGGCGGATAAGATCGTTTCCGACGGCGAGAAGATCACCAAGGTTGTTGAAGTGAAGGTGGTGGGCGCGGCATCCTCCGAGGACGCCGAAAAAGTTGCACGGGCGATCGGGAATTCGTTGCTGGTGAAATCGTCGTGGTACGGCGAAGACCCTAATTGGGGCCGGCTGGCCGATGCCGCGGGCTACGCGGGCGCGAAGCTGGTCGAGACCAAACTCGACATTCTCTACAACGACACTCCCGCCATGACTGCGGGCAAACCGCACGCCGAGCTCAAGCCAAAGTGGAAGGAGATCGTGAAAGCACGCCGTTTCACGATCACCCTGAACTTGCATCTCGGCAAAGCCGCTTTCCGCCTGCTCGCGACAGATCTCACCGAGGGTTACGTCAACTACAACAAGAGCGAGTAGACGCCGTCGACCGTTTTAGCGGCTTGAGGTCGCGGAATCGATCAGTGGAATCAGGGTCCGACCATTCGGGAAAAGCGGTCGCGAACGAACGTCCGGGAGATTTGCGCATTTTGTTAGTGAAATCTGCGCGCATTGCCTTAACAGATTTCTCCCAACGAAATTCAATGAAAGCGTTTTGCCTTCTCCACTTTTGCTCCTGACCGACCATGGACGTTTCCGAGATTATTGCCAAAGCGCGCGTGTTGCTCGAAGCCCTGCCGTATATCCAGGATTTCCACGGTTCGACGTTCGTCGTCAAATACGGCGGAAGTTTCATGGATGATCCCGATCCGACCGTCCGCACCAGCGTGGCGACCGACATCGCGTTTCTCTCGGCGGTCGGCATCAATGTCGTCGTGGTCCACGGCGGCGGCAAAGCCATCAACCGCGCGATGGATGACGCCGGGCTGAAAGCTAATTTTATCAACGGCCTGCGAGTCACCGACGAAGCCACCATCGCGATCGTCAAGAAGACACTCGATGAAGTCGTAAATAAGGCGGTGTGCGAAACGCTCGCAGCCGTCAAAGCCCGGCCGAAAGGATTGCCGGGCGACAGCGTCATCGTGTGCAACAAACTCAGCGTCGACGATGACGGCAATCCGTGCGATCTCGGTTTCGTCGGCGATGTGACCGAGGTAAAGGTGAAGCTCATCAAAAAGGAAATCGCCGAAGGCTTCATGCCCGTGATTTCGCCGGTGGCGGAGGGCTACGATGGCAAACCCTACAATGTGAACGCCGACACGGTCGCGGGCCGGGTTGCGAGTGCGTTGCGTGCGCGGCGACTCGTTTACATGAGCGACGTGCCCGGACTGCTCGCCGATCCGAAAAATCCGGCGACGTTGATTTCAAGCGTCAAGGTGGGCGACGTTGACGCTTTAAAAAAGAAAGGCGTGATCGACAAAGGCATGCGTCCGAAGGTGCAGAGCGCGGTCCGCGCTTTGGAAGAAGGGGTGCAGCGCGTTCACTTTGTGGACGGCCGCATGCCGCACAGCCTGTTGTTGGAAATTTTCACCGACAAGGGCGTGGGCACGGAAATTGTCCACGGTTAACAGCGTTCGTTTTCCGGCGGAATTCCGAATGCATCGACCGGAATCCAAAATCGAAAATCCATGAGCCAGCCATCCATCGTTCGGACCAACACTGCGGAACTTTATGACGCCTATGTCATGAAGAATTATGGCCGCGCGGCCCTGACCTTGGTGCGCGGACAAGGTGTTTCGGTGTGGGACGACACAGGTCGCGAATACCTTGATTTTACCTCGGGCGTCGCAGTGGCCGCGCTCGGCCATTGTCATCCCTCATGGGTGGCAGCCATTCGCCAGCAGGCCGGCGAACTCATTCATACCAGCAATCTTTTCCGGAATCCTAATCAGGGTGAGCTCGCACGCCGTCTCGTGCAGCAGGCCGGACCCGGACGGGTCTTTTTTTGCAACAGCGGCACTGAGGCCAACGAAGGCCTGATCAAACTCGCGCGGCTTCACGGCATTCGCAAATCTGGCGAGGAAGGCAAATGCATCAAAATCATTTGTGCGAAAAATGCGTTTCACGGCCGCACCTTCGGCGGCATGAGCGCGACCCCGCAGGAGAAAATCCAAAAAGGATTTCGTCCGCTGGTGCCAGGCTTCGCTTTCGGTGAATTGAACAATTTGCAGAGTTTCGCCGATCTGGTCGACGATCAGACCGCCGCGATTTTCATCGAGACGGTGCAAGGCGAAGGTGGCGTCGTCCCGTGTACCGACGAATTCCTCTGGGGCCTCCGGCAACTTTGCGACAAACACAATCTGCTCCTCATGCTCGATGAGGTGCAGTGTGGCATCGGACGAACAGGGACGTTTTTCGCGTTTCAACATTCCGGCATTCGCGCCGACGCGATCGGCATGGCGAAAGGACTTGGCGGCGGTTATCCAATGGGCGCCATTTGGGCGGCCGAGAAGAACGCCGAGCTTTTCCAGCCCGGATCGCACGGTTCGACGTTTGGCGGCACCCCGCTCGCGTGTGCCGCGGCCCTTGCGGTGCTCGATGTGATGGAGCGGGAAAATCTCCTCAAGAAAGTCGAGACCAACGGCGCAGCCTGGAAGACGCAGCTGGAAAAACTTTGCGTGGAATTTCCGCAACAAGTGAAAGCGATTTCCGGTCGCGGTTATATGATCGGCTTAGTCCTGCACAGCGAGCCGCCGCCGTTCGTCGCGGCCTTGCGCGATGAAGGCCTGCTCGCGGTCCCGGCCGGCGGCAACACGGTCCGTTTGCTGCCGCCCCTTATCGCGACTCCCAACCAACTCGATCGGGCGACTGCGATCATTCGAACGGTTTTGAATCGGAAAGCTTCAACCTCCGCCAGTTCCTAGGCGAGTTCACGCAGATTTCATCTGCGGTTCACGGTGTCTTCATGCGGGGCCGTTAGTGTAGGTGATGCGATCGATTTACTGCGGGCTTCTCATGCTGGGTTGGTGTTGGATGGCCGCGAATTCCGCCTGCGCATTTACGCGGGAAGTTTACGTCTGGCAGAGGCAATTCACGCCGGCGGTTTATCAGGCGATCGAAGCAGTGCGTAGTGAAACGGACGGTTATGCGGTACTGGCGGCCGAGGTCAGTTGGGAAAAGGACGGCCCGCGCTTGTTTCGCTCGCCAGTAAACTACTCGACTTTGGCTGCGGCGGGCCGGCCGGTGGGATTGGTTTTGCGGATCGGCCCTTACGCCGGGCCTTTTTCCGTCGATGACGCCACCGCGAGCTATTTGGCGAAGGTAGCGACCTCGTTGATGCAGGCCTCCCGGAGTCGCGGATTTCAGCCTGCTGAGTTACAGGTGGATTTCGATTGCGCGTCTTCGAAGCTGGGCGGCTATCGGCTCTGGCTCGACGCGCTGCGCAACGCGTCGGGAGGCACGAAAATTACGTTTACGGCACTGCCGGATTGGCTGGCCAGAAAGGAATTTTGGTCACTGGCCCACGCGGCAGATGGTTTTATCCTGCAGGTCCATTCGCTGGAAAAACCGGTTGGGCCCGATGATGTTTTTCAATTGTGCGATCCTGACCGCGCGTGGAAATGGATCGAACAGGCGGGGCGGGTGGGCGTGTCGTTCCGCGTGGCGTTGCCGACGTATGGCTATGAGCTGGCGTTCGACGCGACAGGTAAATTCATCGCGCTGTCTGCTGAAGGCGTGCCGCCATCAATGCCGTCCGGATCGCAAACCCGAACAGTCAGATCCGACGTGGCGGCGGTTGCAGGTCTGGCGCGAAAGATTGCAGCGGCCAAACCAGTCGGCTGCGCCGGCGTTATTTGGTTTCGGTTGCCGGTGGCGGGCGACCGTCTAAACTGGAATATCGCCACGTTGAAAGTCGTGTTGCGGGACGAAGTGCCGGTTTCGCTGCTGGCGGCAACGGTGGCATGGTCAACGGACGGACTGGCGGAGGTGGCGCTCGTTAATCGCGGCGAACAGGACGAACCGTTGCCACTGAAGGTGACCGCTCATTGGTCGCGCGACGTCGAAGCGATAACGGCGGACGGATTAGGCGCGTACTCGGTGTCCTTGGATCGGGCCGAGGCCGGGAAATTGGTTTTGACCCCTAAACCTATCGCGGACGCCGAGCGGATCGCGCCCGGTCGGAGTCGCAAGATCGGTTGGTTCCGTTTTTCCCATGAAATTCCCCTTACTCTTCAAATCGTTGCGCGACGTTAAACTTTTCGCGCTTATCTTTATCGGTACGACTAACGCAATCGCATGCGGTCCTGATTTTCCAAATTGTTATTTGGCGACGTCGGAGGCGGACCTGCTGGCCGCACCGGAAGGATTTTTCGCGATCGAGATCGAACGGCTTGCGCCCACCACTGCGAAACGCGGTCCGATTCCCGACGAGTCGTCGGCCGACGCGCGGGAATCGGACGAACTCTATGCGGCTTTGATTCACCGAGGTGAAAGTGAGCCGTTCGCAAAAAAAATTGCGCGATCCTATCAAGCCTATCGCGCGGCTCAGCGGGCGGGCGTCAAAGCGCAGGCGGCAATGGAAACGCGGCAATTCCCGGATGGATTGCCGTTGGAGTTTGCCCATTACTTGGCTGGCACCCAAGCGTGGTATGAAAACAACGTGGAGGCGGCGCGAAAGGAATGGAGCGCGATTCTTGCTCTGCCGGAAGAAGCGCGGCATTACCGATCGACTTGGGCCGCGTATATGTTGGGCCGGAGCGGAGTGGACGATTGTACGCACGAGGAAGCGCAACGGTGGTTTGGCAGAACGCGAGAGCTCGCGAAGAACGGTTTCGCGGATTCCACAAATTTGGTCGGAGCCAGTTTCGGGACCGAGGCGCAATGGGCATTGGCCCGTCACGATTACGCGCATGCGATCAATCTTTATCTGGATCAATACGCCACGGGCGATGAGTCGGCTTATGCGTCGTTGCGGATGGCTGCAGCTGCGGCGGCGGGAAGCGGGGATTGCGAAAAGTCTGCCGTTGCTGGTGATCCCCGCGCGCGTGCTGTGCTGACGGCGTGGTTCCTTGCTCGCTTCAGTTCCGGCAACGAGGCGGAATCGGACCCACGGCTGCTGTGTGCTTGGACCGCCGCGCTTGTCGCGGCGAAGGTGAGCGATGTCGATCAGGCGGACCGGCTCGCGTGGCTGGCGTACGAAGCGGGCGATTTTGAATTGGCAAAAATATGGGCGCGTCTCGCAAAGGATAGTTCGGCGGAAACGCATTGGATTCGTGCGAAACTGGCTTTGCACGATAACCGGCTTTGCGATGGTGCGAGAGAGTTGGGCGTTGCTGCGGTATCGGCTGATCTCGCGCCGATCTACCGTTCAACTGTGCTGGGTGAGCTCGGGCGGGTTCAATTGGCGCTGGATCATCGCGAAGGGGCGCTGTCGGCATGGTTGGAGGGCGCGCACTGGGAGGACGCGGCGTATGTGGCGGAACGGCTATTGACGATCGATGAGCTCAAGCTGTTTCTGGCGAACTATCAGTCGGCGGGCTTGAAAACGTATGAGCCCGATCCGGGCGAGGCAGTCACGCCGGAGACTTTCGCATCCGGGCAATCGGCGCGGGCGGATTTGTGGGATGAGAGTGGCTCGTCGTTGCGGGTGAAGTTGGCTGGATTGTTGGCGCGCCGTTTGGTGCGGGCCGGACGGATTCCGGAGGCCGATGTGTATCTTCCAGAAAAGGAGAAAGCCCTGCTGGCGCTTTACGCGAAGGACGTCCGTGGCGGTTTTAATTCCATGCTCCGTGCAAAAAAACGGGCTGCGGCGTTTTGGCGGGCAGCGCAACTTGTGCGTGCGGAGGGCATGGCGTTCATGGGGACGGAGCTGAGTCCGGATTTTGGCATATGGGATGGCGAGTTTGCCTATGACGAAATCGAGGACCGGTTGAAGGGGTGTGACAGTCCCTTCTCGGCGACCAAGGAGGAGCGTGAACGGCTGTCGAGCATGCCAATTCCAGCCAAGCGCTTCAGCTATCGTTATCGGGCGGCGGACCTCGCCTGGTGGGCCGCCGCTCTGCTGCCCAACGAAGACGACGAGACGGCGACCATTCTTAATACTGCGGGCGGTTGGCTGAAGGCCCGTGATCCCGTCGAAGCCAATCGGTTCTATCAAGCGCTGGTTATTCGCTGTGGGCGAACGTCCCTTGGGAAAGCGGCGGCGGAGCAGCATTGGTTTCCGTCCGGCCAATAGGGATTTTAGCGCGATCGTTCGGAGGCGGCGTGACGGAAAAGTTTCCGAAAATGGGCTTTTTTCCCTCGTCCGCAGCAGAGCGGCTGTTTATTGCTGACCCTTTCCATGAAGCATTTTCTCAAAGAGACGGACTTCACCCGGCAAGAGGCGGGCGAAGTATTCGCGCAAGCACGGGAGCTCAAGCAACAGCGCGGCCGCAAGCCTTCCGCGGTACTGGCTCAACAAACATGGGCGATGATTTTTTCAAAATCGAGTACCCGCACGCGCGTCTCCTTTGAGGTTGGCATTCATGAGTTGGGTGGAAATCCGCTGTTCCTGAACAAGAACGATATTCAACTTGGGCGGGGAGAGACGATCGAGGATACCGCGAAGGTTTTGTCGCGTTTCGTCCACGGCTTGGTGGTTCGCACCTATGAACACGGCGAGGTGGAGCGCTTGGCGGCGGCGGGCTCGGTTCCGGTGATCAATGCGCTGACGGATTTTTTGCATCCGTGCCAGATCTACACGGACGCGTTTACGGCGGCGGAACGCTGGGTGGGGGCAGATGGCGATCTGCTCAGTTCGCTGAAAGGCCGGAAAATCGCGTTTCTGGGCGACACGGCATGCAATATGGCGAACTCGTGGATTCTCGGTGCAGGACTTTTTGGAATGAAAATTTCGCTCGCTGGCCCGAAGGGTTTTGCTCCCGGACCTGAGCTCGATGCGCTCCTGGCAAAGGAAGGATTCGCTGGCAGGTACCACTTTACGCATGACCCGTTCGAGGCGGTGAAGGATGCGGACATCGTTTATACCGATGTATGGGTGAGTATGGGCAAGGAAGAGGAGAGTAAGGAGCGAATCAAATTGATGGCGCCCTACTCGGTCACTGGAGAAATATTTGCTGCGGCGAAACCGGATGCGCTTTTCATGCATTGTCTTCCGGCGCACGCGGGCGAGGAAGTTGCGCAGGAAGTGCTCGATCATCCGCGCTGCGTGATTTTCGACGAAGCCGAAAACCGCCTGCACGTGCAGAAGGCGATCATGGCGAAATTGGCGGCGAGTCGGGACACGTGAAGTGGTCGACTGTCTACGCGGCTCAATCTTCCAAGATATAAACCACCCCGCCAGAGCGCACACGGAAATGCCCCGTGCTCAAGTCTCCATCGTCGATCTTTTTATCGATTTCAATTCAGTACCGTCCCACAGCGATGGCGTAATATATAAAGAGAGAGAGCTCGGTTGAAT
>JBEPTW010000014.1:0-38656 GCA_041691855.1 Verrucomicrobiota bacterium | reverse complement strand
AGGTCATCTGGACTTACTCGACCGGTAAAGGCTGGGAGTACGACGACGTCTGGCTCCTGTCCAACGGCAACATTTTGTTCTCCCGGATGGCCTACGCGGCGGAAGTCACACCGCAAAAGAAAATTGTATGGCGGATGGACGCGCCGCAGGACCAGGGAATTCACACCGCAGAAATTCACGCGGTCCAACCCATCGGCTTGGACAAGGTGCTCGTGGTTCAAAATGGCACGCCGGCCAAGCTCATGATCGTGAACAAAAAAACTGGAAAGATTGAAATAAGCCATGACCTGCCGCTCGAGCTTACCGGCAAAGGTGTCCACGGACAGTTTCGTCGCGCGCGAATCACCGCCCAGGGAACCTATCTGCTGCCCTTTTTCGGAATGGGCCGAGTGGTCGAGTATGATAAGGATTTTAAAGAGATCTGGTCCTACAAAATCCCGAGTCCGTGGGCTGCGGTTCGCTTGAAAAACGGCAACACGCTCATCAGCGATGAAAAAGACCAACTGGCCCGCGAGGTGAATGCCAAAGGCGAAACGGTCTGGGAGTTTAAGTTGTCCGAGCTTCCACCCGAACTGGGTTTCTCCGGGAGCCAAAGCTGCGTTCGCCTGGCGAATGGTAACACGATCTTCTGTTCGCGCGCCGATAATGGGAAGCGACCGCAACTAGTGGAGATTACGCCGGACAAAAAAGTCGTCTGGGTGTTGAAGGATTGGAAAGATCTCGGTCCGGCGACCGCCGTCCAGATTCTGGACGAGCCGGGCATCCCGGAAGTCCCCGGCTCATTAGAGCGTTGATCTCGACACCGTCGCCGTCACTTGGAACAGCTGGCCGGAAAAAGCCGGCACGCAGATGCGACCGCTGGCGTCAGCAGGATTTATCCTTGCCGGAAGCTGTTCCCTCTTTTGCAATCTCTCCGCAAGACACGATGATCCTTCGTGTCCAAGTGGTCTCGAAATAATTGTTTTTCCCATGCGTTACCCAGCCTTCCTTCTCCTTGTTTTTGTCGCCGTATCCACGGCTTTCGCCCAAACGCCTGCGCGCGTTTTCGATGTCCGCGCCCACGGTGCCACCGGCGACGGTAAAACAATCGATACCGTCGCCATCAATGCGGCGATCGACGCGGCCGCGGCCAACGGCGGCGGCACCGTGTTTTTTCCCGCCGGCGATTACCTGAGTTATTCGATCCGGCTGAAAAGCCACGTGGCCCTCTACCTCGACATGGGCGCTACCATCGTGGCCGCCGAACCATCCGTGGATCTGTCGGTCGGATACGATGCGCCTGAACCCATCACCGGTCCGGTGCCAAACATCGACCACTACGAGGATTTCGGTCACTCGCACTGGCACAACAGCCTCATCTGGGGCGAAAACCTGACTGACATCGCAATCACAGGGCCAGGCAAAATTTTCGGCAAAGGTTTGAGCCGCGGAAAGGACCGCCGGGACCTACTGCCCGAGGAAAGGGCTTTGGTCGCCAGTCACAAGGGACAGGCCGATGAGCCGCAAAACAAGGGCCCGAATGTGGATCTGCCCGCAGCCGCGCGCGCTGCGATTGCCGCGCAAGTCCATGGTCCCTTCGGAACTCCCGGGCACGACACTCTTCCAGCCGGCGTGGGCAACAAAGCCATCGCGTTGAAAAATTGTCGCAACGTCATCTTCCGCGATTTCACCATTTATCATGGCGGGCATTTCGGAATCCTCGCAACCGGGGTCGACAATTGGACGTGCGACAATCTCAAGATCGACACCAACCGCGACGGCATCGACTTCGATTGCTGCCAGAACGTCCGCGTGGCGAACTGCACGGTCAACTCGCCCTACGACGACGGCATCTGCCCGAAAGCGTCTTTCGCGCTCGGCTACGTGCGTCCCACGGAAAATGTGACCATCACCAACTGCCAGGTCAGCGGCTATGACGAGGGCACGTTGCTCGACAACACCCGCCAGCTAAAATTCATGAAGGGGCGCGGCACCGGTCGGATCAAGCTCGGCACCGAGGCCAACGGCGGCTTCCGCAATCTCACGATTTCGAACTGCGTTTTCGAAGCCTGCCGCGGCCTCGCGCTCGAGGAAGTCGACGGTGGGTTGATGGAAGACATCACGATCACGAACATCACCATGCGCGACATCGGCAACGCACCGATCTACATTCGCCTGGGTGAGCGCCTGCGCGGTCCGGCTCCGATCGAGGCTGGCTCGGCGCGCCGGATCAAGATCAGCAACGTCGTTGCTCACAACGTCACCGCCGCGAGCGGCATCCTGATTGTGGGTGAACCCGGCCATCCCGTCGAAGACGTCACGCTGAGCGATATCTTCATTGATTTCGTCGGTGGCGGCACCAAGGAACAGGCGATACAAGAGGTCCCGGCGTATGAGAGCGGTCGCTATCCGGAGCCGGAAAAGCTCGGCACGATGCCATCATGGGGAATGTTTGCGCGGCACGCCAAAAATCTGACGCTGACCAACGTCGAACTCCGCGTGACGAAACCCGATCAACGTCCCATGATCCAGCTCGACGACGTCGCGGACGTGGCATTCGACGCCGTGAAATTTCCGCACTCCCCTGATTCTCCATCGACCTTCGTTCTCAAAAACGTGACCGGCTTCGCCATCCACAACAGTCGCGGCCTGCCCGAGACGAATCGCACTGACCCCATCGTCGACGAAAAGCTTTGAAGCGTGCCTTCTCAAAAATTGTTTTCAAACTACGATCCAATTTATGAAACACCTTAATTTGCTGGCTCTAAGTCTTCTTGTCTCCGTCGGTTTGAGAGCGCAGGAGGGATCGAAAAAAAATGAGCCCACGTTCCCCGCTCCCGTGGAGTTGAAACCAGAGGCATTGAGCAAGCTTAGCCAAATGACGCCCCTTTTTGACGGCAAGACGCTGAATGGTTGGATCGCGATCGACAAGAAAAGCAACCCCGCTGACATCACGCAGGCATGGACGGTGAAGGACGGCGCCATGGCGAGCCTCGGCGCGGGGCGCGGGATGATTTATACGGAGAAAAGCTATGGCAATTATCGCCTCGTTTTTCAAATGAGGCATCTCTCGGGTGCTCCGAATCACCAAGCTTGCGTGGTGCTTTTCTGCACGCCGCCGGCGGAAGCCAAAGCGCTTGATACGCTGGACGGCATTCAGGTTCAACCGCCCAACGGCGGCAAGTGGGACTATCGGCCGGGAAAAAACAACGAAGGCAAAGAGCTGTTCACGCGGCTGCCGCACCCGAAATTCGACCCGCGCGAATGGAGTGAGGTCGAACTCTTGGTGAACGCGGACAAAGGCACCGTGAAGATGGCCGTCGCTCAGCCCATTGGCACGACGGCCTACGAAGTGCTCGACTTCAAGGACGTCACCGCCGGCCGGCGAGGCCCCTTCGGTTTGCAGATGCACAACAAGGGACTCTTTGATGAATACCGGGACGTGCGGATCGAAGTTGATCCAAAAGAAGACCGGTTCATCACGGTCGACACTGAAAAATAAAAGCGCGCACCGACCGCATTGTGCCTCCGGCCGTTGATCCTGGACGCAACTGCCACCTAACTTTTTTCCTGGCCCTCAGCTCCATCGCACTCCAGCACAGCGAAGCTGATCGCGCCACTTCGCCCGAACTGCACCGCGACGAGATTTTGTCGAGCCGCGAAATCATCTCTGCTCGATTAGAAATGTTTTCACGGTAGATCCCGGAAGTTCCAATCTCGATTTTCCTCGAAACAACCACCGCGCGATGCGGTTCTAGAAGCATGTTTCGCTCCCTTCTCTTTCTGGCCGCCACGACGCTCTCCGCTTTCGGCGCCAATGAAATGCTTCGCACCCAGATCACCACGCTTTTCAAAGAGCGCCAGTGGGCCGAAGCCCAAGTCATCCTGCAAAAGACCACTGCGGCCGAACCCAACAATGCCGCCGCGTGGTTCTATCTGGGGCAGAGTTATCTTTTTCGTAACGATGCCGAAAATTCCGTACCAGCGTTGGAAAAAGCCACCAAGCTGGCCCCGGGCGACAGTATTTATCAATGTTACCTCGGTGACGCTTACGGTCTTGCGGCATTGAAAGCGGGGCTTTTCGCCAAGCTCGAATGGGCAAAAAAATGCAAGGAGGCGTACGATAAAGCGGTCGAACTCGATCCCAAAAATATTCGAGCCCACGTGAGCGTGATGGAATTTTGCCGGCAAGCTCCCAGCTTTCTCGGCGGCGGCATGGACAAGGCCTACGAACAAGCCGCTGAAATCCAAAAGCTCGATTCCGTCCGTGGCCGCAAAGCCTACGCGGGCCTTTACACCGCGGAGAAGAAATATGCCGAAGCCTTCTCGCTCTATGAGGTCGCGCTGCGCGAAAAACCCGGCGACGACGATTCGCTCTATAATATCGGCCGCCTCGCGTCGATTTCGGGCGAGCAACTCGATCGCGGACTCGCCGCACTCCGCGAAATTCTTACCCATCCCGGTAAAACCAACGACGCTCAGACCCAAACGCTCGCGGGAAATATTCTCGAAAAGAAAGGCGACAAACTCGCCGCCCGCGCCGCCTATGCAGCCGCCCTCATCGGCGATCCAAAATACGTCCCCGCCCTCGAGGCTCTCCGGAAATTAAACGAAAGCTAGAGCGATCTCGCGCGATACCATCGTCGCGTGAATCGCCATTGCGACGGACCTCACCGCGCGATGGCAAAGGCGGAATTAATCCATCGAGCTATTTCCTGCTCATGGTCTTAAAAATTGGGTCGCGACCCGCTGCCGACGGACCAGCGATCACCGATGAATAATTTCGATGTGGTCATTTAGGGCGCCTGCGGGCCAAGCCTTGGCATGTGATGGGCTTTAAAGTGTTTCGTCACTTTCACCACACCAATGAACACCATGCCCTCTTGTCGGATTCGTTTGTCGCGTTCCGGTCGTTCGCTTCGTCTCACCCGGATTCTCGCCCTGCTCGTCGTTCCAGTCAGCGCCTTCGCTCTGGAAATTCCTTATGACTACCTTGTGCCCTGCACGCCGGAGAATGCGCTCTTCGGGTATTTTTCCTCCACCAAAAAGCCGGTGCTCACGATTAAGTCCGGTGCGGTGGTTAAAATCGAGGGAGGGGGCGGCAACAAATGGAAGGACACGGACGATCCCAACGTTTGGCTGAAACAAAACGACGTACCGATCACCGTCGAAACGAATGCGGCGTTGGGTGAAATCGTGCGCGCGCTCAAGGAGTCACCGAACCGGGTTGCGCCACCGGCCGATGCAAAACCCGGCACGCGCATCGGGGGTCATTTCCTGATCGGACCAATCTATATCGAAAATGCCGAACCCGGCGACTCGCTGGAGGTACGCATCCTCGATGTCACTCCCCGGTTGCCCTATGGCGCGAACAGCGCGACTCCGACCGGCGGCGGTCTGCCCGGCGTCATGCCGCGCCCGTTCGGCAAGGTCTATATGCTCGACCACAAGCGCAACGCCGCCGTTTACGACAAGGATGTGGAGATTCCCCTGGCTCCCTTCAATGGCGTGAACGCCACTTGCCCCGCCGATTCAGAAGGCCCGGACCGCCGGTCGACGCGCCCCGGTGCGTTTGGCGGAAATCTCGACAGCAAGGATCTCACCACCGGCAGTACACTCTACCTCCCGATATTTCAAAAGGGTGCGCTGTTTTATACCGGTGACTGCCACGCGGCTCAGGGCGACGGCGAAATTGCCGGTGACGCGATCGGCACGGCGAACTCGTGCACGTATCAGTTCATTCTCCACAAAGGGGAAACGTTGAAAGGCCCACGCGCCGAAACCCCGACGAACTACATCATTTACGGCCTCGATGACGATCTGGATGTCGCAATGAAAAACGCGATGCTCAACACGCTCGCGTTTCTAAAAGAAAAACAAGGTTACGACGTGATGCAGGCTTACACGCTGTGCAGCGCCGCCGTCGATTTTCACGTGACGCAAGTCGTCGACAAGACGCTCGGGATTCACGCGAAGATCGCGAAGAAATTATTCGTGAACGACAAGGACAACTACTGGTACCGCACGCCGCGGTTTTGAGTGCCGCTCAAGCCTTGGTCCGACGTCGTTCCGCTCCCGGTCGATTCTGTCCACGACAATTCACTCACCGCGCTCTGAAATCCTCATGAAATCGTTTTTAGGCCTCCTGGTCATCGCAGCGTTTTCTGCTCTGGCGCGCGCTGAAATTCCAGCTGATCACTATCTCCCGCTCCTGCCGGAGAATGTATTACTCTGGCATTTTACATCATCGAAAAAACCCGTCCTGAGCATCAAGTCGGGAGAGGTTGTCCGGATTGATGGAGGAGGAGGTGTCCGCTGGGACTGGAGCAAGGGTGAAGATGGGAATGCGTGGCTTAAAAATAACCATATTCCGTTAACCGTCGAAACCAGTCCGGCTTTGCAGGAAACCCTGCGAGTGCTGAAAGAAGCCATCCGGCCGCCCGACCGTCCCACGGGACGCCACATCCTCACCGGTCCAATCTATATGGAGGGTGCCGAGCTTGGCGACTCGCTGGAGATTCGCATTCTCGATGTCACACCCCGCATTCCATACGGCGCGACCAGCGGCAGCCCCGGCGGCGGCACCCTGCCCGCTCTGGTGCCACGACCGTTCACCAAGGTCACGATGCTCGATCTGAAGCGGAATGCCGGCATCTTCGACAGCAAGGTCGAGGTGCCGCTCGGACCGTTCATGGGCGTGATGGCCACCTGTCCGCCCGACTCCGAGGGGCCGTTCCGCAGTTCGGGACCACCGGGAACGTTCGGCGGCAATCTGGACTGCAGCGAATTGGTCGCCGGCTCCACGCTCTATCTGCCCGTCTTTCACCGGGGCGGACTGTTTTATACCGGCGATTCCCACGCCGGCCAGGGAGATGGCGAGGTGACTGGCAACGCGATAGAGACCGCCAACACGTGCACGCTGCAATTCATCCTCCACAAAGGGCAAACCCTCACCGCCCCGCGCGCCGAGACCCCCACGCATTTCATTACCTTTGGCCTCGATCCTGACTTGGG
The DNA here is from genome assembly GCA_041691855.1 of Verrucomicrobiota bacterium. Lineage (GTDB taxonomy): Bacteria > Verrucomicrobiota > Verrucomicrobiia > Opitutales > Opitutaceae > Lacunisphaera. The sequence continues at coordinate 31,663 of JBEPTW010000014.1, read as the reverse complement.
CAAGGCGATGAAAATGGCGGTGACCGAAATGACGGTTTTCCTGAAGGAAAAGGAGGGCTACGACTTCGTCCAGGCGTACGCCCTCGCAAGCATCGCGGTCAGTTTCCGGGTTACCCAATCCGTGGACACGACCCTCGGCGTCCACGGCATGCTCCCGAAGAAAATCTTCGTTCGCGACAAGGACACTTATTGGTACCGCCCCTGATCCCAATGATTGCCGACGACACACGAAAAGACATGAAACTTCCCCACACTCATCTCCCTTGCGTCGCGTCATTCATCGCCGCGGTGGTTCTCGTTGCGAGCGCCTCCGCGCTTGAGATTCCCTCCGACTACCATGTGAAGATGACGCCGGAGACCACGATCTTCGGCTGTTTCTCCGCCACGAAGAAACCGGTTCTCACGATCAAGTCCGGCGCGACGGTGAAGATCGACGGCGGTGGCGCGGCGGAATGGGGCCGCGAAGGCGGCGAGGCCGAGGCCAACGCCTGGCTGAAAGCCCACAACATTCCCGGCTCCGCCGATAGCATCCCGGCAATCAAGGAGATCATCACCGCGCTCAAGGACACCCCGCGCATGCCCGGCGTCCCCGGCGGCCATTTCATTGTGGGGCCGATCTACATCGAGGATGCCGAGCCCGGCGATTCGCTCGAGATTCGCATCCTCGATGTCACGCCGCGTCTGCCCTACGGTGCCCACGGCGTGCGTCCCGGCGGCAGTGCGCTGCCCGATCTCGTGCCGCGCCCGTTCAACCACGTCTACCAGCTCGACCTGAAACGCAACGTCGCGATCTTCGACAAAAATATCGAGGTGCCACTCCGGCCATTCAACGGCGTCAACGCCACCTGCCCGCCCGACTCCGAGGGACCGTACCGCCTCTCCGGTCCTCCGGGTGCCTTTGGCGGCAACTTGGACTGGAAGGACGCGATCACGGGCAGCACGCTTTATCTCCCTATTTTTCAAAAGGGGGCGCTTTTCTACACCGGTGACTGCCACGCCGCCCAAGGCGACGGCGAAGTCGCCGGCAACGCCATCGGCACCGCCAACACCGTCACTTACCAGTTCATCCTCCACAAGGGTGCCACCCTCAAGGGCCCGCGGGCCGAGACGCCCACTCACTATATCTGCTTCGGTCTCGATCCCGATCTCGATGTGGCGATGCGCAACGCGCTGATCGAAATGACCGTGTTTATGAAGGAGAAGAAGGGTATGGATTTCATCCACGCGATGACGCTCGCGAGCGCGTGCTTCGACCTCCATGTGACCGAAGTTGTCGACAAGGTGCTCGGCGTCTACACCCAGATTCCGAAGAAAATCTTCACTAACGAACCCGATTCCTACTGGTATCGCACCCGGTGAGCAGGCTGCGGCATCCCTCGTGCTACACCTTGCGGATCCGCCGATCCCAACACTCTCTCTGTAATTCGTCCGGACCATGTCGATTTTCAAAACCATTCCAACCGCCTTCAAACCCAGATTCTTCGGAGAACGCCAGCTATGAGCGATGACACCAGCGTCCTGAAAATCAGCGGATTGACCAAATCGTACCGCACTCCGGAGGGTGACGTGAAACGAGTGGTATCCGTCGACGCATTTTCGATGCTTTCAGGAACGCAGATCGGATTGAAAGGAGAAAGTGGCAGTGGAAAAACGACGTTCCTTAACCTGATCGCGGGCATTCTCAAACCGGACGCCGGTTCCATTAAAATCGACGGACAGGAAATGACCGTCCTCGGCGAGTCTCAACGGGACCGCTTTCGCGCGACGACCATCGGCTGTGTCTACCAAAGTTTTAATCTTCTCCAAGGCTACACCTGCCTGGAAAATGTGCTGCTTGCGATGGCCTTCGGCGCGGGACGGGATCGCGCATTTGCGACCTCCCTACTGCAGCGGGTCGGCTTATCGCCGCGGTTGAACTATTATCCGCGGCAGCTTTCCGTCGGGCAACAACAGCGCGTCGCCGTCGCGCGTGCGCTCGCCAACCGACCCAAGCTTGTCCTCGCCGACGAGCCCACGGGAAACCTCGATGCCGCGAATGCCGTGGAAACGCTGGCGCTGCTGCGCGAGACCTGCGCCGAACAGGGCGCGGCGCTGCTGCTCGTGAGCCACGATCGCGATATTCTCGCGCGTTTCTCGCACACCGAAGAGTTCCAACGCCTGAATTCCCCGCAAAACTCCGTCGCCGCGTGATCATTCCACACATCGTCTACAAAAGTTTGCGCCAACATATGGTCTCCACGTTGGTTTCCGCATCGGCCATTGCCCTGGCGGGCGGATTGCTCATGGCGGTGTGGGTGATGCGGCAGGAATCAAACCGCGCGTTCACGAGCGTCACCGGCGGCTTCGACGCGGTGTTGGGCGCCCGCAGTTCGAAACTTCAACTCGTGCTCAACGCGATTTTTCACCTTGAGGACAGTCCGGGCAACATCAGTCCAGCCGATGTTGAGGTAATCCAGAAGAACCCAAATGTGGAGATCGCGCTCCCGATCGCCGTCGGCGACAACTACAAGGGATACCGCCTCGTCGGCACCACAACGGAATTGTTCGATCACGTGGAATTTGCCCCGGGCCGTCATTATAAAATCGAGGGTGCCGGCAGACCTTTTTCCCCCAGCGAAAAGGAAGCAGTGGTCGGCAGCTTTGTTGCCCGGCAATTGAGCCTCAAGATCGGTGACACCTTTCACCCATTCCACGGACTGCTTTACGACGAGAAAATGCAGCACGCCGAGACCTACGTCGTCACGGGAATTTTTGAACCGACGGGAACGCCCACCGATCACGTGATCTGGATCCCGCTCGAGGGATTGCAACGCATGAGCGGACACGATCCGCATGCCGCCACCGAGGTCAGTGCCGTCCTCGTCAAGCTGAAGCAGAGCAATCCCATGAGCGGGTTTCAATTGGACATGCTCTACAACAAGCGGGGCAACAAACTGACGTTCGCCTGGCCGATCGGGGCCATTCTCGCGAAGCTCTTCGACAAGATCGCGTGGTTCGACAAGATCCTCGCCTTCGTTTCCTACCTCGTCGTCGTCGTCGCATCCGCGTCGATTCTGGCGAGCATTTATAATTCGATGAATGAGCGGCGGCGTGAGATTGCGATACTGCGCGCGCTGGGCGCCCGGCGCCTGACTGTCTTTGGTGCGATTGTGGCGGAGTCGGCTGCCATCGCCGTGATCGGCATGCTGCTGGCTTTTGCGATCTATGCGATCATCGTGCTCGTCGCATCGGGAATAATCCGGGTTCAGACCGGTGTGGTAATCGATCCGCTCGAATTTCACTGGGTGATGTTGATCGCTCCGGCGGGCATCACCGGGTTGGCCGCCCTGTGTGGTATTTTTCCTGCACTCAAGGCCTACCGCACCGACGTCGCCAGCAACATGTCACCTATTTCCTAAATATCGATGAAACCCACTCCCTCGCGCCCGGTAAAAGCGACCCTTCTTCTTGTCACTCTGTTGCTTTCCGGCGTGAGCGCAGACGCGCAAAACAAACCCAAGTACACCGATCTTCTTCCGGAGAAAGTGATGGTCGAAGGAACTGAGGTTCTCTCCCTCGGCTTTGATAAACTTTCTTCGTTCGCCTACGAATTGGTCGATGCAGGCACGGGCGCAACTCCGGAACAGATCGCCGCGCAGATGAAAAAAGACCAGGTCCCGGCGTGGATTCACATTTACGACAACAAGCGCGTGGTGCTCACCGGTTATATGATGCCCCTGCAGATCGAGAACGGCCGGTCGAAAAAATTCGTGATGATGAAGGACGTCACCACCTGCTGTTACGGTGCGGTGCCCAACATGAACGATTACCTGATTGTGACGATGAAAGGTGACGGCGTTGAAGTGGTTCAGGATATCCCCATCGAACTGGTTGGCACGTTTCACATCGACCAAAAATACGACGGCGGCTACGTCGTTTCACTCTATGTAATGGACGGTGAAAAAATCATAGGCGCGAAAAAATAGTCTCCACTCGAACCTCAACCACCAGTGAAATCATTTCTCGTTGCGATCAGTTTGATTGGGTTGACGGGAAGTTCCCTCCTTGTCGGCGGATGCGGCGGGGGGAAAAAACCGTCGTCCGACCCGGACGTGGCGGCCCCTCAAGCGATCGAGCATCACCATCACCCGCCGCACGGAGGCACACCAGTCGTTCTCGGCAACGAGCTGTATCATCTCGAATTGGTCCGCGATGCAGCCGCAGGAAAACTGCAGGCGTTCGTGCTCGACGGTGAGATGGAGAACTTTGTGCGCTGCTCGCCCGCTACGTTTGAAGTAACGGCGACCGTCGCCAGCGAAAAACGCCCCTTGGTTTTCCGCGCGATTGCCGATCCTGCCACCGGCGAAAAAGTCGGTGACACCGCTCTGTTCGAAGCCCAAGCGGAGTGGTTAAAGACAATCTCCCGATTCGACGGCGTGCTTACGTCACTTGCTATTCAAGGAAGCACCTTCGCCAACGTTTCCTTCAATTTTCCTTCGGGGAATGATCGGGACTGAACGGGAAACCCCCACGCTCCCTCTCCGCTGACCATCGCCGGCATAAAAATCGCGCGCGTAATTGCGGGTCGCCAATGGAAACAATTCATGCCCGGCAAGGACGGGAAAAAATGGCGCATGACAAATTTTCATAAAGCTTCACGGCGTCGCCCGTGGCACCACCCGTGCTCCCGGAGCCTGTTCCACGTATCGGCTGATAAAAAACTGAATCCAAAATGTATCTTCCGCGCCTGACCGCAGCATGGAGTGCAATCTGTCTTTTTGCTTTTGCCAGTTCCTCGTTACGCGCAATGGCCATCGAGGAGGCGACGATTGCGGACCTCCAGACCGCTTATCTTTCCGGTGAACTGACCACCCGGCAGGTTGTCACCGCTTACCTCGCGCGAATCGACGCCTACGACAAACAAGGGCCGTATCTTAATTCCCTCATAACAATTAATCCGCAGGCTTTGGAAGAAGCGGATCGCCTCGACGCCGCATTGGCGACCACCGGCAAACTGATCGGACCGCTTCATGGCGTTTGCGTGATCGTGAAGGATTGCATTGACGTGACCGGCATGCCGATGACCGCGGGGTTTCAGGGTTGGAAAAATTATTTTCCATCAAGCGACGCAACGCTTATCACCCGGATAAAAGCCGCTGGTGGCATCATTCTCGCGAAATCATCGCTGTCCGAATTCACCAAGGGTGGCGCCGACAACATTAATTCCGTTCTCGGTGGCTTCGCCCGCAACCCCTATAACACCGCTTATGCCACCGGTGGCTCGTCGGGTGGAACCGGTGCCTCCATCTCCGCCAATTTTGGAACCATCGGCATCGGAACCGATACCATGGGCTCCATCCGCAATCCCTCATCATTCAATGCCCTTGCCGGCATTCGCACCAGTGTCGGGCTAGTCGCGCGAGTGGGCATGACACCCAACAGCAGTCTGCGCGATACCGTCGGGCCAATGTGCCGGACAGTTACCGATCTGGCCATTCTACTGGACGTCATGGCCGGATCAGATCCGGGAGATCCAGCAAGCCTCGAAAGCGACGGCCACATTCCGAAAACCTACACCGCGTTCTTGAAAAAGAATGGATTGAAAGGCGTACGACTCGGCGTCCTTCGCCAGGCGTTTTCCACGAAGGATTCCAACCCGCGGATTCTCGCGGAATTCGAAAAAGTGTTGTTGGAGCTGAAAGCGGCCGGCGCCGAACTGGTCGATCCGTTCACTATTTCGGAATTTACAGCGCTGCCCCGGCCACCGCAGACCGCCGCGCGATTCAAGGATGACATGACGCGCTTTCTCGCGAAACATCCCGGCATACCGTACCCGTCGGTCGAGGAGATCGCAAAGGCCAAACTGGTCCATCCACTACACCAACCGTTTTGGGATGAAGCTGCCGCGATTACGGTGCCACCCGATCAGGAACCGGCCACCGTTAAAGGCATGAAAGACGAACAGCACTGGCGGGAGGTTTTTGTCCAGGCGTTTGAAAATGCTCACATCGATGCGGTCGTCATGCCCAACAATCCGCAACCTCCGGTCATCACCGGCGATCGCAACACGCAAAAAGTGCCTGTACCTCGCCCGGGAGGCGGTGGTGGAGGATCGGCCAGCACGACCTATATCGGCAGCGCCCTGCGATGGCCCGCAATTGTCGTACCCGCTGGATTTGTGAACGGGCTACCCATCTCGCTGCAGTTCCTCGGCCGGCAGTGGGATGAGTCAAAGCTGATTCAATATGCCTTCGCATACGAACAAGCCACGCATCACCGGCGCCCGCCGCCGACGGTCCCACCGCTCGCGCCATAATCGGGACGACGAAGCGCCGGCTCCGATTTCCACTCTCGTCTAAAATCCAACTCCGTCGATTCCCATCGATCTCAACCCGAACTGCCCAACCTATGCACTCACCTGTTAAACTATTCATTGGCGCGTCCCTTGGACTTGCGCTCTTTATCGCCCGCACCGCGGCGATGGAGATCACACCCGATTACGTAGTGAAGTATACGCCGGAGAACGCGATTCTCGGTTACTTTTCATCCACGAAAAAGCCGGTCCTCACCGTCAAATCGGGAGCGGTTGTCCGGCTCGAAGTCGGCGGCGGCGCTCGATGGGGTAACAAGGATCCCGATACGTGGCTGAAGGAGAACAATATTCCGACTACCATCGAAGACTGTCCGGCGCTGGCAGAAACGATCAAGGTGGCGGACGAGACCACCAACCGGCTTCCGCCACCGCCTCTACCGCCGGGGACCCCTCCCCCGCCACCGGGTACGCCGGCACGCAAGGGAGGTGGTCACCAGTTGGTCGGGCCGGTCTATATCGAAGACGCCGAGCCGGGCGACACGCTTGAAGTCCGGATTCTCGACGTCACGCCACGCATCCCCTACGGCGCGGTCGGCGCAAATCCCGGCAGCGGGGCGCTGCCCGACCTAGTACCAAGGCCTTTCACAAAAATCGTTCTGCTCGATCTCAAGCGCAACGCCGGCATCTTCGACGACACCGTGGAAATACCGCTCGCGCCCTTCAACGGCGTGATGGCAACTTGCCCGCCCGACTCCGAAGGGCCCAATCGACGCTCAGGTCCACCCGGAGCCTTCGGCGGCAATCTTGATTGCAAGGAACTCGTCGCGGGAGCCACGCTTTATTTGCCCGTTTTCCAAAAAGGCGCGCTGTATTACACGGGCGATTGTCACGCCGCTCAGGGAGACGGTGAGATCACGGTCAACGCGATCGAAACCGCCAACGCCAGTACCGTGCAGTTCATCCTGCACAAGGGAATGAAACTGAACGAGCCGCGTGCGGAAACTCCGACGCATTACATTACCTTCGGTCTCGACCCGGATCTGGACAAGGCCATGCGGATGGCGATGATTGAGACCGTCGAATTTCTGAAGGAAAAACAAGGCTACGATTTCCACCATGCCTATACGTTGACTAGTATCGCAGTGGACTTTCGGGTAACCCAAGTCGTCGACAAGACGCTTGGTATCCATGGCATGATTCCAAAGAAGCTCTTCATTAAAGACGGAAATCCCTATTGGTACCGGCCCCGGTAGGAAAAAGTCCGGGCGAAAGCCCCCAACGATCATTTCATACTCGTCCGCCATCGCTCCATCGATGGCGGACCTTTTTTAGAAGACTGCCGCGTTGTTCGTCTGGAAACGCTTTCCAATCGGGGAATGGAACGGCAGCGACCCCGCAGCCGTGCTCTCGGTATCCACACTCCCGGATCGGCTCTGTGACTAGTCCGAAAACAAAACATGCGACTAGCAGTTAAAATAAAACTGTAACCGAATATAGCTGTTGTAGCCGCGGGCGCTGACCCCGGTCTGAGATTAAAACACTCAAACACTGGGGTCAGCCCCCCCGGCTACAGTTTTACTGAAGCGCCCTTGGAATCAATTCGCGGCACCGTTTCAGGGTCCAACGTGGAGATCGCAGGATTCACTTAGGTGAAGACTACTCAGGCTTGGTGTTCTCTGCGAACTTCGCGTTTAATTCCGACGTCCGAACCAGCGCGTTTGTGCGCTTTGCTGCCTTCGGGTAAGCTGTTCGGAAATCGATTCCGGGTTTCGTTCGCGGACCCGATAACGACTCGGGCTCGCCGCGATCGACCCAAATTACTCTTTCAGCGGGCCGAAATCCGGCGGCATCATGCGGTGATGCGTCACCTCTTCATAGGCAGCGGCGATTTTCAGCAGCGTAGGTTCGCTAAAAGGACGTCCGATAAAATCAACGCCAACGGGAAGCTTCGCCGGCGTTGGTCCGGTCAACATCATCGGAGCGGAACGCCCGCCTCTTCCGCCGCCGTCGGCTTCGTCGCCACCTCCGCCGGAACGACCCGAGGGAGCGTCAGCGGGTGCAGGCGGTGCGGAAGGATCAGGCACCCAATCATACACCTCAGTCGTGAATCCCGCTGGCACCGTGATCGCTGGAAACCCCTGCGCGCCGATCAGCGTGAACATACCGTAATTACCGATGCCGTTCCCTGAAGGTTCATTTGGCGCGAGTAATTTGCGCGCGGGAGCAAGGCCGGTGGGCGCCACGACCGCGTCGAGTTTGAGATCGGCCATGCAGGCGAGCACGATCTGCTGAATGGCGAAACGGCGCTGCAACCGGATCGCGGTATCCAACACCATTCCCTTGTCCGCGTTGGCGAGACCGGTTTTCTTCGTCGGGAAATTCGGAGAACTATAGAAGTTCGCCTTGTTGACTAGATCCGTGAGCGTCTTGATGGCTGCATCGCCCCGTTGCTTGAGATAGATGTCGTAGCCATACTTACTTTCGCCAATCGCCCCGGCATTGCCGAAATCGCGCATGGTGACCTTGCCCGGAACTTTCGCGGGAGCGGAGGCCAGCTCGACCAGCGTGGCAACCTGATCGGTCGTTGGCTTGCCTTTTTCGTCCACCGGAAACAATTCGGGAAATAATTTCGTCCACGATGAATTGCTGAGCATCGGATTGTAGCGGCGGATATAATCCGTGAACAACCCGTCGGCCGGCGGCTCGACAATCGTGGCACCAAGTTTTTTGAGGTCTTCGACGGCCTGGTTGATGAGATCAATGTTTTGAAAGGCCGTCTTGCCATAAACATCCTTGTCCAGGAATTCGCGGACCACGCCAATGCGCACGCCCTTCAAACTCTTCGCGTGCGTGAAACTTTCATAGGAATTTTCCGGGGTGCGACCGATGCCGAACGCGGTCATTTCGTCCTTCGGATCGTAGCCGGCGATTACAGTGAGAACACGCGCCGCGTCCTCGACTGTGCGGGCGATCGGACCGATGCGGGTATTGAGTCCGATGTTGATCATGCCGATGCGACTGACGAGTTCCTGCGTGGGCGAAATGCCGACCGCGTTCGCGTACTGCGCGGGAGCGCGGATCGATGGACCGGTCTCTTCACCGATCGCGACGGTGGCCATGTTCGTCGCCACCGCCATGCCGGAGCCGCCACTCGAGCCACCGGGAACTCGCTCGGTGTCGTAGGGATTCTGCTCGGTGCCACCAAACGAACTCCGGTAACCGCTGGCATACTCGCCCATGTTGGCCTTGCCGATAACGATCGCGCCGGCGGCGCGCAAACGCTCCGCGAAGGTCGCGTCGTGGGGCGGTCGGTCGTTGGCGTAAAAGGCGTCCGCTCCGGACGTGGTGCGCAGGTCGAAGGTGTCGAACTGATCCTTGATTGCGATGACAACACCGTGCAGCGGACCGACGAGTTTTCCGGTTTTGGCGAATTCAGCGTCGAGCTTCGCCGCGACTTCGAGGGCGTCGGGCATGTTGGGATCATTGTCGACTGCATCAGTCATGCTACGCGCCTTGCGGTCGTCGAAGCCCCAGGCTTTGCGCGTGGCGGGACGCAGATTGAGGGTGATGATGGCGTTAACGTTTTTCCCATGAGCGATCGGTTTGATTGGTCCAAGAATACCTTCGGGCTGCTCCACGCCGGGACCATTGTAGGCCTTGATGCGGGTGAGATAAAGTTTCACGAGCTCGGTGGACGTCAGCTTCTTCGCGAGGATGGCCTCCTGGATTTTAGCGATCGTGGTTTCCTCAACTTTAAAGTCAGTCGCGTGCGCGCCAATTGCAGCGAGACTCAGGACGGCGGCCAGCGAAAGTGCCAGTAACCGCGAAGTGGTTCTGTGATTTTGGAAGGTCATGGGAGTCGGTGAATGAAGGGAAAATTAGCCGGTTCAGGGCGTGGCGGGCAGCGGACCGAAGTCCGGGGGCTGCATGCGGTGGTGGGTCGCCTTTTCATAGGCGGCGGCGATCATGAGAAGCTTGGGCTCGGTGAAGGGACGGCCGAGAAAGTCGAAGCCGATGGGAAGCTTGGCCGGCGTGGGACCGGTCAAGAGGGTCGCCTTCGGATCGGATGAAGCGGGGTCGGGTTCGCGGGTGTAGACTTCGGTCGTGAATCCGCCGGGAACGGTGATCGCCGGGAATCCCTGAGCACCGAGGAAGGTCCAAGAGGTTACACCGGTCCACTCCTTCTCGCGGTCTCCCGGTCCACCGGTGTTTCTGGGCCGCAGGGGCCAGATCTTGGCGGGCGGCAGAGTGCCGGTCGGATAGACGACCGCATCGAGGTTGAGCTCCGCCATGCACTGCAGGACCATCTGCTGGATGGTGAACCGCAGCTGCATGCGCAGGGCGGAGTCCAAATACATCGCCGTATCCGTCTTCAGGAGACCGGTCGGCTTGCCGCTGCCCGTCGTGCCGTCGTTGTAGAACCTGGCCTTGGTGAGCATATCGTGCAGATTCTTGACGTTGGCATCACCTCGCTGGGCGAGATACCAATCATAGCCATACTTGCTTTCCCCAGGAAACATAACCGAGGGGAAATCCCGGATCGTCACCTTGCCGGGAACTTTCGAGGGATCCATGCCCATTTCGACCAACGTGGCGATCTGGTCGGTAGTCGGTTTGCCCTCGTCATCCACGGGGAACTCCTTCGGGTGGTGCTTGGCGAAGAAGGCATTGAAAAGCATCGGAGAGTAGCGCCTGACGTAGGGCGTAAACAACCCCTCCTCGCCCGGATCGACGATGGTGGCACCGAGCTTCCGCAGGTCTTCGACCGCCTGCTCGGCCATGGCGATATTCTGGAGTTCCGCTTTGGTGGCGATGCTCCGGTCCATGTATTCACGCACGACACCGATGCGCACACCCTTCAGGCTGGTCGCATGGGTGAAGCTTTCGTAGGGCTCCGACGGCAGGTGGCCGACGTTGAAGGCGGTGAGTTCGTCCTTGGGGTCGTAGCCAGCGATGACCGTCAGGATACGGGCGGCGTCCTCCACTGTGCGGGTAATGGGGCCGACCCGGGTGTTGATGCCCGGATTCATCATGCCGACGCGGCTGACGAGTTCCTGAGTGGGCGAGAGACCGACCGAATTGGCGTTCTGCGCGGGTGACCGGACGGAGGGCGTCGTCTCCTCGGCGATGCCGCAGGTGACCAAGTTGGCGCCGACCGCCACGCCGACGCCGGAACTCGAACCACCCGGATCGAAGCCGGTGTCGTAGGCGTTGACCACCTGGCCGCCAAAGGAGCTACGGTTGTGCCCGTAGCCACCGGCGTATTCGCCCATGTTGGCCTTCGCCAAAATGATGGCACCGGCGGCGCGCAGTCGCACGGCAAAGGCGGAGTCATGGGGCGGGCGGTCGTTGGCGTAGTCCACATCAGCTCCGGAGGTGGTGCGCATGTCGAAGGTGTCGTATTGGTCCTTGATCGCGATGACGACGCCATGGAGCGGGCCGACGAGCTTGCCAGTCCGAGCAAATTCAGCGTCCTCCTGCGCCGCGATCTCGAGGGCGTCGGGCATGCTGGGATCGTTATCCGCGGAGTCGGTCATGCTGCGGGCCTTGCGGTCATCGAAGCCCATCGCCTTGCGGGTGGCGGGACGGAGGTTGAGCGTGATGAGAGTGCCGAGCCCCTTCTTTTCATCGGGGGACAGCGGCTTGATCGTGCCGAGGTAACCCTCGGGATACTCCACGCTGGGGCCGTTGTAGGCCTTGATGCGGGCAAGGTAGAGTTTAACGACTTCGGTGGCCGTAAGCTTCTTCGCAAGGATCGCCTCCTGGATTTTTGTGATCGTCGTTTCTTCAACTTTGAAATCGGTCGCGTGCGCACCAATTGCGGCCAAGCTCAGAACGGCGGCCAGCGAAAACGCCAGCAATCGTGAGGGAAACTTTCTGTTTTTAAATGTCATTATCGTGGGTGATTGAAGCAAATTTTTCAGGCTAGTCCGCAAAGGGAGCGAGAAATGCCTCTCTGTTTTTTCCGAAGAGATTCATCTAATGTTAATTCGTGTTTTACGTGGGCGGTCCGCTTATGCCTCGCCCGGAAGCGGACCGACGGGAAAGAAGCTATTGGGTACTCGTAGACGCCAGCGCCGGTGTGACGACCGGACCGAAATCAGGCGGCGGAGTGCGGTGACGCGTCGCCTTTTCATAGGCGGCGGCGATTTTCAATAGGATCGGTTCGCTGAATGGCCGCCCCATGAAATCGATGCCCACGGGAAGCCTGGCGGGAAACGGCCCCGCCAGCTCCATCGCACCATCGGACGAAGGATCCGGCACGCGGTCATATACCTGCGTCGTGAATCCGCCTGGCACGGTGATCGCCGGGATGCCCTGTTGTCCGAGAAAACTCCACGTGCCGAGTCCGCCAGCTCCGCCCAACCCGCCCGCTTCTCTTCCGCGCGCGCCGCCCCGACCGCGGTTGCTTTGCGACGCGGCAATTTTGGCCGGCGGCACATTACCTGTCGGCGCGACCAAGGCGTCGAGTTTTAGTTCGGCCATGCAAGCGAGAACGATTTGCTGAATGGCGAACCGTCGCTGAAGACGCACGGAGGTATCCAACACCGTGCCTTCATTCGCCGTGATCAGCGACGTGGGACTGGTACGTTGTCCATCCTTGTAGAACGTCGCCTTGGTGATCAGATCGCCGAGGTTTTTGATGTTAGCATCGCCGCGCTGGCTGAGATAGAGATCGAAGCCGTACTTGGTTTCACCGATCGCCTGCGCCGGAGCGAAGTCCCGGATGGTAACTTTTCCCGGCACCTTCGACGGATCCGCGGCCAGTTCGATGAGCGTCGCGATCTCATCCGTCGTGGGCTTTCCGTCCGCATCGACCGGGAACAGTTCGGGATATTGTTTCGTCCACGACAGGTTACTCAGCATCGGATTGTAGCGGCGTACGTAAGGCGTGAAAAGTCCCTCGGAGCCCGGATCGACGATGGTCGCACCGAGCTTGCGCAGGTCCTCGACTGCACGCTCGGCAATGGCGATATTTTCGGCTTCCGCGGGTGTGGCGACGCTCTTGTCCATGTATTCGCGGACGACGCCGATGCGCACGCCCTGAAGACTCGTCGCGTGCGTAAAGCTCTCGTAAGGCTGGTCGGGGGTGCGTCCGACATTGAATGCCGTCATCTCGTCCTTCGGATCATAGCCGGCAATCACGGAGAGAACGCGGGCGGCATCCTCGACGGTGCGGGCGATCGGCCCGATGCGGGTGTTGATGCCGATGTTCATCATGCCGACACGGCTGACGAGTTCCTGCGTCGGCGAGATGCCAACCGCGTTGTTGTTCTGAGCCGGGGCGCGGATCGAAGGGGAAGTTTCCTCGGCGATGGCGACCGTGCATAAATTCGCGGCGACCGCCACGCCGGAGCCAGCACTCGACGCGCCGGGCGTGCGCTCCGTGTCGTAGGGATTAACCACCGTCCCGCCAAAGGAACTGCGATTGCCACCGTAGCTGCCGGCGTATTCGCCCATGGCCGCCTTTCCAATGACGATGGCTCCAGCGGCGCGCAAGCGAACCGCGAACGTCGAGTCCTGTGGCGGCCGGTCATTGGCATACGCCGCATCGGCCCCCGACGTCGTCCGCATATCGAAGGTATCGAATTGATCTTTGATCGCGACCACTACGCCATGCAGCGGACCACTGAGTGTCCCGGTTTTCGCAAACTCCGCATCGAGTTTCGCCGCAACCTCGAGCGCGTCGGGCATGGCAGGATCGTCGTCAACGGAATCGGTCATGCTTCGCGCCTTGCGGTCGTCGAAGCCCCAGGCTTTGCGCACGGCGGGACGAAGGTTAAGCGTACAGAGGGCATTAAGCTGTCCCGCGTGTGGAACCGCTTTGATCGGTCCGAGAATTCCCCCGGGCTGCTCCACCGCCGTGCCGTTGTAGGCCTTGATGCGCGAGAGGTAGAGCTTCACGAGTTCAGTACACGTAAGTTTTCTGGCCAGAATCGCGCCTTGAATGTCGGAGATCGTCGCCTCTTCAACGTGGAACGAAGTCTGGGCGGACGCAGCGCGAACGCACTCGCGACTGGAGGTGGCGCAAAGCACCACTCCGAAAATAAACAAACGAACCAAATTCGCACAACTGGCGGAGTTCATGGGTGAATTCTTGGAAAGCACCGGTCACTGCCACTCACCCACAGACAGCTGACCATCGAGCTGCCCGTGGGCTGGGGAGCAGTGTGGCTAGAATTTATACGTGATCTTCCCGGTGATCGTGCGGCCGGGCTGCGGAATCAGCGCCGCACTGCCGCTCGTGGACGTGAAGAATATTTCGTTCGTCAGGTTTTTGCCGGACAAGCGGTATTCCCAGTGTTTGGTGCGATAGCCAACATCGAGTGAGAACAACATCGACGAGGGCAGCAGAATGTCGCCGATCGATGAGGCGGTATAAGCCGCCGTGTAATTGGCGCCTGCGGAAACATCGAAGCCCGTTCTTCCAAAGATATAATTGCCAAAGAGACTGAAAACCCGGGGCGGCCGGGATTGGCGGGTGACGGAGGTGTCATAGGCGAGTTGGTAACGTCCACCGCCGTATTGAATCGGATCCAACGGCAACGTGGTGACAGGAACCGGGGTATACCCGGGCGCGAGCGGATCGTTGTCGCGGCGCACCCAGTCGGCGGCGAGGGCCAGGTTGAAGTTCGGCGTTGGCACCCAACGCGCTTCGACTTCATTACCCAAGGCGCGGGTCTGTTGAAAATCGCCGTTACCTCCGTTGAGGCTTTGCACAAAAGCCGTGCGGTATTGTTTGTACCATGCATAGGAGACGAACAACTTCCCCTTGAAGAAATCGCCCTTGATCCCGAATTCCTCGAGGGACGCACCAGTCAGGATGGTGGATGCGACCTGGCCGCTGCTCAAACCACCGGTACTGCCCGGAACGATGGTCTTCGGCGTGGCATAAGTGGCGTAGGGTACAACGTTCGGAAGAATCTTGTAGGACAGGCTCGCGGAAGTCAGCGAGCTCCCTCGATCTGACCCCTTGGCAAAAGAAGGAGCCACCGCCGCGAGGACATTTCCAGAAGTCTTCAGTCCGGCGTAGTTTTGCACCTCGGCGTCCACCCAGTCGTAACGCGCGCCGACCGACAGGTTGAGTTTGTTAAACGCGACGAGATCGAAAACGTTGCCGAACCCGCTCTCATAATGCTGGCTGCGCGCCTTGGAATCGACGCCCGCTTCCACGGGATTTTCCCAGCCGTTTTGAAAGAGGTAATGGCCGTCTTGATACTTCGTGAGATCCCAATAGTTAAAAATCTGGAAGACGTTCGTCGTGGAATTAAGCGCGTCGAGATACCGCAAATTCCATGAGGTCAGATTTGTGATCGTCAGCCACTGCGGCAGATGCTGGACATTCCATTCGACGCTGAAGCGCTCTTCGATCACGCTTGTGTCACCCGCGCGCATGTAGGCGATGTCGGAGAGCTTGTCGTATTTTTGGTACTCGTAGTACACGTTGTTTTTGAAAACGAGATTCGGGTTGGAATCGTTGATCAGTTTGATGAAACCGATGTAGTCCACGCCATGGTTGATGCGCTCGAGCAAAACGTAGCGCGGGCTGAGTTGCGCCGTCCCGAGGCCAGTGACAAAAGCGAGGGGACCGCCGGGCTTGGTGTAGGCCGTGGTGCCAGCCTTGACCTGATTTGCGACCGGCGTACCGGCGGCAGTGAAATTATAGTTGTTCGTCAGGCCCGCGTTGTACAACTCCGCGCGGCTGGCGACGCCATTGCCGTCCTTGTCAATCAAACTGAAGTCCGGCGAACCCGTTTGATAGGTCCCATTGTCGACGAGGTCCTGCGTGACCCGATCCCACCCGGCGATACCGGTGCCATCGTGGTGTTGATAGTTGCCGCCGATCTCGAGGCGCAACGAGTCAGTCAAGTCCATCGACAGCGTCGCTTGAATCGTGGCGTCCTTGATTTTCTGGCCAATGTAGAACGTTTTGGAATCCTCAAACTGGGAATAAACATAGAACCCCGCCTTCCGTTTGAAAATTTTCACCGGTCCACCCAGTTCCGCCGTGCCCACCTTTCGGCCCCATTCGTCGAACGTTAGGCTGAACTTTCCAGTGAGGCCTTCGAGATATTTGCCGGTGATTGCACGGGCGGATTTCGGCAGGTAGTTCATGAATCCGCCGACCGATCCCGCCCCGAGAACCGCGGAGGCCGGCCCGCGGACGATCGTCACCCCGTCGCTCGCGCCGATGATCGTGGGCAGGTTCGAGGCATTGTTTAATTTTCGCATGTCCGCGAAATAAGTGTCCGCCGTGTCGCCGCGAACCTGCAATCCGCCCTGCACCCCAAACGAAAATGCCGTGTAGGTGCTCGGGGAGAATCGCGCCAAATCCGCGAGTTCGCCGATATTGAATTTTTCAATCATTTCGCCTGACACCACGCTGATCGAGCGCGGGGTATCGACGATCCGCTTGGACAAGCCAAGGGCGTTGATTGGTTGCGTGGGCATGAGTGCATTCGGATCGTCTCCGCCACTCGTTACGAATTTATCCAGGACAACGATAGGTTCCGCAGGGGTGGCAGAGTCCTTCGGTGGGTTTGCGGTCTGCGCAAAAACGCACAGGCAATGACAGGCGCAGGCTGCGGTTGCTGTGAAACGGGCAATGTTTCTCATGATCGATAATGGTGGTGTGTGGTTGCTGGTATTAATCTGCCTCTGACAGCCAGCCACTGAGCACGCGAAGTGCCGCAGCATCGCCGGGCACGTGTTTAACCCATGAATTAATTTTGCGCGAAAAATCCGGGCAACTCTCCTGATCGCAGTCGCGAAACGATGGCAGCTTTTTGCCGTCCACGCCGGATAATTTCGCTCCCGCGCATTATGAATGAATTGGATGAATCAAGGCTCTTCCGGCATCTTCCTTAAAACCCCCAGAGGGCGGCGCCTCGCCGGCGACGGATCGCGTACTACCAATTTGTCGGGCCGCGTCCTACACGCGGAAATTTATTTTCATGAACCGTCCTGCTGTTCCACCCAGCGCACCGCTTCGCGAACGAGCTCGGTGCCATTCGCAAGTTGCAGCTTCTCCTTGATCCGTGCGGCATACGCTTGGACGGTTTTGATGCTGATTAAAAGTTCGTCCGAAATCTGCCGCGTCGTCTGCCCTTTGCCCATTCGGCGGAAAACATCGAGTTCGCGATCGCTCAGGGTCGCGATGTTTTCCTTGGAAAAACCGGAAGGCCGCGACGACATGCGTGCGGTAAGGACGGCCAGCATTCCCGGACTGATGAAAACCTGGCCGGCCTGCACGGTCCGAATCGCCTCGAGGATGCGGTCAGTCGCCTCGACTTTGGTCACATAGCCCCGCGCCCCGGCCCGCAACGCACGCTCCGCATAAAAGATCTCCTCGTGCATCGAGAGGACAATAGCCTGCGTCTCGGGCAGGTGCTCGGCCAAATCCTTGATCAACGCGAGGCCCGAGGTTCCCTTGAGACTCAGATCCACGATCGCGACGTCGGGAGGATTCACCAGCATCGCCGGCAACGCGTCGTTGGCATCCTGCGCCAGACCGCAAATTTCAAAATCGGGCTGTTTCCTGAGCAATGCCGACAACCATTCACGGACCAAGGGATGGTCGTCGACGATGAATACCCGGGTGGACATCAGCTTAGAAAGCCGGCGCCGGAGCGAGGGATGGAATCACGCAGGTCACCCTCGCCCCCGATTCCAGACCGGGACTGATCGAAAAGGATCCGCCGATCAATTCCGAGCGATGAGCCATGATTCTCAAACCCATCCCGGTTAATTTTGCCTCAGGTGCCGGTGGTCCCGAACCATTATCGGTGACGCCGAGTTCGAGAATTCCATCCTGATTTTTGAGCTCAATGTCGATCGAGCTCGCGCGAGCGTGGCGCACTGCGTTGCGCGCCGCCTCGTGGGCAATATAAAAAAGATGCGAGGCTTTGACGACATCCAAGCCGGCAGTATTCCCCACCGAAATAAACCGGCAGGTGACGCCAAATTCCTTTTGCAAGCCTTCGCAAAGTTCCTCCAGTTCCGCCGTCAATTGCTCCGGTTCGATCGCGGCCAGAAGTAATCCGCGGGCCATCTGCCTCGTCTGGGTGATGCCTTCCTGCGCCATCCGGACGATCATGCGGGCGTCGGGGGCCGCGGGATGACCGGTGAGTTCCAACTCGCTTGACAGCATTTTTGCCGCGAGCGCAGTGGCCGTGAGATGCTGGCCCAAGCCATCGTGCAATTCATGCCCGATGCTACTGCGCTCCCGGTTGGCGGTATTGAACAGTTGTCGCTGGAGTTCGTCGCGCACTTGCAAGGCCTCGACCAGCGCTGCGGTGCGCTGCTTCACGCGCAACTCCAGCTGTCGTTGCAACGAATTCAATGCGTGGAGCAGTCCCACCAGCAGCACGTACAGGATCAAAAATGCCGTCCGATTCCAAAATATGCTGATCGGCGTACTCTTGTCGCCACCGTAAATCAGATCGCCGCCGACGCGCACCACAATGCTGATTACGGAAACGGAGCATCCGGCCTTCCAGCCCAGCCACAGCGCACTCAAGATGATCGGAATCAAATAGAACAAGCCAAGGGATACGCGCGTACCAGTGATATAGTCGATCCATCCAATGATCACGACAAAGGCGGTGACCACCGCCACCGACCACGCGCGGCTGCGACGATTGCCAAAATCAATCAGCGCAAGAACCCATCCATTGATCGGCAGAGGTGTGTTCTCTAAAATGTCAGGGGGAATTCGGGTGGCCATGAACGTGGATCTCAGCATCGCGGGGAAGCTCAATGCGTGCCACGGCTGCATCAAGCCAGTCCGCGGGAAAAATCGCGCTGGCCGCGACCAGCCAAACGGCGGCGCAGTTCACCAAAATTTAATTCATGCATGAAACCGCAAGCTGCCGGCACCCGGGCACCCGACCTGCTAAGCTGAAGCCTCGATGTTCCAATCACCCCGCAGAACAGAAGTTCGCCGAATCGCTTTCACCCTGATTCTTTTCATGGCTGTTACCGCCTGCCGGGAGAAATCGGCCACCACCGACAAAAAAGGAAAAAGCAGCCTCGCGCCGGCGCCCGTACTGATCGGACAAGTGAAGCGCAAAACGGCGCCTCTTATTCTTGAGGCCGTCGGCGCCGTGGAGGCCATCCACACCGCCGCACTACGGTCCCAGGTGACGGGGATAATCATCAAGGTGGGCTTTCAAGAGGGCCAGGATGTCGACTCCGGCGATCTGCTGTTCACGTTGGACCAGCGTTCGTTTCAAAACGCCCTCAACTCCGCCCGGGCCGACCTCGAGAGAATCCGCGCCCAGTTGGAAAATGCGCACCTTCAGGTCGAACGGTATTCCTCTCTCACGCAGGAAGCGATGGTCCCCAAGGAACAATTCCAACAAATCCAGATGGCCGAACGCGTACTCGACGCTCAAGTAGTGGTGGGCGAAAACGCCGTCGCCACCGCGCAACTTCAGCTTGAATTCTGTTCGATTCGCGCGCCTTTTTCCGGCCGTACTGGCGGACTCGGCGCCCATGAAGGGGATCTGGTACGAGCCAGCGACGCGGCTGTTTCCCTCGTCACCATCAATCAGCTCGATCCGATCTACGTGACGTTCGGCGTGCCGCAACAGTATCTGGCCTTGCTGGCGCGCTACCGGGCAGCGGGCACCATCCCGGTGGCCGCAACTCCTCCGGGAAATGAACAAGCTCCCGAAACCGGACAGCTTTCCTTCATCGACAATTCGGTCGATCCCACCACCGGCACCTTGAAACTCAAGGCCACTTTTCCCAATTCCGCGCGTCGTCTCTGGCCCGGTCAGTTTGTAGGTGTGCGCGTGACGCTAGCCACCCCCGAGTTACTCGTGGTGCCTTCCGCAGCCGTGCAAAACGGACAGAATGGGCAGCACGTTTTCGTCGTCAAAAAAGACCACACGGCCGAATTGCGCGCCGTCACGATCGAACGAACGGTGGACAACGATTCCGTCGTGCGTTCCGGCTTGGTTGAGGGCGAGATCGTGGTCGTGGATGGACAATTCCGGGTGGCAGCCGGCAAGCCGGTCGAAATAAAATCCGCACCGGGCGAGCAAGTCACCGTTACACCCAAAAAGAAAAAGAAATCCGGATGAGTATTCCCGAATTCTTTATCCGCCGCCCAGTCATGACCACGCTCGTCACGGCGGGACTCTCGCTGTTCGGCTTGATGGCCTATCGCGCATTGCCGGTGAACGATCTACCGAATGTCGATTTCCCCACAATTACCGTCACGGCCAATCTTCCGGGCGCCAGTCCCGAAACCATGGCGTCGGCCATTGCGACTCCGCTCGAGCAGGAACTCTCCACCATCGCGGGCGTCGATTCGATGACTTCGTCCAGTTCGCTCGGAAGCACGCAGATCACGATGCAATTTAGTTTGGACCGGTCGATCGACGGAGCTGCCCAGGATGTCCAGGCCTCCATCTCTGCCATCCAGCGCCGACTGCCGCAGGACATGCCCAATCCGCCCTCGTTTCGGAAAACAAATCCCGCGGACGATTCCGTGCTGCTGCTCTCACTTTATTCCTCCATCCTGCCACTCTCCCAAGTCGACGAATACGCCGAAACGTTACTCGCCCAACAGATTTCCAGCGTCAACGGCGTTGCGCAGGTCCAGGTTTTCGGCTCGCAAAAATATGCGGTCCGCGTGCAGCTCGATCCCCGCGCACTCGCCGCGCGCGGGATCGGAATCGATGATGTCCGCACCTCGCTGAGCACAAGCAATGTCAATCTCCCTTCCGGCACCCTCGACGGCCAAAGCAAAGGGGTAACGTTGCAGGCGTCGGGACAATTGAAAAGTGCCGACGCTTTTCGGCGCGTCATCGTCACCTATCGCAACGGGGCGCCGGTCCGGCTCGGCGATCTCGGAGCCGTGGTTGACAGCGTGCAAAGCGACAAATCCGCGGGCTGGTTCAACCGCGATCGTGCGATCAATCTCCAAGTCAAACGCCAACCCGGCACCAATACGATTGAAGTCGTCGACGCGGTCAAGGCCCTCCTGCCCTCTTTTCGCGCGCAACTTCCGGCGGGCATCAATCTCGATATTGTCACTGATCGCTCGAAGACAATTCGCGAATCGGTGTCCGAGGTGAAGTTCACCCTCATCCTCGCCGTGGTGCTCGTGGTCCTCGTGATCTTTCTCTTTCTGCGTTCGGTATCCGCCACCCTGATCCCGAGCGTGGCGATGCCCATCGCGATTGTCGGCACATTTGGCGTGATGCATTTTTTTGGTTTCACCATCGATAATCTTTCGCTCCTCGCCCTGACACTCTCTGTGGGATTTGTCGTGGACGACGCCATCGTGATGCTGGAAAATATCATCCGGCACATCGAGCTCGGCAAACCGGTCCGGGAAGCTGCGCTCGTTGGATCACGGGAAATCGGATTCACCATCATTTCCATGACGATCTCGCTCGTAGCCGTATTCATTCCGGTTCTGTTCATGGGCGGCGTGCTCGGGCGGCTCCTGCATGAGTTTGCCGTCACGATCAGCGCGGCGATCCTCGTGTCAGGATTCGTCTCACTCACCCTGACCCCGATGCTGTGCAGTCGTTTTCTCAAGGCCGCTGTTCACGGGCAAAGCCATGGGCGGTTTTATCAAATCACCGAACGGACATTTCAAAAAGCGGTGGGACTTTACGAGCGCACCTTGCAAATCTCGCTGCGCCACCGCCTGACGGTTATGATCGTGGCCGGCCTGATGATCGTGCTGACAGTCGGACTGCTGGTCACGATTCCGAAGGGATTTATTCCCACCGACGACACCGGGACCATGAGCTGCGCAATTGAGGCCGCCCAAGATACGTCATTCGAGGCGATGCGAAATTACCAGCAAAAGGCCGCCGAGATCATCGGTCGGAATCCCTACGTCGACGTCTATACGTCGTCGATCGGTCCGCTCACCTCGGGCACTGGCGGCACTTTCAATCAGGGCCGTTTTAATTTGCGGTTGATCGATCACAAACTGCGCCCCCCGGCTGCAAAGGTCGCGCAGATGCTCCGCCAGGAATTGGCGGGCGTCCCCGGCATTCGCGCTTTTCCCCAAGTGCCGCCGAGCATCCGCATTGGCGGACGGCAATCGTCGTCCACGTATCAATTCACCCTCTACGGCACCGATCTCGACGAACTCTACCGCGTCGCTCCGGAGTTTCAGGAAAAAATCGCCGCCTTGCCGATGGTGGTGGATGTCACCACCGACTTGTTGATCACAAGTCCGCAGCTCTATATCGACATCGATCGCGACCGCGCTTCCAGTCTCGGCATTTCCGCCCAGCAGGTCGAGGACGTCCTCTACAGTGCGTTCGGTTCCCGTCAGGTTTCGACCATCTACACGGCGACCAACCAGTATTTTGTCATCCTCAAACTCGCGGATGAGTTCCAACGCGACGCGCGGTCGCTTTCACTTCTTTATCTGCACAACAGTGCCGGGAAACTGATTCCACTCGATGCCGTGACCCGGACCCACACGACCGTCGGGCCGCTCACCGTCACCCATCTGGGTCAGCTTCCCTCGGTCACGCTTTCCTTCGATCTGGCACCTGGCATGTCGCTTAGCACCGCAACCGATGCCATCACCCAACTCGCGCGTCGTGAACTACCCGCTACGATCAACGCGTCGTTTCAAGGCACGGCGGCCGCTTTCACGAGTTCACTTAACGGTTTGGGTCTTCTCCTGCTAGTCGCGGTCCTCGTCATTTATCTCGTGCTGGGAATTCTCTACGAGGATTTCATTCATCCGCTCACCATCCTTTCCGGGCTGCCTTCTGCGAGTTTTGGCGCACTCGTGACCTTGCTGATTTTCGGGGAGGAATTGAACATCTACGGCTACGTCGGCCTAATCATGTTGATCGGAATCGTGAAAAAAAATGCCATCATGATGATCGACTTCGCGCTCGAAGCCCGGCGCGTCCGTCATCAACCCGCGGAAGCCGCGATCTACGAGGCGTGTATTGTTCGTTTCCGCCCGATCATGATGACCACCCTCGCGGCCTTGGCCGGAACATTGCCAATCGCGCTGGGTTGGGGCGCAGGCTCGGAAGCCCGGCGCTCACTCGGAATCGCCGTGGTCGGCGGACTCATCGTATCGCAATTGCTGACACTGTACATCACCCCGGTCTTCTATCTTTACATGGAAAAGCTCACGCAGCGTCTGGCACGCCGCTCCGTTCCTGCACCGGGATCGCTCGCCCAGCCCGTCTCCCAATAACCATCCGCAATCGCGGGCCGGACACTTGGCATCTCACGCCAGTCGCACGCATTTCCTCGGCGAAATGCATGAAATCATTTCATCGGCCCATCCCTTTACAGATTCCCATTGATGACGTATTCTATCGGTATGTACCTGCCAACCCCGGCAGAAACAAAAAACTACCCTTATGCGTGCGTTAACTTCATCGTCTTTGCGCAGCGGACTTCTGGTTCTGCTGCTTTCGTCAGTCACTGCAATTTCAGCAGTAGCTTCTTCTTCCTCTGCCACGCAGTGGATGAATAATTATTATCAAAACCCGGCGCCCGAACGCTTCACCGCCTCGGTGCTCGATCTGAGTCGCGGTGGCTATTTCGAGGAAGCCGGCCACGTGCCCCTCGCGATCGGCTTTCTCGCGAAGGTTTTTTCCCAGAACCCGGACAAGGTCGGCTCCTGGATGGAATTCAGCCATGTGCTGCCGCTGAGCCATCAGCGCATTCTCATCGCCGCCCTGTGGTATTCTGGAAATCCAAAGGGAGCCGATTACCTGCGCTCGTACGCCCGCGATTGCGATCCGAGCCTGAGGACGAGCATCAACGAGATGATCAATACGTCTGCTTCACTTCAAAACGCCGAAGTTCGTTCCCTTTCCTCCATGAATCTCGAATGGGGCGTATTTCTGGCTTCCGGTGAAACCGCGCCCGTCCACGCGATCCTCGCCGCGCTGGGCAATTCCACCCTCGATCAGGATGTCCGGTGGTCCCTCGCGCAGAACGCAGTGCAGCACGAACGCGTGCTCGCCATTTGCCGCGACGAACTCTCACGGCAGCCCAACGCAGTTCGCGAAACGCTCAAAGCGGTCATCCTCGACGCCGAAACCAAGCGGAAATCGTCGTCGTCCTGATATCCCGAAGCAACGCTCCCTCAAAACCGGTCCATCAACGGACCGGTTTTTTTATGGCCGGATCGTTTTCGATGAAAAATGTTCATCGACCGGGAGGGACTGATTTCACCCGGTGGCATCGCTGGTGCTTTTATAGAGGGCATGATGCGGCGTATTATTTGTCTGATTATAGCCACTATTCTCACCGGCGCAGCCGCGTCGGCGACGTCGCGCGTCGCCGTAATCGAAGACGCACCGTGGTCGCCCAATGATTCTCAGCGTGACGGCGCCGCCGAACTGGAAGTCATGCTCTGCGTTGCCCGGCTGCAGCATGACCACCAAGCAGTCGGAGTAGTGGGAATTGGCGACCGCCATGGGATCTTTCAGGAAGGAACCCGCCGCGGTTTGGAACTGGTCGTGCAGCACGGAGTGCCTGTCGTTCGGCTGGCTAGAGGCACCCAGGCCTGTCTCGGCGGAGCCGACGATTTGTTCATCAATGGAGGCATGCTTTCGCCCGAAGCGGCCAGTGCATTGCTCTCGGAATGCCTCGCTCGTCATGGCGCACTTCCTTCCATCCGAATCGCCGGCCAGCCCAGCGACCGCGAACTCTCGGCCCTGCGCGAAAAACTCAAACTTTATCAGGCCGAGTTCAACGCACACCAGCCGACGTTGATGGCCTCGCGTTGATCTTCAGACAGCATCGACCGTTCCGCCGAGTATTCCGGAAGATCCATTCACTTTTCTGCCGTCGCGAATTCGCTGAAGGCGGACTTTGCGATCCGCCCTATCGGCGATCTGGGACCTTGAGCTAATCGAAACGGCAATCGCTGATTGCGTCCTATTTCGCGAAAGCTTCCACGACCGCGTCGCAACCTTCATGCAATGACCGAGACTAAAAAGGGGTCAGACAAGTTACTCGCCCTTGCCTCGAAGTGCGCGGCATCTCCGCTAGATCGTGTCTGGGAAATAACTTGCGTCGCTTACTGTAGGGCCGGTGCTCGCGCCGGCCTCGCGCGCGAAAAACGGCATGTCGCAAGCGACGGCCCTAGGCGCCCGAGCAGAGCTGATTGGCGATAGTTTATTCACCAGACACAGCCTAGATCGTCACGCTGTTTTCCGCGTATACCGTTCCCCTGATCACCGGAATCCCACGTTCGCCCGCCAGGCTGACGGCGGCGGTGCGAAAAAGCCGCACAAATGAATTTTCCGCTTCATTCAGCGGTCGACCGCGCAAGTGCACCGCCTGCCATTGCCGGCCCAGGGGTTTTTCGCCAATCGGTCGCGTCACCAACTCGCCAGATTGCAACTCGGCTCGAATCGGCCACTGCGCGACGACACCAACCCCGAGGCCGTTTTTCACCAATTCCTTGATGGATTCGATGCTCCCGAGCTCGATGTATTTTTCCATCATGATGCGGCGTGCGCGCAAGTATCCCGCGATGAGTTGGTGTGTCCGCGTCGATTTGTTGGGCACAATCAACGTCGAATTCTCAATTTGTGCCGGGCTTATCTCCACCTGCCGAGCCCACGGATGCGAAGGAAGCATCAGAAAATGAAGTTCGTCGGCGAAGAGCGGCTCGAAGGCCAGATCAGGTCTTCGCTCCGGCTCGACCATGATCGCAAGATCCACCCGCCCCGCCAGCAGTTGCGCGAGCAGCTGCGGATTGTCGCCGGCTTCTATCCGCAATCCACTGTGCGGATATTCCTGCTGCAGGCTCCGCAGTACGCCGGGAATAATATGTTGGCAGACCGTCGTCGGCGCGCCAATACGCAGCGACAACACTCCTGCGTCCGGCAGCTGGCTCAAATCCTCGCGGGCAGCCTGCATTTTTCGAAGAATCTCCTCGCAGTGTTGCAGCATTCTTTCTCCCGCTTCGGTGAGGACCGCATGCTTGCCAACCCGTCTGAATAAATGGCAACCGAGATCCGTTTCCATCGACTTGATGGCATGGCTGACCGCGGACTGGGTCAAAAAAACATCCTTGGCCCCGTGGGTGAAACTGCCTCGTCGCGCCACGGCGACAAAAGCGCGAATCTGGCGGCTTTCGATTAGATTCTTCATACGATTTCGGCAGGTTCCCCGGAGTTATTTCCGAGTGCTGCACCGGCTTGGTTGCGGTAACGATGCATTGCACTTCGCATGCCATGGGAACTCCACGATGCCCGTCGTGGTATAAAATATTTTCATGAAGAATCGCGGATCATTCATTTGAACACTTGGTGGTCGTTGCCGGTGCCCGCCTTCTCCTAAACGAGTCGTCGTACTTGCCTTCCCCAATGCCGTGCAACTGGCCCGACCCTGCCGCACCAAGGGCCCGGTGCATCCCGGCTCGCCATGAACCGAATTCGGCTTTCTTGTGGCGCGAATGAATGATTCCTCACCGCGCGAAGTCTTTCTCGCCGAACTCACCACCAGCGTGCGTGAAGGCAGTTTCCTGCGGCTCACGCTCGGCAAACCGCGCGGGACGGACCAGACTTTGCGCAACCTCCTGGTGCGACCAGTGAGTCTACGCGGTGAATCCCATCTTTCATTTCTGTGGCGTCATGAGCGCCAGGACATCACCAAGAATCATCTCGTCTCGATCGCCCTTACCGAACTGAACAGTTTGATCGGCACCAATTTTCACAGCGCTCATTTGTTTACCGCTATGAGAACCTCCCAACTCGAGTACAATAAAAAGGGCGACCCGCGATTAACCCATGGCCCGGCCACGACGGAAAAAGCGGATGAAAGCCATGATCGAAAAAAAAGCCGCCTGTTGCCACCGGAGAGTCAGGTCTGGTTGCAAGCGCTCGGGGTGACGAACCCGTCAGGAGCGGTCCGCGAAGGCATGGCCGACAAGCACCGGCAGATTCACAAGTTCGTCGAAATCCTCAGTCACCTCGCCGCAGAAACAGATCTGCCCGCGAGCCGACCCATCGAAATCGCCGACATGGGCTGCGGCAAAGGCTACCTGACGTTTGCCACGCATGATTTTTTCAATCGCGTCGAATCGCGGGCCGCGAACGTCGCCGGCATCGAGGCACGTCCGGAGCTGGTCCAAAAATGCCGCGACGTCGCCCACGCGGCGCGGTGCGAGCGACTTTCCTTCGTTGCTGGAAATATTCAGTCCTCGGTCTTCGCCACGCTTGATGTATTGATCGCGCTGCACGCGTGCGACACCGCCACCGACGATGCGATCGTACAAGGGATACAGGTCGGTGCGGTGTTGATTGTGGTCGCTCCCTGCTGCCAGAAAGAACTCCGCAGCCAACTCAACCCGGCCGCCGTTCTCGCGCCCGCGCTGAAGCACGGCATTTTTCAGGAGCGCCACACGGAATTCGTCACCGATGCGCTGCGAGCGTTGCTGTTGGAATGGGCCGGCTACGACACGAAGGTCTTTGAATTTATCTCCACCGAACACACCGCCAAGAATATCATGATCGCCGCCACAAAACGCCGGGGACCCGCCGCCCGCACGGAGGAAGCCGCAGTGAAAGTGCGCGAACTAGCCGCGTTCTACGGCATCAAAACGCACGCTCTGGCCCGGCATCTTGGATTCATTCTGTAGCCAAAACGACTCCCATGTCTCCCTCTGCATTTCAATTCCAACGGCACTTTCCGAACGGTGGAACCCGACCTCCGGGCGGGTTCCACTCCGGCGTGCATTGCACCAACCCGTCCGGAGGCCGGGTTCCACCACATTCAATGCATGATGCATCGTCATTTCTCACGTTCCGACCCGATGCCCATCTGTGAAACCCGTGGTCAAATTAACCCAACGCACCCGAACACACCATGAATTGGGAATCGCTTGATTGGGAAGTCCTCGACCGCTTGCGTGAAAAATTTATTTCCGGCTCGGCGGCGGAAGGTCCGTATTGGCACACGATCACCGATCTGGAGTGTTACGATTTCACCTATGGCGAACGCATCGGTTGGAAATGGGATGCCGTGTTGCGCGAACTGAAAGCTCGCGGGTGGACGCCACCAAAGGCCGCTACTATTCTCGACTGGGGTTGCGGCAGCGGCATCGCCGGGCGGCGGGTGCTGGACTTTTTCGGATCGGATAATTTTTCCCAACTGGCCGTTCACGATCATTCGGCCCTCGCCATGGATTTCGCCGAGCATCACGGCCAGCGGTTGTTTCCAAATTTAGAGATATTCCGCGCCGACTACCGATTGCTCGAAGGCGATGCACCGATCGACTTGCTCGTGATCAGTCACGTACTGAATGAACTGGATGATGTTGCCCGGGCCCAATTGACCGCGCTCTGCGCTCGCGTCGGAAGTATTCTCTGGGCTGAGCCCGGCACTCATGACGTCAGTCGCGCGCTCGGAGGTTGGCGAGAGAAATTACGCGGGGCCGGACTGACGGTTGTTGCACCCTGCACTCATCAAAATAAATGCGGCGTGCTCGCGTCCGGCAACGAACGGCATTGGTGTCATTTCTTCGCGAGCCCACCGGCAAACATTTACGCGGATTCGAACTGGGTTAAATTCGGCCAGCGTGCGGGCATCGACTTGCGCAGTCTTCCCTACAGCTTTCTCGCACTCGACCGCCGGCCGGTTTTGCAGCCCGCAGGCTGTTCGCGCATCATCGGCGAGCCGCGACACTATAAAGGCTATGCGAAACTCTATAACTGCGACGCCGGCGGTGTGACCGACCTCATGCTGCAACGACGGGACGCGCCTGAACTATTTAAGGACCTCAAACACGCGCGCGAAATTCATCTGCAAAAATGGCAGCACGAGAATGGCCGCATCACCCACGTGGAATCTCCCAGCTCCATCACCGCGGACCAAGGAGTCGCCCAACCGCGTCCCGCATTATGAATTTTACGAATCGGGTTTCCCGACTATATGTTCTTGGTCCTTCGCTTCAACCCCGCTTCTCCATGAGTTCATTGTCCGCTCCGCTCGCTTCTATTCTACTGGTTCCCTTTTTGCTCGGCACCGCGAACGCGGCCGGCAACGCCGATCACGGGAAAATCATCTTCCAACAAAGCTGCGCGATTTGCCATGCGACGGGCGATGTCACCCAGCCGCAAGGCGGACAAGGACCATTGCTGGCTGGCATCGTCGGACGTCCCGCAGGTTCGCTTGCCAGCTACGGCTACACCAAGGCACTGGCCGCTTCGCATCTGATGTGGGACGACGCCACACTCGATAAATTTCTCGCTTCGCCCACGACGGTCGTCCCCGGGACCAATATGGTTGTCCCCACGACCAGCGCCACGGATCGGCACGATTTAATTGCTTATCTCGCCACGCTGAAAGCGCTCGGTCCCTCCGCGCGGAAGAGCGCGAAGACGCACTCAGGAACGGCCGGTGACTGGCAAAATGATGCTCCCGGCAATATTCACCGGATTGATTTAACCAAGCTGCCTGCGCCGTACGCCACCGCTTCGGCGGGGAATTTCCCCAAGACCGTGGATCGTCCGCCTGGCGCAAATCCCGTCGTTCCGGAAGGCTTTCAGGTTAAATTATTTTTGTCCGATCTTTCCGGTCCGCGTATGATGCGCACCGCGCCAAACGGGGATATTTTTATCGCCGAAACGCGCCAAGGAAGGATTCGCGTATTGCGGGCGCCCGATGGCGCCGAGGCGCCAACCGAAAATTCCGTTTTTGCAGAAGGACTGCCCGCGCCGTCCGGCATTGCGTTCTATCCCGTGCAAGGCGAGCCAAAATGGGTTTACATCGGCAACACCAACTCCGTCGTGCGCTATCGGTATCAGAACGGAGATCTCAAAGCGACCGGGCCGGCCGAAACCGTCGTGGCAAAATTAACCGGGAGCAAAGGCGGACACTCCACTCGCGACATTGTTTTCTCGGATGACGGGAAACGCATGTTCGTCGCCGTGGGTTCGGGTTCCAACGTCGCGGAAGGTCTTCCGGATAAATCTCCCGCCGAGATAAAGGCGTGGGAAAAATCCACCGCTCTCGGCGCTGCGTGGGGCGCGGAGACAGATCGCGCCAGTGTGTTGGTTTTCGATCCCGAGGGACATAACCTGCATTTTTTCGCCACCGGCATTCGCAATGCGGTGGGTCTCGCGATCCAGCCGGCCAACGGAAAATTGTGGGTGTCGACGAACGAACGCGACGATCTCGGCGATGATCTTGTGCCGGACTACATTTCTCACATCCAGGAAGGCGGTTTCTATGGCTGGCCTTGGTATTATTTCGGAAATCACGAGGACCCACGTCACGCCGGGAAGCGTCCTGACCTCGCCGGCAAGGCCATCGTGCCCGATGTGCCGGTCCAAGCTCACTCCGCTTCGCTCCAACTTACGTTTTATCCGCAGAACGCCAATGGCTCCGCCGCATTCGCGAAGAACTATCGCGGCGATATTTTCGCGGCACTACACGGCTCCTGGAACCGCACCGGGCGCACGGGCAGCAAGGTGATCCGGATACATTTGCAGGACGGCAAAGCAGCGGGCGAATACGAAGATTTCATGACCGGATTTGTCGTCGATGATGGCCACGTCTGGGGTCGCCCCGTCGGCGTCACTGTCGCACACGACGGCGCGCTGCTCGTCAGTGATGACGCCAACGGAACGCTTTGGCGAATCGCCCCCGCGAAGAAGTGAAGATCGACGCGGCGGCTGACTGATAAAATTCCCCCATTACATTCAACTCCTCCTCGCCGCATGCGACGATCTCAAATGCTCTCACGCGCCGGATCGTTTAAATTAGATCGCAGCCTTGGCCTCGGCACCACAGTTGCGCTGGCTTCGACACTGTTGTTTTTGCACGCATTTTCGGTGCCGGTGGCCGAATCGACCCAGGCCTTTCAGACTTGGGCCACCACCCCGCCGATGGGTTGGAACAGCTGGGACTGTTTTGGGACAACCATCACTGAAGCGCAAACCCGGGCGACAGCGGACGTGATGGCGAAGAAACTCGAGCGTTTCGGTTACACCATCGTAACGGTAGGCGTCCAATGGTACGAGCCAAACGCCACGGGATTTGATTACCGCAAGGACGCGAAACTGGAAATAGATCCATTTGGCCGGCTCATCCCCGCGACGAATAAATTCCCCTCGGCCTCCGCCAGTCGCGGATTCAAACCATTGGCCGACTATGTTCACAAGCTGGGGTTAAAATTCGGCGTTCATCTCCTGCGAGGCATTCCGCGCCAAGCGGTCGTAAACAAGACCCCGATCAAAGGCACACCCTACACCGCAGCTGATATCGCCGACACGAAAAGCATCTGCGCTTGGAACACCGACATGTACGGCGTCAACATGGCGAAGCCGGGCGCGCAGGAATACTATGACTCCGTCTTCGAGTTGTTCGCGTCGTGGGGCCTCGACTTTGTCG
>JBEPTW010000013.1:0-39580 GCA_041691855.1 Verrucomicrobiota bacterium | reverse complement strand
GGGCTTGCGCCGGCCTCGCGCGCGAAAAACGGCACGTCGCAAGCGACGGCCCTACACGCCCGAGCAGAGTTGATTGGCGATAGTTTATTTACCAGACACAGCCTAAGCCGTTTTATTCGGTCAACGCGTAAACTGCGAACGACACGAGCCAATGCGTGCGGTTGAAATCGTCCACGGTCAGGAGCGGCAACGCAGCTTCCAAATGAACGACCGCCGCATCCCGCGCACGGGTGCGGCGCGGATCGTTTTCCGCCAACGCGGAAGCAATGCGGCGCCAACACCACGCGCGATTCAGGTTTAGTCCGATCAAATGCGCGATTTTGGGATCGGAAGGATTACTCACCGTCACTGGCGTGAACAATTTTGCTGGTTCACCGGCGGGCAGGCCGGGAAGAAAGCGATCCAGCCACCGCGCAAAATTCTCCGGCGGCAACACGGCCGCCATCACTTCGGCTTCGGTCAGGGCAGGGGAGAGAAAATCCTCCCCCGACGGCTCCCACCGCGCCCCATAGTCCGTATCGTGGCCAAACCAAAATGCCATGCGACTCGTGCAAAAAAGCTTCAACGCCTGATCGTCCGCCACGCGCGCGTAATCGAGCGCCAGCTTCACCGCGAACGCGGAATTATTATGCACGCCGTGCCGCACCGGATGAATGAGTGCGACCAAATAGGCGAACAATCCCGCCCGCATGACCGCAACCAGCGGCGCGAGGTTTTCCGCCAGCTTGACATCGTAGGTTTGCAATTCCGCCGCGAGTTTAAGCAACCACGCCCAGCCATAGGGTCGCTCAAAAAATTCCCGGCCGGGAGCTTGAAAATAAGCCGCTTCGGCCGCGATGTTTTCCACGGACAAATGTTCGCGCAACACCCGGTCGATTTCCGCGCGCTCCGGCAGGTCCGGAAACAAGCGCGCGAGCCTCACCAACATGCCGTGTTGATGGACGCATGAATGCCAGTCGTAACTTCCGTAAAACGCGGGATGGAGCGACCGGGGCAAGCGCGCATCGTCCGGACCGTTGAGCAGATGCTGCACCGCATGGGGAAACTCGCGCCGGACATTGGCCAGTCCCACGCGGGCAAATTCGGAAGCTTGTTCAGGTAAAAGGATCGGGAAAACAGTAGGCACGCGGGGTAAAACCTATGGACGGTGAAAGTTTAAGTTGAAGAAGAAACGATGGCGCATAAGGTATGCCGTCGATTCAATTTCCTCTCTCCCTCATGAAAATCAAAGCTTACCTGAAACCGCATTGCGGATGGTCCAATGGCGTCCGCGCCATCATGGGCAAGTACAACCTCGCGTACGATGACGTCGATATCATCAACAACCGCGCCAATTATGAGGAAATGGTGCGCAAGTCGGCCCAGCCCCTTTCGCCCTGCGTCGAAATCGACGGCGTCATGCTCGCCGATATTTCCGGCGAGGAAGTCGAAAACTATCTTCTCGCCAACAATCTGGTTAAAGCCAGTTCCGCCAAAATCGCCACCACCACCAACGCCGGCTGTTCGGCCGAAGAACATGAGCGCATGGCGGCGAAACCCGTTCGGTTTTTCTAAGCTCGATCTTGTTTAGTCATCTTACTCCAACCGGAAGCCTCAGTGCCTCCGGTTTTTTTGCGTCAATTTTTCGCCTGCAATTCGGTCAGCAGTCGACCGCGTTCAGTTCGCCACGAGGACGCCGTCTTAATCAAATCCAGCGCCCGTCGCACGGTCCCCGCATCGTCCAGCTACCATTTCGCCAAGTCCCGCAAAGCCGAGCGAAGGTCCGGAAATTCAAAGGGGAACTCCCGCTCCAATAGCCGTGACGGCGAACAGCTGCGTCCGCCCAAGACCAATTGCGGATCGGTTTCCATCAGCTGTCGAGCCACCCATCTCACCACAAAAGCCGGCGCGGGCGGACACCACGGCCTGATCAACGAATGCCGCATCGCCCGCATAAAATCCGTATTGGTTATGGGATCGGGTGCGCAAATATTGTACGGCCCGCTCATCTCCGGCTGTTGCATCGCTTCAACAAACGCCTCCGTGACATCATTGTGATGAACCCACGGCACGCCTTGCTGGCCGCGCCCCGCCGCACCACCCAAAAAGCGCTTCGTCAATTTCGCCAGTGGTGGATAAGCGCCACCGCGCAAATCCAACACCATGCCCAGCCGCATAATCACGCGCCGCGTCGCGGGCAACTCCAACGCATTCACCGCCGCCTCCCATTGGATGCAAACTTCCGCCAAAAAATCGTGCCCGGCGGGAGAATCCTCGTAACAGAGCCCTAAGCCCGAACTGCCATAATAACCCGCCGCACTGCATTGCACCCAGACGGCCGGTGGCTTTTTGCATTTCGCCACCGCTTTGCCCAACGCCTTCACGGCGTTGAGCCGCGACTCCAAAATCTCCCGGCAATTTTCCAAGGTGAATACACAGTTGATGCTACGCCCGGTAAAATTCACCAACGCCACCGCTCCCTCCAGCTCCGCAGTCCACGGCCCGCCCGACTCGGCATTCCAATAAACCTCGCGCCCAGTCGTTTCGACTTGAGGCGAACGCGTGAGGATAACCACGTCCCAACCCAATTTAATGAGTTTTCTCGCGAGCGCGCGACCGATTAATCCACTGCCGCCGGCCAGGATGGCTTTGGGTAACATAAAAAAAGTGTTGGGAATTTTTCTCCGCTGGCAATCTGTCGCTCATTCGGCGGCCGACCGGCAGCGAAAACCTGTGATTCTGCCATCGGATGAATTTCCCGCTCTGCCCTTTACCCGGAGCCCCGACCGCCCTAAAGCCACATCGACAAAATGTCTTCCGCTCCCGTCAACTTCTATGATCTCACCCGCGACGCGTTGCTCGCGCTCACCACCAAGTGGGGCTTTTCGCCCGTGCACGGAGCAAAGCTTTGGGGCTACGTCTATCGCGAAGGAAAAGAAATCTGGGCCGACATGCCGGAATTGCCGGTGCGTTTTCGCACCAAAGCAGAGCGTGAATTTTCTTTCGGGCGTCTCGCCGTAGCGGTTGAACAAAAGAGCAGCGATAACTTCACCCACAAATACCTGCTTTCGCTCGCCGATCATCGTCAGATTGAAACTGTATTGATGCGCTACACCGGCCGCGTCACCGCGTGCATCAGCAGCCAGGCCGGTTGTGCGATGGGCTGTGTTTTCTGCGCCACCGGCCAAATGGGATTTATCCGTCATCTCACGCCCGGAGAAATCGTCGCGCAAGCCATGCACGTGGATGCCATTCTCCGTTGCGGAACCCCCGGCGTTGCCCTTGCGGAACCCGAGAGCCATTCCCCTCACGGTCGTCACGAACGCCTGCGCAATATCGTGCTGATGGGCATGGGCGAACCGCTGCACAACTACGATTCGGTAATGACGGCCATCGACATTCTGCGCGATCCCACCGGTCTCGCACTCGGCGCAAAAAAAATCACGTTGAGCACCGTGGGCGTCGTGCCGGGCATCATCCGGCTCGCCGACGAGGCTCGTCCCGTTCACCTCGCCGTTTCACTGCATGGCGCCACGCAGGAAGAACGGGCGGCCTTGGTTCCAGTCGCGAAAAAATGGCCATTGGCTGAATTAATGGAGGCGTGCCGCTATTACATTGAGAAGCGCGAACGCCGGATATTTTACGAATGGACGCTTATCGAAGGGAAAAACGATTCCCCGGAAAACGCCCACGCAGTCGGACGGCTCCTGCACGGCCAACTCGCCCAAGTAAATCTGATCCCGTTAAATCCAACGGCCGGATACGACGGTGGTCCGACCGGGCGCGACGCTGCCCGCCGCTTCCAGCAGATTCTTGCCGAGCACGGTCTGCCCAGCAGCGTCCGCCAACGCCGGGGCATCGATATCGCCGCCGGTTGCGGACAACTTGCCACGACGCGCTGATTTAGCCTTTGCCAACGGCACGGCGGACACTAGCTCTGGCGTCCCATGAAATCCTTTCGTCTCTGTCTCGCTTTACTGGCGGCCGGCGCGCTGACCGCTTCCTTATCTGCCCAATCAACGCCCGCTACGGCGGCCAAAATCATCGAGCCAGGACGGATCGCCTACGTCAGTACCGCCCAATTTCTCGATGAGACCACGGGCATCAAGGAATTGGTGCGCTCAGCCAAGGCCTTGGAAGTGGAATTCAGCAGCACGCAAGGCGACCTGTCGCTACTCAACGAAAAACTCCGCACGCTCGCCGGCGAAATCAACCGGCTCCGCTCCGATCCCGCAGGCAACGCCAAGGCCCTCGAAGAAAAACAGA
Source organism: Verrucomicrobiota bacterium (assembly GCA_041691855.1). Lineage (GTDB taxonomy): Bacteria > Verrucomicrobiota > Verrucomicrobiia > Opitutales > Opitutaceae > Lacunisphaera. The sequence continues at coordinate 35,335 of JBEPTW010000013.1, read as the reverse complement.
CCACCGGTTTGAAGATGCAGCAGGAGTTGCAGACCAAACAACAGCAGGCACAAAGCGCATATCAAAAACGCCAGCAGGAAACCCAGGGACCGGTCACGGCCCAGATTAGCAAGGAACTCCGCGCTTTCTCCAAAGATCGGGGAGTAAGCATGCTGTTCGACGCGTCCAAGCTCGGGGACGCCCTGCTCGATGCAAAAGTGGACTTGGACCTCACACCCGATTTCATCGCGTACTACAACGCCAAGCATCCGTAATCGAATCGGCAATTTTTTATTTTATTATTCCAAGACCCGGCCCCAAGCCGGGTCTTTTTATTTCCGCCCACGTTCTCATCGCGCCATCCAGCTGGCGTCGTAGCGCCCCCGCTGCGGAAATTCCCAAACTCACGGCGAGGTCGCCGTGGCTCCAACTCAAAGCGTTCCGGCTACAGCTCGATCCCACCCAATCCCAACGCCTGCGCGGCGTCCGACGCGAGCCAGCTGCGGGCCAAACTCAGCGCCTCATCATCAAGCGTTCCCCCCAATTCCTTGAGGCACTGCAAACCGGTGACTAGCGCCAGATTCGACCGGACGTCACCGGGATTCGCCTGAACCGCCGCGACAAAAGGTGCCGTTTCAAGTCGAAGCTGGTTCGCGGGCAATAAGGCTTTTCCTCCCAGAAAAAGGGAAATGGAAGCCCCCAGCGCTTGCAGATAAGCGACCGGATCGGTCGGAAGTTCATAGCCGATTCCATTGCCGGTCGGCAGTGCGCACCATTCCATGTAAGTGCGCAACTGGCCATGAATTTTCAACAACGCTTCCTTCGCCGTCGAAGGCGCAAAGCGAACTGAAAAGGATTTAAGTTCGCGGAATTTTTTCACCTCCCAAATCCGCACACCGAGTTCAAAGTCATCGTTGTGCGCCCGTATCCATCCAGCCACGATGTAGTCCAGACCCTTGGAACCGGACGTCTCGTTGAGCTGACGAAGATTTTCCGCAGTCCATTCAACGGGAAAAAGCGCGTAGTGTTGCTGGTCCACCAAGCCCAGCGCCGCCACCGCTTCGTAGCCCGCGCTGTAGGAAAATGTCTCTGCCATCCACAACGCGAAGGCGCGGCTCAACCGGCCATTGTCGTCCTCCAGCTTGGTCGCTTGCTCCATCACTGCAGGAGTTCCCGGCATCGAAAGTTGCGCAAAGGCGACCCGGCGCACTTTTCCGTCGGGTGTTGGCAAAATCGCGCCGTGCTGCGCTTCGAGACCGTAAGACCAGATCGGTTTGCTGATGCTGACGAGATTGATTTTTTTCTCCGCGCGCGGTTCATTTGAAGAAGAGGAAGAGGAATCAGCCGCTTCGCCCTCGCTGATGAAGAGTTCGGAAATCGCCTTAGAAAACCCGATCAACCGGGCTTCGAGTTCGGGTCGCTGCAGCGAAAAAAGCAAATCGAGCAAATGCTGCGCCGACTCGGTGTCGCGCGTGGCGAGGTACGCTTGCAGAAGATTCACGCCGGCCGCCGCGCCGTGTTTTTCCAGATCGTAACGCGGCGCGAGCAGTTCGATGATCTCACGCACGTATCCATTGGTCCCGAGATCCGCCGAAATGGTGACCAGCACGTCCGAGCGATCCGCGGCCACGGATAACACCTGCTCGTAAATCTCGCTGGCACCCGCGAGGTCGCGGGCTTTTAATTTTTCCCGGGCGTTGGCCAGTAATGGCAGGATCGCCCCGACCACCGGCTTCTTTTCCACCGCCGGTTCAGGAGTGGTTTTCTTGGCAGCCAAACGATCGAATAATCCCATACGTTGCCAGCAAAGTAATCTCCTCTCCCGAAGCGATGCGATTCTGTCGCGCGCCCAGCAATTTTTCCCCGGCGTTACTTCACTGCCAAGGAGCAACCTGAAACCGCGGCAATCAAAATTGCCGAGCAAGGTCAGTCCCGCGTTCCGCCACTCGGTTCCGCGAAGCCACTGAGAACTCGCGCCTTAAGTTTCGGCCCGTCCGATTCGTGCCACTCTATCGCGGGCGAACCAAAATAATTAGCGGAGTTGCGTGCGCCCCAGTCATTGGTCGCGATCCGATAGCGCTTTGTCGGATCGATCATTCTCGGCCCGTCCGCCACGAGATATTCGCCGCGCCGTTTTTCAAATGCCGTGTCGACTCCTTGATTGGCATTGGCCAACAGCGTTTCGAGCCGACGCCCGTCTACTTCCGCCGTATAAATTGTTCCATCGAAGCGAACGCAGGCATCGAAATCGATCCGGCTGATCGGACCCGCAGGTAGCCCTCCACCAAAAGTAGTGTTGCCAATGAACGCGACATCCGCTCCCGCTGAAGCCGCCACGATTTGCGTCACAAATCGCGCCGCTTCCGAAGGCGACATCGCTTGCGGGCTCTGGGCTACGATCACGGTATCCTCGGGCGTGAGATACTTCAGGCGGGTTGCGCGAATCACGGCGGCAAGTTCAGAATTCGCTGCGCCGTCGCGGGAGATTGCCCGTTGCTCCACTTTCCACCTCGGTCGTCCGGACGAATCGCGATACAGCCATGCCAGCGTCAGATACTCATTCCAAGAACCCGAATGGACGTAAATGCCGCGACCCATCGGATGGATAAACCGCAAGTGATCGTGTGCACCGGCAAAGAGCGTGCCGTCGGGCACCAGCGACAGCATTTCCCGATCAGCGTTCAGTCCGGCGTGGCTCATCACGATGGGCAACTCAGCGCGACCGAGCATCACCGGAAAATTTTGTTTCGCCCAAACAATGGGATTCGCGAGATCCAGCGATGGGCGCACTGCGACCCGATAGGTTGACAAATGATCTGTCGTAAGACCCACGATCGTCGCGGTCGCAATGCCCAACTTCAGCTGGATCGTCGCCGGAACAAATGGTCGTCCCGACGAATGATCGATGATGTTGCCAATCACCTTGACGCCCGTGCTCTCGATCCGGCGAACCGTTTCAGACAGATCGTAGAATTCCGGTTCATGGTTACCGAGATTCAAGACCGTCGGCGCACAGCGGGCGAGGGCGGCAAACATCGCAAACTCAACCGCGCCCGCGCTGCGTCGCGCAATGACGTTGCCGGATTCAAAGGTGTCGCCGTCGAGCAAAATGGCCAACGGCAAACCCGGATGATCGACTTTGAGTTGGTCGACCAGAGCGACGAATTGCGCCGTTCGTTCATAAGCCGAATGCTGGTCGGCAATAATCAACACCAACGCCTCGGGCTTTTTCATCGCGAGGATTTTCGCGTCTTCCGCCAAGGACACAGTCGCACCTAAAACAATCAGCGCAAACAGGGCGATCAGGCGCAGTTTCATCCAACTAATTTCACGGTTTGCGCTTTCATCGCAAGCGCCGACCGGCGCGTCATCCGTTCACCGCGGTGGCGCAAGTTCGCCCGGTGAAATCGACGCCCGCACGGCGAGGGTCGCGAGCACCTTGGGAACGTACATGCGGGTTTCGACTGGAAGCAGGTTCGCGATCTCGGCGTAAGTTTTCGCTTCCTTTTGATCGAGCGTGCGCCGAACGCGCCCCGGTCCGGCATTGTATGCAGCAATCGCCAACGGCCAGTCGTTGAATCGCGCGTAAAGCTGCCGGAAATATTTCGCCGCCGCCTGCGCATTCTTCTTCGGGTCGGTTCTTTCGTCGGGCGCGCTGGCGCTCAATCCGAGATCGCGCGCCGTCGTCGGCATCAGTTGGAAAAGCCCGCAAGCTCCCACGGGACTTCGCGCCTCGGGATTAAAAGTCGATTCGACTTCAGCGACCCAAGCCATGTCGGGCGACAACCCAGCAGCAGCAAACACTTCGCGCAGCTCCGGTAGAACGGCGGCCGCGGCCGCAGGCACCGGACGGTCTTGAAGCCGGTTCAGCCACAGGGCGTAATGCGGAATTCCAAGAGTGGACGCAGATGGCGTCGGCAAAGATGGATTTTTCGCGGCCTGTTTCGCCGCTTCGATGTAATCCAGACGTTCCTTCAGCCAATCCACGTAATCCTGATAGCCCGGCAGCACTTGAAAAGCCGCCAAAGCCGCCCGCGCCTGCGGTTCGTAATCGGCTAGTTCGTCGAGTCGGTTGTTATTTAGCGCATTCTGGAGCCGGGTCACAAAACCATTCCACTCGTCACGAGATGGAAACTCGAGGGAATCGTCGTCATCAGTCAGCTCAAACTGGTCAAACAACTCCTTGCCCGCCTGATAAATTTTTTCCGTCGGATCGGACTTTTTGGGCAAAGGCTCCGCCGCTCCTGCGTGCACGCACAACAGAAGGCTCAGCGCCATGAATTTGCCCGTTTTCATAGGAGGAGTGACACGTGGAAACCCCCAAGGTTGCGCCAACCCGACTTGCGATCCAAGGGGAATCCCGCGTTGACCCGAGAGAGCCGCCGGATACTTACGTTCTTCCGCCGCATGAACCGGGTTTTTATAAAGACATACGGATGTCAAATGAACGAGCGCGACAGCGAAGCCGTCGCGGCGTTGTTGCGCGCCCGCGGCTACCGGATCGTCGCTGACGAACGCAACTGCGACATCCTCCTGCTCAACACCTGCAGCGTGCGCGACGCGGCTGAGCAAAAGGCGATCGGTAAAGCCGCCAATGTTGCCGGCCAGCGACGCAAGAACCCGGATTTTATTTTGGGGATTCTCGGTTGCATGGCGCAAAATCGCGGGGCCGAACTGCTCGATCGGTTGCCAGATGTGGATTTGATCGTCGGGACGCAGAAATTTCACCAAGTCCCGGATTACTTGGACAATCTCCGCGCCGCGCAGGCCGCAGGCGTGCCCATGAGCCAGACCATCGTGGACATCGCCGAGGAAGCCGGTTCCCAGAACACGATCCGCGACCACGTACTCGAGGAAAAACAGATCTCCGCCTTTGTTTCGATCCAGCAGGGCTGCAACATGGATTGCGCTTTTTGCATCGTACCAAAAACCCGCGGCGATGAACGCTCGCGGCCGATGGATGACATCGTGCGCGAGTGCGAACAACTCGCCGAACGCGGCGTGAAGGAAGTCACCTTGCTCGGCCAGATCGTTACCAGTTACGGTCGCCGCGATTATGAACACACCGGCGGAATCACGCCCTTTGTCCAACTGCTCGAACGCGTAAACGCCATTCCGGGCCTGCAACGCATCCGGTTTACTTCGCCGCACCCGCGAGGTTTCAAGGAAGACCTCATCGCCGCGTACACGCGGTTGGAAAAGCTGTGCGAATACGTCCATCTCCCACTGCAATCCGGCTCGAATCGCATCCTGCGTGCGATGAACCGGCCCTACACCCGGGAACGCTACCGGCAAATCGTGGACGATCTGCGAAGCTCGCGGCCGGACATGTATTTCTCCACCGATGTCATCGTTGGTTTTCCCGGTGAGACCGACGAGGACTTTGCCCAGACGCGCGAGTTGTTCGAAGCCTGCAACTACGACATGGCGTATGTTTTCAAATATTCGATTCGCACCGGCACGCCGGCAGCGACGTTGGAAGATCAAGTGCCGGACGAAGTGAAGGAAGAGCGAAACCAGATCCTGTTGAAAATTCTCGAACGCAATTCCAACCGCCGAAATGCCGCGCTCGTCGGCACAATTCAGGAAGTGCTCGTCGAGGGCCCCGACAAAAAAGGCCTGAGTTTTACCGGTCGCACGCGCGGAAACCGCATCGTGCATTTCGCCGCAAACGAACGCCTCATCGGCGAGTTGGTCCCGGTAAAAATCGAGCGCGTGTCGACCGCAGTGTTATACGGAGCGCTCGAACTGGCGGGAGTGACCGCCTAGTTTTTCATGACCTTCGTTTACAGATACCCGTTGCCGTTGATTACATTTCTCCTAAACCTCGCTTTGCCTTTTCGTGGATAATTCTATGAGCCTTTTTCTCGCCACGCTGTTGCCCGGTTTATTTCTCACTCTCATCGGTGGGCTGCTCATGTGGAATAACTCCACCATTGGGTCCACCGCCCGAAGCCTTCCCCGGTCAAATCGCGCAGCTTGGTTGTTTTTTGGGCTCGGAACGGTGTGGTTCCTCTGGCGCCTTTCACACCTTGGCGAATCCGACCTGATCTTTTTCAAAACCCCACAACCGGTGATGATCGGATTTGGTGTGCTCGCGGCGCTGGCGGTCTTCTTTACTCCGGATTTCCTGGCGGTGCGCGGGTTGAGTATCTTGATGCTACTCGTGGCCGAGCCGTTGCTTTATGCCGCTTACATGGAATATAGCCATCCGCAGCGTCTGTTAATGGTCTCGGCGGTTTATATCGGACTGGCACTGGCACTTTACCTCGCGGCGGCGCCGTATCGCTTGCGTGATTTTTTTGAATGGCTGTTTCTACGGCCTTCGCGCGCCCGTTTAATCGGAGTCATTTTACTCGGGTACGGACTGGCCACGACCGCGTCGGCTTTTACTTACTAATCAATGTCTGCGACCGCCTCTTCCAAAACCGTCCTCATCATACTCGCCGGTCCGGCGGGAGTTGGGAAAAGCACGTTGTGCGACCGATTGGTAAAGGAAGTGCCGGGATTTGAGCGGGTGATCACGGCCACGACGCGACCACCTCGCATCGGTGAGAAACACGCCCGCGACTATCATTTTCTTTCCGAGCCGGAGTTTGACCAAAAATTGGCTGCAGGGGAATTTCTGGAATGGGCCTGCGTCCATCGCAAGTATCGCTATGGCACGCTAAAATCCGCCGTCTTGGATCGTCTGGCTACCGTAAGCTTGATCGCCAATGTCGACGTACAAGGCGTTCGGAGTTTTCGCGCGGCAGCGGAAACGTTCCCTTTGTTGAAGGAAAAGATGGTGACGATTTTTGTCGCACCCGATTCCCTCGACGTATTGCGCGAGCGATTACAGGGGAGGGGACCGGTCAGCGAAGACGAACTCGCGCGCCGACTCCAAAGCGCCGAATTCGAATTAGCCGAACGCAACTCCTACGACTACGTCATTCACAGCGCGTCTAAGGAACAGGATTTCCGCGCGCTACTAGCGTATTGGGAACAATCGCGGCGAAAACTGGCTTGAGTTGCGCGAAGCCAGCGACGCTCATCGCTTGGTCTTGATGCGGTTTTTATATTCCGTGCTGCGGCGCAAATCATCCCGCACGTCCCCTTCCGTCCAGCCTTTGTCGATAATCGCCTTGCGATACTGATTGAATCCACTCGGGTCCACTCCGCGACCAAGCACTTCGAGATAGGCACGACGGATGATCTTATCGACGCCATCCCGGCGGAATTCATCACTGTGGCGGACGTGATCGCGTACCATTTGTTCAGTCCAGCCTTGGTCGATCATCAGGCTGCGATAACTCCGGAAGCCAATCGCATCGGGCTCACGCCCGAACAGATCCTGATAAACCCGCCGGATCACCACGTCACAATCCACCTGGCGTACCGGTGCCGGCCGCCGGTGCTCGCCGCCACCCTCCACTTTAAGCGAAGAGATCCGGTCGTTCCAGTTGTTCCGCCGATTGTCCGAAAGCAAACGACCGGAGAGATCGCGCACATTTTCAGTCACACGCATCGCAGCCCCATGGAAACCGGCATTTTCATAAACAAACAGCTCGGCACCGTCTTCGACGCGGATCGACGAAATGCTGTCGTTCAGATTTTTTCCATTGGAAAATGTCTTCCCGGAAAAATTATCCATCCAGTCGCCGGGGTACAAAACAAGCGAGGCGCCTCGGTAATCAGCATATTCGTATAAAATAATCCGCGGTCCGTCCTCGCGCCGGTCATTTTCCCGCCTATCTGCCCAAAGACCCGTCACCACCGCACAGAAAACCAAAAAAAGAGTGAGTCGTTTCATATGCGGTGGGACGCCAAATCGAAGCGGTTTATTCAAACTTTTAGAATGGGCCGCTCCGATCGGGTGGTCGTATTTACTTAGGCTTCGAGCTGCGGCCGCGTTGCCTCCGGCCAGTCGATGTGGAAGAATTTCCCGCGAGGTTTATCGACGCGCTCATACGTGTGCGCGCCGAAATAATCGCGTTGGGCTTGAAGCAGATTGGCGGGCAAGCGCGCTGAACGATAACTGTCGTAATAAGAAAGCGCCGAGCTGAACGTTGGCGCGGCCACGCCACACTCGGCGGCGAGCGACACGACTTTGCGCCAGTTTTCCTGCGCTTTCTTCACCGTCTTGTTGAAATACGGGTCGAGCAGGAGATTCGCGAGGTCCGGTTTGCGAGCATACGCCTCGGTGATCTTCTGCAGGAATGCCGCGCGGATAATGCAGCCGCCACGGAAGATTTTGGCGATCTCGCCAAAATTAAGTTTCCAACCGAATTCCGCCTGCGCCGTGCGCATCAACTGAAATCCTTGGGCGTACGAGCAGATCTTCGAGCAATACAGCGCATCGTGAATCGCCGCCAACAGCGCTTTCTTTGAACCGCGATATTTGCGGCCGGGACCCTTCAGGATCTTGGAAGCCGCCACCCGTTCATCCTTGATCGCACTCACACACCGTGCGAACACCGCTTCGGCAATCGTCGGTGCCGGCACGCCCATATCGAGCGCATTGGTGGACGTCCATTTGCCGGTGCCTTTCTGGCCCGCAGTGTCGAGCACCACGTCGACAAACGCTTTCTTTTTGTTGACCGGATCCATCTGCTTGAGGATGTCGGCGGTGATTTCGATCAGGAAACTATCGAGCGAACCGGCAATCCATTCGGAAAAAATCGCGCCCATTTCTGCGGGCTTGAGGCCGAGCAGACCCTGCATGAGGGAGTAAGCCTCGCAGATCATCTGCATGTCGCCGTACTCGATTCCGTTGTGGACCATTTTGACGTAATGACCCGCGCCATTTTCACCAATGTAGGTCGTGCACGGTACGCCGCCCTTGACCGGTTTTCCCGGTTGGGCGCCGGGAATCGGCTTGCCGGTTTTCGCGTCAACCTTCGCTGCAACGGCTTCCCAAATTGGCTTCAATTCCTTCCATGCGGCAATGTCGCCACCAGGCATCAATGACGGACCGAAGCGCGCGCCTTCTTCACCGCCGGAAACGCCGGAACCGATGAAGCGAAGGCCTTTTTCCTTCAGTGCTTTTTCGCGCCGAATCGTGTCAGTCCACAGCGCATTGCCACCGTCAATAATGATATCGCCCTGTTCGAGCAGCGGAACCAAACCGTCGATCACGGCATCGGTTGCTTTGCCGGCCTGAACCAGAATCACCATCTTGCGCGGCTTCGCCAAGGATTGGACAAATTCTTCCAGCGTTTTTGTGCCAACGACACCACCGGGCGTATTCGGATTTTCGGCGACAAATTTGTCGGTCTTTTCGGTCGTGCGGTTAAAAACCGAAATTTGAAAGCCGTGGTCGGCTATGTTCAGTGCGAGGTTCTGACCCATGACCGCCAGGCCGATGAGTCCGATATCGGAAAGGTCTTTTGACATACGGTCCAACGCATAGCGTCAGTCAGCAAAAGACCAAACCTTTTTTTATGTCCTGCCGCCTAATGGGTCCCTTTTGGGGTATTTTGTTGCTTCGCGTTGTAAGCACCCGCGGTCGGGAAAAACGGCGCAATTTTTTCCACGATGGGAGTCAGGAATTTCGGTTCGTTCCGGTTATATACCCAAGAGAAAAAGACGATGCTGCTAACTAGGGCAATAATGATACTACCGATGATTTTGTTCATCTTTACGATCCGGCGGAAAATAAAGACCGCCACGATGAAGGCAAAAATCACGATGCCTATCTTCAGCCACACATCGGGCGGAAGGGTTTTCATTTTGTCGACCGCAGACTGGGCAAGCAGGGGCATGGTTATGGGTTAGCCAAATTTATCCGTGACACGAGCCATTTTTGCCCAAACGAATACGGTTTCACCACCGTTTAACCGCTCTTTCCGTTACGTGTAACGGCTCGCGATGCCCAGATAATCGAGTTGCCAAGCTTCCTTCCAAATTCGAAAACGGCCTTCAGGGGTGATTTTTCCAAACTCTTCGCGTTCCGCGTGCGGAAGCAGGTAACCGAGCTCGGTGTTGATGACCTCCATGTGCTGCTGCTGCTGATTAATATCATCGATGGGACTGATCTCCCAAGTCTGCGCCGGCTCACTGGATTTATTGAGCCGTTTCTGGTGGCGGGAAACTAATCGGGAAAGTTTGCGTGACCACGGCGTGCGTTCCACATGCCACGTTTCGGGATAAAATCCGCCGAACGGAATATACAGATTGTCGGTCACGTAGCGGCGTCCGGAGACCGCAAGCGTCGCAAGGCTGTAGCACACCGTAATCGCCCCGTTTTCCTGCGGAACGAAAAGCACGTGTAAGCGCAGCGTGTTGTCCTGATTCCGATAAACCGACGCGCGCAACCAGATCCCGCCACCCAGCTCTGCTTTCAACGCCTGAACATGCACGAATCGATTGTCCCGAAGCCAGTCCCGCACGCGCAAAAGTCGTTTTTGAGTAGGCCACTCATCGCCGCCGTTGTTAACCACATAACGGGGAAAAAGTGGCATCGGACTGAGGCTGATGGCACTGACTTTCAACCAATTGAAACCCGATTCGAGCAGAAACCAGAGGAGAAAAACCGCCGCCGCTATCGTCCAGAATGGTCGATCGATCAGCGATAATTGCGCGTTCGTCTGTGCCATGAACAATGCGAAAAGGATCCAGCGCAGCCAGCGAATCGGAATGGCGAGCACCGGCGACGCCATTCGAAGGTTGATGTAGAAAAGCAACAGCAGCAGTGCAACGGACGGCGCTAGAAACACTGACAAAGTTTCCGGCATGAGAGGGAACTGGTGGGAACGGAAGAGCCGTTTAGCTCAAACGCACTGGCATGATCACACACACAAAGCTCTCCAAAGTTTTAAAAACTCCGGGGCTCACCTCGTCCTTGAGTTCAAAAAATACCTCGTCCTTCGTAAGTGCGCGCAGTGGGTCCATCACGAATTGAGGATTAAACGCGACCTGCAACTCAGGTCCGCTGTAAGAAATCGCCATCGATTCATGGGATTCACCGAAATCTGGCGACGAAGCGCTGATTTCCAGCAAATTAGCCGACAATTTGATTTTAACCGAATTGGATTTTTCGGAAGTAACAAGAGCAGCGCGGTGCACGCACTGGAGAAACAACTCACGCTCCAACTTAATCCGTTGATGGGTTTCCTTGGGAATAACCTGCTGATAATTCGGATAGTTCCCCTCCACTACTTTCGAAAAGAGGTAAATGCTGTCGGTGAGACCGCTCGTGTCTTTGCCTGTATCAATCTGGAACGCGGCACGCCGTTCGTTGAAGGCGATTTTCAATTTATCGCCCTTGCCCAGCAAACGAAGGAGTTCAGCCACCGTCTTCGCCGGAAGAATGATCGCTCCCGCATTGCCCGCGGGCACGTCCACTTCCTTGCTCACCAACGCCAGCCGGCGGCCATCGGTGGCTACGAGCGCGAGTTTACCTTCCTTAAAGTTGAAATAAACTCCGTTGAGAATGTACCGCGTCTCGTCCGTGGATTGCGCGTAGGAGACATTGCTTAACATCGTCGCCAGTTCTCCTTGCTCCAACTCAAAGGTTTTGTCGTCAGCCGAATCAGGCAGCTTCGGAAATTCTTCCGCGCCAATGCCCATGATCCGGAAATTAGAACCCCCTGACGCGATTTTCACTTGATGGCTTGCCGACGAATCAAACGCGACGTCCACATTGGGAAGTTCACGAACGATCGTCGCCAGCCGTTTCACGGGCAGCGTGACCGAGCCGCCTTCTTTTACCTCTGCCTTGATCTTACAGCGAATTCCGAGATCCAGATTTGTGGTGGTCAGGGAAATGTAGTCCTTTTCGGCCTCGATCAGCACATTGCTTAAAATGGGCATCGCGGCTTTTGAGCCCACGACATTGAGGACCTGAGCTAGGCCGTTGCTGAAGTGGTCGCGATTGATCTTAAATTTCATCGGGCAGGTCGGTAAATGTGCTTTTAACTAACAAATGATGATTAGAGATAGATTCAATAAGGAAGTATTCGTATTATTATGTCCTGCGATTTTCGCAATAACCCCGGGTTCACAGAGGAGAGATTGCACAAATCGGCCTGTGAGGCTCGTCTGAATAACAAAGAATAACCGGCCGGTAGTTCACAGCGAAAAGTTATTCGGAATCTTGCTGCTTCATTTTCACAACCTTTCGGCGTAGCGCCCGCCGTTGTGCATGGCGCACGCCACGCTGGTAATGGGCAAACAATCCGTAGAGAATATACGCGAGGAAAATGAAGAAGAATGCGACTTCCCGCAGTCGCAAGACCACGGCGACGACGATAAAAACTCCCACAAACGTCCGGAAACGTGTTTTTGTCTCCCAGTTGATCTGCTTAAAACTCGGATACCGCACGGTACTCACCATCAAAAAGGAAACGAGGATGAGAATCAGCGGAAGAGCCAGCGTCATCTGGCGCAGTTCCTTTGCGTTAGCCGACATATTCAGCAGAAGTAGAACCATGGTAGCCACAGTTCCTGCCGCTGCCGGAATCGGGAGTCCGACGAAATCCTTACTCGATTCAACTTCTGCGCGATGCAACAGCGGATTCGTGATGACATTGAACCGCGCCAAGCGCACCGCACCGCACAGCAGGTAAATGAAAGCAATCAGCCAGCCACACTCGCGAAACCATTGGTAATCTTCGCGCGGCTCGAGGATCAGGAAAAACATCATCAGCGCCGGGGCCATTCCGAATGAAACAACATCGGCCAACGAATCGAATTCGGCGCCAAAAAGGGAGGTTCGCCCGCCCATCCGTGCCAACCGTCCGTCAAGCGAGTCAAACACCACGGCCACAAGAATCAGCCACACAGCCTGAACATAAAGGGCACTCGACGATACGGCGTGATGCGAGAGCGCATAATCGCCACCGTCCGTGATCAGTTTTGCCTGGATGCATTTAATTACCGCGCCAAAACCGCAAAAGAGATTTCCGGCGGTCATCAGGTTCGGCAGGAAATAAATCCGGCTCGCCTGCGTGACGTTGTACGGGTTGTTGCGTTGCTCGAGGTCCGACATGAGCGATTATTTGGTCAAACCTTCGAGATACTTCCAGAATTTTGAATTCTGCTCCACCAGTTGTTGTTCCGAAACCGGTAATTTCATCCGGAATAACCAATCTTCCAGAGAAGCCCGGTGCAGAATATAGTGAGTGTGTAGCGTTTCACCCTGCACCTCGAAATAGAATCGGAAATCGCCCGCCCTAAGCCGGTAGTAGTCCTTTCCGTTGCGCGCAAATTTTCCCAACGGCTCGCGCGGACGCTCCAGATCCGCCGGCCGAATCTTACTGATCGGCTCGATCACCTCCATCTGTTCCAGTTTGTTGAGCTTGTTCAGCTCACGCATGCTTTGTTCGGAAAAAGTAACCTGGTACATGGTATCTTGGACAAAAGGGAAGGGAAGGGACGGCTTTGGATAAGTGCTGTCGGTCCTTCGTCTAGCAACGAAATCATGCGCTGTCTCGCTCTATATTTCTGACCAACGGTCGCTTTAACGGTTTTGGCTCATTGCTTCCCGTCCGGCACAAGTGAACGGCGTCGGCCATAATTCTGGTCCACCTTCACCAACGCGGTGGCAATAAATGACGGAATCGCGGCCACGCAGACCCAAATAAAAAACTTAACGTAGCCCAAGTGATCTTGCAGCCACCCGGACGCCATGCCGGGCAACATCATTCCCAAGGCCATGAATCCGGTGCAAATGGCGTAGTGCGCCGTCTTATGTTCCCCCTCCGCCGCCATCATCATATAGACCATATAGGCGCTGAATCCGAAACCGTAGCCAAATTGTTCCATCGCCAGCACGCCGCCGACCACGGACAAATTTTCCGGCTGATGGATCGCGAGAAAAATGAACGCGGCATTCGGGGCATACATCGCAAGGATCATCGGCCACAGCAGGCGTTTCAGTCCAAAACGGGAGATCGCATAACCGCCAAGCAACCCGCCAAAAATAAGCGCGACAACCCCCACTGTGCCATAAATGAAACCAAGCTGTTGAACGCTCAACGCGAGTCCGCCTTTTTCCCGAGCATCGAGCAGGAAAGGTTTTACTAACGGCAGTAGCTGGGCTTCGGCAAACCGATACAACAGCAGGAAACCCAGAATGGTTAAGATGTCTGTCTTCCGGAAAAACGCAGCAAAGACCTCTACAAAACCGCCCACAAGCTGCCGATCGCTTTTTACCGCGTGATCGCTTTGCGGTCTGGGCAGCACCACCAAATGATAGAGGCTGATCGCGACGAATCCGGCGGCTGTTAGCCAATACACCAACGACCAGGCGCGTCCCACGTCCGACCGCGTCGCGAGAAACTCTCCGGCCAGCCAGACCAAACCGCCTTGGCCGGCCAGCATCGCCAATTTATAAAATGTACTCCGGACTCCGACAAACGCCGCTTGTTGATCGGGTGGAAGTGCGAGCAGATAAAAACCGTCAGCGGCGATATCGTGAGTCGCCGACGCGAACGCAATGAGCCAGAAAAGAGCGAGCGAGCCGCGAAAAAAAGCCGGACCGCGCACCGTCAGCGCCACCAACGCCAGCGATGCGCCGAGACCCAATTGCAACGCGACGATCCAAAACCGTTTCGTGCGAAACCGATCCACGAGCGGCGACCAGAACGGTTTGATCACCCAAGGCAACGACAGCCAACTCGTATAAAATGCGATCTCGGTATTCGAAACCTGAAAGTTTTTATACATCACCACCGATAGACTCGTCACCACCACATAAGGAATTCCCTCGGCGAAATACAGAGTCGGAACCCAGCCCCATACATTCGTTGTCCGGAACGCAGGTTTTTTCGTGGGGAACGTGCTCAAGGAAATTGGCGGTGGGGAATCGAACGCAGCTTGGCGGCAAGGGTTTTTCCGTAAAGGTGATTCACCTCTCTGACCGGCGCAACGCCAGAGCACGCGAGCGGCCTCCAAAAACAAAAAAAGGCCGCCGCACATTTAGTGCGGGCGGCCTGATAGAAAACGCCAACTTAACTCTTCGAGGTTGCTACGAGACGAACGCCACTGGTCTCGCTGCTGCCGTCAGGATGGATAATTTGGACAACGCGGATAACCGTTCCATCCCTGTATTTTTCCGTCACGACGACCTGTTCGGTGGCCGGTCCGATATACTTGGTTTCGGTGGTGACTTTGGGCGGCTTGATTTTGGGTGCCTTGGTCGCGGCGTTGGAGACAGTGGCGAAAGCGAAAACTGCTCCCAGCAGAATGATCGCGGCGGGAAACTTCGAAGTGCGTTTAATTTTCATTGTAATATGAATATATCGTCACAAGACGGGACGATCCCAGTCCGGTTTCAGTTTCCGGAGTAAAAACGGCTTCAATATTTCGAGCAAAAACGTAACCGGCGTTCCTCACAATACGTCCGCATCGGAGACGCCCAGCGATTACAACGGTGAAACCCGTTGTACACAAACAGCCTGCCAATAGGCGGGAAATGCTCACCCAACACGGAGGCAAATTGACCGTAACTTCCGGCGATTTTAACGACTCAACGCCGACTTAATCGGGCGCGATTTCGTCATGCAGAGCGTCGGCCCAATCGGTCAGCATTTTCATTTCGCTGGCCGTCAATCGCGCCTCCCGATGACCCCATTTGTAGGACGGAAGAGGCATCGCTTGTTGCGAAACTTCATCCGAAATCTGATCCAGTTTATCTGCGGTACGTTTCGAGGAATACGTGGCGAACTCTGAAAAATTCAGATGCTGTTTTCCGTCCTTTACGTGCTTTGCCAGCCACCAACCCACCGGTTGGATTTCGGCGTACCACGGGTAGCGCGTTCGATTTGAATGACAGTCATAACATGCCTTTTGCAGCACTCGTTTCACATCCGGCGGCACGGCGTACTTGGTGCCAATGTCGGCGGTGTCCGCCGCGACCGAAATATTTTTCGCCGGGCGGATGAATTGCGCAGCGAGAAACAAAAGTCCTAGGCCAAGGAAAACTTTTTTGATCACGCCGGGAAGCAATCAAGGCACGCGCGAATCGCAACGGAACTTTTCGGACTCGCGCCGATCACTTCGCGCCTTTGGCGAAATTTTCGTCGTCCTCATCCAGCTTGCTGGAGGTTTCACGGGTCGCCGACGTGTTGCGCCCTGTTTTTCCGGACGCCGACCACGAGGGCGATAGCATCGCGGGTTCATCGGGCAGACGGCTGATACGCACATTCAACGGCGGATGAGTGGAAAACACTTTTTCCACCTGACCGCCGCGGTGCTGTAAGTGGACGAGCACCCCGCGCAACCCGCCGGGCGCAAAACCGGTGAGCGCGGCGAGATCGTGGCCCACTTTATCGGCTTCGAATTCCGATTGGGGCGCAAAACCGGTTTCAAACAACGTTTGAGTGATCTTTCCGATGCCCAGATCGAATTGCTGCAATTGGGAATCGAGCGCCCGCGCGCTGCTGCTGCGTTTAACGAGCTGACTTGTGGCCCCGGAGAGCGCGTCGCTCTTGGCGATGATGTTGAGCGCATGCTTGCGGGTAATGTGGGCGATTTCGTGACCGAGGATGCCGGCCAGCGCATCGTCGTCAGCGGCGAGATCGTACAAGCCGCGGGTAATGAAAACATATCCCGCCGGCGCGGAAAAAGCGTTCACTGAAGATGAATCGAGAACTGCGAATCGCCAACTCAAGTCAGGACGATCTGAGTAGCGCGCCAGCGAGCGACCGACAAGATTGACGCGGAGCATGATCGCGTCATCGCGGACGAGCCCGCCGTAGCGACCAACAATTTCGAGCGCGACGGAATCGCCGATCGCTTTTTCTTCTTCAGGCCCGATCCCGGCGATCCCCTTCGCCACTTTTCCGAGATCCTTGGCCGTATCGATGCCTTGGTTGATTCTATCGTTGCCCAGGGCGTTGCCCAAGCCGCCGAAATCGAAGGCGACCGCGTGCGCCGCGAAAACGAAAATAATCGCCGGGACCAATGCGAAACGTGCGTTCATTGGTATTCCCCCTTCCGCTGCGTTTTCAGATAATGTTCCACTTGCGCCGGGTTGATCCTGGCGCATTCGTTGATCATCCAATTTAAATCATCGCTCGCGCTGCCGAGGTTTCGCCGCTGGGAATACTCGTCGGCCGCAGGTGTCAGTGGCCGCGCCGCAGCGGTCGCGGTCGTCTCGCTTGCCATCATCGGTGCGCCGTCGAAACCTTTGCCCTCATCGGGTTTGGTTTCACTTAAGCTGCCGAGAAAAACCCAGCCGGTGGCGGATCCGCCGTTCACCTTGAGCCAGTTTCCCTGCACTTGTTCGATCCTCACTTTCTGCGCGAGCGGGAGTTCCCCGACCGCTGTTGCCTGCGCGGAAGGTTCGGCGAGCAAAGTGGTTTTGTAACGTTTAGTGTAAGCGGTACCGCCAGTCGAGAAAGCGGCGTCGATGCACATAACGGCACCGAGCAGGGAGGCGACCAGCCAGGGACGCAGGGCAGTGCGGATTTTCATTTGGATTCGAGGGTTAAAATCGGTTCCCACCCGGCGGGCGGCGGAGTGGCAGAGTAACGTTCACATTCCTCGCGAAGGCGAGCCGTGGTCAAGTCGCCCGCGATTATACCATCGGCCCGCTTCAACGCTGCGGCCCCTTCGGCAAATCGCCCGCCGAAGTACGCGTCGTAGCCTGCGCGGTAGGCGGCGATAAACTCGCGCTCCGTGGGCGACAATTCCTCCGGCAACCCGTGCAGCGTATGTACCTCGATCGCCTGCGCCTTTCCCTTCACTCGCAAACGAGCGAGCGGCCGCGTAACGATGGCGCCTTGGACGCGCCGCGCCGTTTCATGGCCGATGAGGATGCCGGTGCCAAAGGCTTTGTTTGCGCCCTCGAGGCGTGAGGCGAGATTAACGGCATCGCCCATGACGGTATAATTTTTCTTCCGCGACGAACCGAGGTTGCCGACAATCATTTCGCCGGTGTTGAGGCCGATGCGGACTTTGAGTTTTATGCCGACTTTCGCGGCGTATTTTTCGTTGATGGTCTCGATCGCGCGATGGGCTTCCAGCGCCGATTTGCACGCGGCGATGGCGTGGTCGGGCAACGGTAGCGGAACCCCAAACACCGCCATGACGGCGTCGCCGATGTATTTATCCACGTAAGCGCCGTGTTTATGCAGGCACTCGCTGGTTTGCTCGAGGTACGCATTGACCACCTCGACCATTTGTTCCGGGGGAAGTTTTTCCGAGAGATCGGTGAAGCCGGCGAGATCCGAAAAGAAAACCGTAGCCTCGCGACGTTCGCCGCCGAGCTGAATTGAATCCGGATTGCGCACGAGTTGGGCGACCACTTCCGGGTCAACATACGCGCCGAACATCGATTGAATTTCCCGCTTCCTTGCCTGTTCAACCCAGAGCGTTTCGGCCACCACACCGAGCAACGTCAGCAGGATCCCCGCAGCGGGCGTGGCGGGTGGAACATACCAGCCCGCAGACAACAGGGCGTACGATCCCGCGATGAAAATCACCGCAAGGATTCCGGCCATCCACAAAGGTGCCGCCAACCCGATTTGCCGTCGCCCGGCCCAGATGATCGCGCCGCTCACCAGCAATGCGACGAAGAACATAATTGGACGCGCCACAGGGGTGATAAAACCCGTTCCAGCGAGATTGGTCCACGCGGTCCAGTGCAATAAAACCCCGGGTTGTACGTCGCCGACTGGCACGGGTTTTAAATCCGATGTGCCGCTGGCGTTGACTCCCACAAAAACCACCCGACCGCGAATGGCGTCCGCGAGCGCACTGCGCATGTGCGGTTCCTTCGCCAACACGGCGGCAAACTTCTGCGGACCCAGATCCGGGTCCGCCGCCTGCAACCGGCTCACGATATCCCGTCCGGCGTCGATGAAGGGCGCAGCGGAAAGCACGGCGACTCCTTTTGCGGCGAGTGTATTCAAAGGACCGTGCCACCGGATCAATCGTCGGGGCGGCGCCGTCGCCGGCGGATCAAACGCCGCGGCGGCCAGGGAACCGTCCGTCACGTACGTCCGGGCCACACCATCGGCATCCGCGGGAAATTCCACCAATCCGGTGCGTGGCTTCGCAAAAAATGTCGCATGAGCTGCGACAAACTCGCGGTTCCAAAAAACCGGTGGTCGTTCCTTGGTGCGGGCCAAAATAACCGCCGGTGACACCGCCGCAACCGAGGCGAGGGTTGCATCCTCGAGCGGTTCGGATTCGTCGAAAAAGGTGAAATCCGCGAGGACGCGTTCGGCGCCTGCCTGTTGCAAGGCGACGATCAACTGCGCAAAAATCGTTCGTGGAAATGGCCAGCGCAGCCCAAGGTTGCTCATGGCCTTCATGGTCTGCTCGTCGATCAAAACGATGGCCGAATTTTTTGGAATGGGCGCTTCATGCAGCGGATGCCGGCTGGCGGCATCGAAAAACGCCCAATCGAGCGCGCAGCTGACCGGCGACCAATGAAACAACGCGACGAGTGCCAACACCGGCAAAAGCCAGCGCCAGCGAAGAGAGGAAGACTTTCGCGCAGAAGTGGACAACCACGCGATTTGAGTCAGCCGCCGCGATCAACGCAAGCGGCGAGCGAGCCTATTGATGGAGCCGCAGCGACCTCGCTGCGGAATCCCTCGAACCACGGCGAGGTCGTCGTGGCTCCATTGAATCCGGACGCAGCTCAAGCCACCGCAGCTTTCACCAGTGCCGCGATATCCGGGCGCAAATTCAATCCCAGCGCGGCTTGCTGCGCCGGCAGACTCATTTTTCGCCAGGTCTTCTTGATGATATCCACGAATTTTTCGGCGGGGTATTCCGCGTGCTGGGCCGCGAAGTCCTCAATTTCGTTTTCGAGGAAAACCAGACAGGCCGCGTCTTCCAGCGCTTGCGTGCCGGGATTTGTTTTCAAACCGGATTTGGCAACCCACGCCGCTGCTTCATCGGCTTCAGTGTCGGGAACAACGGCCTGCTGCAGTAGTTCCTTCGCGCGCGCGGCTTGTTTCACGTAGAGCGAGCGACGCCAATTGAGATAACCCACCTTGCCGTCCGGAAACGTCGCTCGCGGTACACTCCAGCGCTCCAGATGCTGACAGCGCGCAGCGAGCCGCAGTAGCGGAGTAGCGTCGGGGGAAATGCGAACGACCCACGCTTCCATGCGTTCAGCGTAAACCAATTCCGCCGGCTTTCCGTCAGAGGTGGTTTTCGGATCGGTCGAATGGGCGGCATCAATCAACTGGCGGGCTTTGGTGTAGGCATCCATGAGGAAGAATAGAGCCACTTGCCGAACGCGGCGCAAGCAATCGGAGAAATCCAGGGCGCGGTCGCCGCGACTCCACGAAATTCCAAACCGGAGCGATGGCGACCCCCGCCGTCGCGTGTTCGCGCGGGATTCCGTCTGCGAATTCCCGCAATCGTGCGCCATCGCACCTTACTCCCGCAACGATTGTCCGTGCACCAATTCCCGAAACAACCCCGCGTGCCCCACGAGCTCATCATACGTCCCGTCCTGCGCCACGCGCCCATCCGCGATTACCAACAGGCGGTCGCAATTTTTCACGGTTGCGAGCCGGTGGGCGATGAAGATCACCGTGCGTCCGCCAAGGTTTTTTTCGAGCGCATCCTGGATCAGTTTTTCACTCAACGTATCGAGAGCACTCGTCGCTTCGTCGAAGATGAAACATTCCGGTTCGGTCAACAGCGCGCGCGCGATCGAGAGCCGTTGACGCTGTCCGCCCGAAAGCGACGAACCGCCTTCGCCAACCTGCGCATCAAGCCCGCCGGGGAGCTTGGCAATGAATTCCCACGCATTGGCCAGCTCGCAGGCGCGGCGAATGTCATCGTCGTTTGCGTCGGGGCGGGCCACCCGCACATTGTCGCGCATCGTGGTGCGGAATATAAACGGGTCCTGCGGAACTACGCCGAATTCCTTGCGGAGATCGCTCGCATCGAACTTACGCAGGTCGATGCCGCCGAGTCGTACTGCGCCGGATTGCGGATCGTAAAGTCGCAGCAAAAGTTGCGCGAGCGTGCTCTTGCCGGCGCCCGATGGACCGACCAGCGCGATGCGTTGTCCGCGCGGAATCGTCAGGGACACGTCGTTCAACACCGGCCGTCCGGGCTCGTACGCGAAGCTGACGTGATCGAAGACGATGTCCGCGCTGGGTGGCACAATGGCAACGGCGCCTTCCGGATCGGGCGTGGTGCTGGGCGTGTCGAGGACCGCGCCGATGCGATTGATCGACGCCTCGGCATTGCCCCACAAACTGAATGCCTGAAAGATGACCTGAATTGGCCAGTTGAGACCCGCGAATGAGGCCAGACACGCCGCCACCGTGCCAAGGTCGACATGTTTGCCGCCGAGATAACGCCACGTACAAGCCGTCAGTAACGCGGCGAAGCAGAAATAACCGAAGCCTTCCTGCTTCATGTATTCGATATGACTCAGCACGTCGCGCTCGTAGGATTTTTTGCCGATGACCAGGGCTTGGCGGTCAAAGTCCTGCGCGACCTGTTCCTCCATCGCGTAGAGTTTAACCGCTCGGTTGCCCCGCAATAAATCGGCCACGCGTCCGCTGATGTCTCCTTCGGCGGTTTGAAATTCGTTGCTGATCTTTTGCATTTTTTCGCGGGCGCGGAGCATCAGCACGACATTCGCAAACGAAGTGATCATCAGCACGGAAGCGATCGCCCAATCCCAGATCCAGAACATGCCAAGCGTGGTGAGAACCGTGATGATTGCCCCGGGAACGGACATTGAGGTGTGTTGGAAAAACCCCATCACGTTGTTCAGTGGCGTACCAAAAAGATAACTGAACAATTCCCCCGACGGATGTTCGCCGTGAAAACGCAGGCAGAGATGATTGACGTGACGGAAGAAGTGTCCGCGAAGGGAAAACACCACGCGTTCGCGTACCCACGTGAACATCCGATAACCCGCGTGCCACGCCGCCATGCGCACCACCAGAGAAATTGCGAGGTACCCGCCCACCAGCCACGCCAATTCAATCCAGCGTTGAGCTGTCGTGAGGTCTTTCGGCTCGAGTACTTTCGAGAAAAGCCATTTGGGATAAACGTTCTGCAACGCAATCGCCGCGCCGTGAACGCCGTTCAGGACCAACGCACCGACCAGCAGCCAGCGATCCCGCAGAAAGAGCGGCCACACATGGCGACGAAAAGCATTGTTGGTGGACGATTGGGCCATGGATTTTGAGTAACCCATGAATCAGCCAAAACAAACGAAACGAAAAGCAGGAAACGACGACCGACCGAATCCCCACTGGAGCAGCGGGCGCCTCGCCTGATAGATCGAAATCGGGTTGCACCTAAAAACTTCCATGTGGCGGCGAACTTCCAAGTTGCGGGATTGCGTGCATCTTTTCGGCCGCTATCAACAGACGTCTTACCCTATGAAAAAATTGCTCTCTACGTTCGCCCTCATCGCTCTCCTGCCTTTCGCCGCGGCCCAAACGCCCGTTGCTGCCCCAACACCCGCCGCAGCGGAGGTCAAAGTCGACGCCTCCGCCCCCATTCCGAAGAAAGACAAGGGTGGCTTCCTCAAGATGCACGAATCTTTCCTGGCTCGAGGCAAATCGGGTCCGATTGGACTTCTTTTCGTCGGCGATTCGATCACCTCCGGTTGGACCAAAGCTCCGCATATTTGGGAGCATTATTACGGCAAAGACCAACCCGCCAATTTCGGCATCAGTGGCGATCAGACTCAGCATGTGATCTGGCGCATCGCCAACGGGGAACTCGACGGCCTCGCCCCGAAAGTGACCGTCCTCATGCTCGGAACCAATAACACTGGCGCGAATACCGCCGCCGAAATTTTTGCCGCCGATAAAAAAATCGTTGAACTTATCCGGACTAAAATTCCCGCCACCAAGGTTTTGTTGCTCGCCATTTTCCCCCGTGGCGCCCGCAAGGACAAGGAAGGCCACATCCCCGAAGCCTTCGTGGCCGACGCGACCAAGCGCATGGCCGTGATCAATGCGGTCAATGCCGAGCTCGCGAAACTCGATGACGGTCAGAACATCCGTTTCCTCGATATCAACAGTGTTTTCGTTGGTCAGGACGGCAAGATCCCATTCGCGATCATGCCCGACCAACTCCATCCGAACGCAGCGGGCTATCAACTCTGGGCCGCCGCGATGGAGCCATTGCTGACCGAAATGTTGAAGTAAACGCTGGGCGGAAAGACGACGAGCGTCCACGCACTCAATCGCTCACGCCCTCTATTTCTCTAACAGAGCCTCCGACCCTTTTCGGGGTTGGTTTTAAAATTCCACGTCCCGGCAGCGAACTTCCAGGCTGCGAATAATCAAATTGCGGGTGTGCTCGGAAATTCCGGCGCTTCCCGCTTGCAGCATGAGCGCGGCGAGTTGGTCGGGATTGCAAACGCGCAAATCGCGATTGGCCGTGCACGTGATCCACCAGCCGGGGAACGTCAGGACGGCGTTAACCGAGGTGCGCTCGCCCACCAACTGGTAAATCCATTCGGCGAGCCACTCGGCTTTGCGTCGGGCGGGAACCAAGGCCAGCGTGTCCTGACCCCACGGATAAATTAATTGATCGCCGTCGAAAATAATCTCCTGGGGTTTGCGGCCCGGAGTGGCTTTGCGGCTGGCGGGGGTGCTGGCCTCGATTGCGAAGATGCCGCTGTTACCGATGATAATGTGATGGAGATTGCCTTCACTATTACCCGCGTCGGTGGGGACATCGTGAAAAATTTTAAAGCCCGCGGGAATGAGTGACGCGAGGCTGTCGTTGACGATCCGGTGACCCTGGAGTGCGCGACAGCAAGTGCGCCGTTCGGTGAAGGTGCGAAACAGAAAATAGGCGCCCACTCCGGCGGTGAGAACAAACGCAACGCCGATCACAATCGGGAGAGCGAGACCGTCGTCCCCGGCCGGACGGTCCGCGAGCGCGAGTGCACCGCACAACAGAATGACGACCGGTACCGCCGTCGTTGCGATGAGCAACCAGCGCGCGCGGTCTTCCAGCAAATTCAGGCGCACGCGCAGGTGTTCGCCGGGCGGTCGTAGGAGTTTGCCGGTGACCGGCGGGCGTTCCTTGCCCTGCCAGCGCGCGAGGGCGACGAGCGCGCTGTGAATGATCTGGATGAGCACAAAGCCGGTGAGAATCGCGGGCAAGCCGAGAGGGTTCATGAGCCGAGCTTCCTGCATTCGTCCGCTTTGAAGCAAGGGCGGCGCCGGCGCGTGACGCTTTTTGGCGAACGCTTTACCGCGCCTTAACCGGCTTTTTACCGAAGCCGACCGGTCTCACCTGTTTTTGTCATCGCGAGCGCGCCGAAAGCGGGGCGGCGGTCCAGCTTGGCGGCACGCTCGGGGTCATGAGTTCGTCGAAACGACTCACTGGGCCTTCAGTGAATTGATGAACGACTCGGATTCCTTAATCGAAGCATCCATGTCGGCGATCAGACGCGAGATGTCGGCTTGCAGCGTGCTGTTGGTCGTATCCAACGACGCGATCGCGCGGGCGTTGAGGTTGTGCTTAAGAAACAGCACTTGGTCGTGGAAGGTCGCGAGCACCGGGTCCATGCGGTCAGCCGCGCGGCGCATCAGCTGGATCAGGTCGTCATAGCGCCGGCGGGTGGCGTTGAGCTGTCGCTGGCTTTCATTGCGCAACGATGGATTCGAGTACTGGGATAACTCCTGTTTCCATTCCCGGAAAAGCGCCTCGGCCACGTCCTCGACTGCGGCGATGCGGGAATGAACTTCCTTCGCGGCCGATTCGCTGCGCGCGTATTGTTTGTTGAGGTCATCGTATTTCCGCTGAAGTTCGCCGCCGTCGACTTTCGTGACCGCGAGAAAATGCTCGAGGGCGCTGGCGAACTGTTCCTTCGCTTCCGCCTGCGCTTTCCGGGTGTCGTCGACGCGTTCCACCAGCAAATCTCGTTTGGCGTAGCCGAATTTCTCCATGGTGTCGTAATACACCGAGGAGCAGCCCGCTGCGACAAATGCCAATCCGAGCGCAAACCAGAGAACGGTAAGTTTTATCATGAAATGTATGACTCGGGAAAGTCCTTCCGGTGCCACCGGCAAAGACAACGTCAAAACGGAAATCCGATGGAAAAGAGCAGGGTGCCCGAGGGGTCCTTCGGACGGGGGTTGAGATTGTGGCCGTATTCCAAGCGAACGGGGCCAATGATTGTTTGGTACCGCACGCCGAGTCCGACCGAATAGAGTTTTTCGGAAAACGGATAGTTGGAGAGATGAGCGGCTTCACCAAGTGCGTCACCAAACGCAACCACCGACCATTTCGCGGTGAGTGCCTGCTCCAACTCGAGGTTGAACAGCAGATAGGATTTCGCACCGACAAATTGGCCATCGGCCGTGCGTGGCGCAGCTTCGCCCTTTTGAAATCCGCGGATCGACCCTTCACCACCGGGATAAAAAAGGACGCTCACTGGCAGGTTTTTGTCGTCCGACGCACCGAGGGTAGTGACGATGCCGTGCGAAACGCCCGCGTGAAGCCACCGGCCGTTACCCCAGTTCGTGTGGTACGATGCGTCGAGGATGATTTGTTGATAAACGACTTCTCCCCCGAGCGCACGATTCGCGGCTTCGACTTGCGCGGAAAGCTTATAGCCTTTTTTCGGTCGCAGCGGATTGTCGCGCCGGTCGCGCACGAGGCCAAAGTCCAAGCTCGCGACATCCGCTTGATTTTCATCGGTCGCGCGCGTCGCGAGTTCGCTATTCACGTTGTTCAGATGCTTGAAAGTATAACCGGTCGTGAGGACCAAGCCGATCCGGCGCAACGGCCACAGCACCGAAACATTCGCGCCGTATTCTTCGCGGCGGAATGAAAGTTCATCTCGGCGGAGACCGTAAAGCCGGACGCTGCCGTCCGTGGTCGTACCGAAAAGCTCGGGCACCGTATAGACGTAATCCGCCTGCGAACTCTTCATCGACTGGATGACTTTCAGACTGTCCGTGTGTGCGCGATCGAAGAGGTTGAAATGTTGCCACTCGAATCCACCGCGCAGCTGCTCGTAGCTGCCGTAACCGGCGAGCAGACTCAGTTCCTGTAGTTTGCCTTCCGTCACGTCGTAATGCACGTCGCGCACATTGGCATCTGGCGGCGCATAGTTAAGATTGACGGCGCGGAAAACGCCGAGTTGCGAAATCCGTGCCTGACCGTTGTCGAAACGGATTGGATTGAGCAAATCTCCCGTCTTTCCCGGTATCAGTCGCCGGATGGTTTTTTCGCGGGTGTGGGTATTGCCGGTGATCTGCACTTCACCGACGTGAACCACCGGCCCGGGCGTAATCTGAGCGACGACCGTTACCGATTTCGTTCCGTCGCCTGCGTCGGCGGTCTCCGGGACCAGTTTAACCTGCACGTCCGGATGGCCGCGCACATAGTACCAACGTCGAATGGCAGTCGCCGTATCCTGTCGCCAGAGCGATGTCCAATGTTCACCGATTCGATTCGCCACGATTTTCTCCGGCGGCTCGCTGTGATCGGTGACCGAGAAATTAACCGCCGTCACGTTCCACAGGCGGCCTTCATGGATATTGATTGCCGCGCTCACTTTTCCGGTGGCGTGGTCCACCTGCACGTTGCCCGTGGTCACGGCTGCGTCGGCGTAACCCTGTTGCCGCAACGCCTCCTCGAGATTGCTCTCGTCGCGCTGAAGGTGGCCGGGCGAATAGATGCGTTCCGAGGCGAGCGGAATTAGCAGACCTTCTCCTACAAAAAATCCACGGGCATCCTTTTCTGTTAACGCCAGCAGGCCCGTGAAAGTGATTTCCTGGAGGGTGAAACGTTTGCCGCGATCGAGGCTCAGCGTGGCGGCGGTGGCTGCGAGGGGGCGGGGCAAGGAGTGTTCCAGGGTCGCGTCGAGCGGATACTCCGCCGCGGTCCCG
The DNA here is from genome assembly GCA_041691855.1 of Verrucomicrobiota bacterium. Lineage (GTDB taxonomy): Bacteria > Verrucomicrobiota > Verrucomicrobiia > Opitutales > Opitutaceae > Lacunisphaera. The sequence goes on along the minus strand of JBEPTW010000013.1, from coordinate 8,570 downwards.
TCCTTGAGCGTAACGTGGGCCGTCAGTTTTGGTTCGAGATAACCGTCGTCGCTCACCGACGAAATCAGAACCAGCGCGGCGTCCTCAATCGCGTTGGCGTCGAGGGTCGGATTGTGCAGTTCGCCGAGTAAAAGTTTTAAACGTTGTTCCGCCTTGCGATTGCCAAACCAGCCGAGTCCGCGCACGCGCAATTCCGCCGCGGGCAGTTGCAGCGCGCAGAGCAGTGCGCAGGCAACGAAGATTTTCCCGAGAATGGAGCCGCAGCGACCCCGCTGCGGATTCGCGCGCGACCACGGCGAGGTCGCTGTGGCTCCCCTTTGGTCTACACGAACGGTGCGCATTTCCATTCGAGGATGATTATTTCTTCTCAACCGGTTTGCTCTCCTGGGTGTACACGTGCCATTTCAAGCCCGCATTGTAGCTGTCGAACCGGTCGTATTCCCCGGTGAGGGACCAACGTTTGCTTAATTTATAATCGAAATCATACGTCTCGCGTCCTTGCAGCGAAACCTGTTCGCCGGTGGAAATCTCCAAGCGGTTTTCCCCGCCATAGCCGAGATCGTCGAAAATTCCCTTGCCGAGATACGCGCCGAGGACCGCGAGTCGCTGGCCAGCGGATGACGTCGTGGTCGCGTCGTTCGACGGCGGCTGGCCAGTCATCACCATCAGGAGTACATCCTCCGCCTCGAGGGCCGGGGTGGAGGACAGCACGAGATTGGGCGTCGGCAATTCGCCGGTCGCTTCGAGGCGCAATTGGTAGTCGTGACGCTGCGAGTTGGCGGTGACGTTGACGACGGCGTGAAAGGGATCGGATTCCCGCAAACGGAGCGTGCCGGATTGCACGGTGAAAGTGGCGAACGGAAACAGGACTTGTCCGTCGTTGACCGTGAGCTCGCCCACGGCGCGAGGTTCACCCAAAGTTCCCCCGAGTTGAAAGCGCGCCGACGCCGTGCCGTTAAAGACCGTGGTCCGAATACGAATCGCCTGTTGTCCGCGCACCTCCACCGCCAGCGGCCACGAGCGAAATGGGTCCACATCCACGCTAAAATAAGGAGGCTGTCGCGTCACGCCGCGCTGGCCCGTGGGCAACAACGCACTGAGATTCGCCAGCACCAGACAGTCCCGCAGCGTGATCGTACCGGAAACTCGCGTGATGCCTTTCGCATCGGTAATCGCGTGGAGATCGACATCGTTGCGGATCAGCAAACTGGTGTTGCGGACGAGCGGGAGGTTGGTGCCCTTGAGCCCGAGCGCGAGGCGCGGCGCTTCGCCCGGCACGAGCGTTACGCTGCCGTCGACGACGACTGGTTCGCTGCCGAGCTTTGCGGTCAATTTCTGCACCGTCAGCGTGTGGTCGGCCAGAGTCAGATCCGCATTAATTTCCTGCAACGTGCTGAAGGGCGGCAGCGGACGCGCCGTCGCATCGACAAGGTGAAGTTCGCCGGAAAATTTCCCACCGGCGGCAAGATCGACGCGGGCGCGCAACCGGCCTTTTGGCGCGATCAAATTCGGCAGGTGCTTGCTGAGGACGGCGAGATCGGCATCGGGAATTTCCACGTGCGCGGTCGCCGTGTTCCAATCGAACGCCGCCGGTTGATGCAGCAGCTGGTTCCAATGCTCATCGTCCATCGGCATTTTTCCGCTGGCCTGCAGGGTTTGTCCATCGACCTGCGTGGACAGCTTCGTGAGCGTGACCGTCTCACGGTTCAGCTGCAGGGCGAGAGTGAGATTCTCGAATTCAGGTAGGGAAAATTTAAACTGTTTTCCGCTCAGTCCGAAGCGCGCCACCTGCAACTGCACGTCGCCCACCGGCGCGCGCAGGGTTCCCTTTAGTTCAATTTTTGCCTCGGGTTTCGTCAGCGTAAGTCCGGTGTAAGACGAAAGAGCCGACCACAACGGTGAGTCGGGTTCGGTGACCGCCGACAGTTCCAGCGGCGCATTTTCATCGAACGACAGCTGCATGTCGGGACTGAGTTTCACCGCGATGGGCAGTTTTCCGCTGGCGCGCGTGAGCTCGCGCTTGGATTCCACGACGGTCAGTTCCTTCAATTGAATCCCGCTCGCGTCACCGGTTGCGTTCAATCGGAATTCCGCCGGTCGCGGGTCCATCGCGATTTGTCCGGTCATCGTCATGTCGAACGCCAGCACGCCATGCACGTCACGACCGTGGGCCAGCAAGGTGTGCACCAGCCAATGCGGACCGGTGACTGCGAACCAATCCTGCAACCACGCGGAATCAAACTCCGTCGCGTTCAATGCAATCGTGCCATTGTTCCCGCCTTTTCCCGTGATTTGAATCGCCGACGCCACGCGGCCATCGGCCGTATTTCCTTTCGTCGATCCGGTTAACCGGAAATCGTCGATGCTCCACACTGGCGACCACGACAGGTGCGCGGGCGCGGACAGTTGCAATGCAGTTTCTCCATGCGGCGAGAAAATCAATTTCGTGAGTTGAAAATTTCCTGGCGCAACCAAGCCGGCGAGATTGAGGTTGGATTCACCGGCTGCGACCTGTGCGGATTCGATTTCGACGTTGGCACCCGTTCCCTGCCATGACGCATCGATGGCCATTGGCTGAAGTGGCTTGAGCGTTGCCTGCGTGAGGGTGAGCGTCCCGCGATGGTGCGGGGCCTCAAGTGGACCTTGCGCCGAGGCGGAAATTTTCGCTGTCGCCCAACCCGCACCCTGTGGCAACCAGTGGGCGAGGAAAGCCGAGCCGACGAGTTTTGCCTGCAATGTCACGTCGCTGAGCTCGCGCGTTTGCCAGTCGATCGCACCGCGTGCACTGATCGAACTGTTTTTGTCGAGCTGGGCGTCGAAGGTTTCGAGCGTCAGTTTCGGCCACGTCAGCACGCCGCGCACGCGGCCTTTTTCCAGCGAAAAGTTTTGCGAAGAGACTCCGACAAAATCCAGTTCAAAGGTTTGGCGTGAGCCGGTCTCCTCCGGCGAAACCGTCACGTGTCCTTCCGCCGTGCCGCGGGCTTCAATCCAAGGCAATTTTGCTAGGTCCACTTTGACGGACAATTCTGCGGCGCTCGCGGTCAGCGGATGCGCCACACTGAACGTGACGGGTGCGGAAAGCTTCGCCGTGGCAAACGGCGCATCGATGTGCAACGCGGTTAACGTGACGTCCTGAAAATTACCATGGGCACTCGCCTGAGCTTCAAACGCCGGCGCTTTCGCATTGGCAGCCGGCAGCGCTTTCACGTTGAGCGAAACATCATACGCCTCATTGCTCCATTGCAGACGTGCCTGACCGTGCACTCGTTCATACGGAGCGCCGAGTTTCAACCGGCTCGAGGCCAGATCCCAATTGACCGCGGTGAAATCGGCCGTGGCCGGCAACCAGCCTTCGTCCGCATAATGCGCGCTAAGTTGCACGGGTTGATCCCACCACGCGCCTGTTCCAGTGACTGCCGATGCGGACCACGCGAGATCCACCCTCGCGTCCTTCGCGATACTGCGCGCGGTCACGGCGAACGAGTGGTCAGGTTTGGTCGCGATGACGACGTCCAGAGCCCAGCCGACAAGATCCACTCCGTTCGCTTTCAACGTCGAGTCATGCCACACGCCGTGCGCCAGCGTCATTTCCGGCGTGATCCCGCGCAACTCGCCATCGTCGAGATAAACCAACGGCAGCCAACGATGTAAAATGGGCACGAGCCAGATCAGCAGTCGTTGCAAATCGGCCATGCCATTGAGGGTTCGCTTTTCGCCCGGGACCGAAGGCGTGGGCGTGTGTCGCAGCGACCAATGGTTGACGGTGATCACCGGTTCGCCGCCGCGTAATCGTTGCGCCACCCAAATCAAGGGCGTGTCGGCTTGAACCTCCGACGCCGTGATGACGACGCTCGGATGCGTATACTGGGCCTGGTGTAGCTTGAAACTCCCGTAGCCAACGCGTTCATAGCGATCGAACGTAATCCGTTCCGCGCGCAAAATCGGGCGCAGCGCCCAACCCAGCCACCAAGGCAGCGCGGCCAGCGCCACGACCGCCGCAAAGGCCAGCCAGAGAATAATTTTCCAACCACGGGACATGTATGCGTACAGACCCAAGCCGAGGCGGTTAGTTGCCGCCAGCACGATGATTGCCCGACATTTGCCGAGTGATATTTTTGAGAACCCCGCCTTTTGACAGCGCTCGAAATCGGCGGTCGCTGTGAGAGGTGCAAACCAAGGAACCGAACGGAAAATAGCCGAAAATATCTTGACGCCTCATATTTCTGTAATTACAGAAATAGACATGAAGCTGACGCCCGCCATGGAAAAATTTATCCTCCACTGGGGGGAAATGGGCTGGCGTTGGGGAATCAATCGGTCGGTGGCGCAAGTTCATGCGCTGCTCATGCTGTCGCCGAAGCCGATTCCGGCGGAAGAGATCGGCGAAACGCTCGCTGTTGCCCGGTCAAATGTCAGTACGAGCCTGAAGGAACTGCAGGGCTGGGGACTGATCCGGGTGGTGCATCTCTTTGGCGACCGGCGCGAACATTTCGAGACGCTGAAGGATATTTGGGAAATGTTCCTGATCATCATGCGCGAGCGGAAAAAGCGCGAAATTGATCCTACGCTCGTCGCCTTGCGGGAGTGCGCGGCCACAGCGGAATCGGGCAAAGCGGACAGCGACTACACCGCCAAAAAACTCAAGGAGCTGATCGAGTTCATGGAGTTGACTTCTTCGTGGGCTGACAAAGCGCAAGCCCTGTCACCCTCAGCGGCCAGGAAAATTTTCAAGTTGGGCGACAAGGTCTTTGGGCTGGCGGGGTAAAAAAAATTTGTCCTCAAATTTCTCAGTTAACAGAAATAACTAAAATAAAGGAATCCTATGAATCATACCGTAATCTCCTATCTGATTTATTTGCCCATCGCGCTGGCAATGACCGTCTGGGTCGCCGGGACGCTGCACAAGAATGGCCGGGTTTTCCTCGTGCAGGCATTTCGAGGGCGGGAAGACATGGCCGACTCGGTCAATCATTTGTTGGTCGTCGGCTTTTACCTGATCAACCTCGGATTCATCGCCACCGCGCTGCGCTATGGCGATAAGCCGCACGATCTACAGGAGATGATTGAGTTCCTCAGCACAAAACTCGGCGTGGTGCTCGTCGTGCTCGGGGCGATGCATTTCTTCAATATGTTCAACTTCGACAAAATGCGGCGGAAGGGAATGCGGCCTGAAATCACGCACGCAGAACCGCCCCCACTCAAAAGCTAACGGGCGGATTGATCTTCAGCCGGCAAACGTCCGGCTCTCGATTGTTTAATCTTCAAACGAAAGGAATCGGCGTCATGAAAATCATCATCCCCGGCGGTAGTGGACAGGTTGGACAAATGCTCGTCCGTGCATTCCGGCGTCGCGGCGACGAGTGCGTGATCCTCACGCGTAACGCGGAAATTTTTTGGCCGCAGCATAACGGCGTGAGGACCGTCGTTTGGGATGGGAAAACGCTTGGTCCGTGGGCGGACGAAATTGACGGTGCCGATGTAGTGATCAATCTGGCCGGTCGCTCGGTCGATTGCCGCTACCATGCGCGGAATCTCGCCGCCATGATGAGCTCGCGGGTGGATTCCACGCGGATCGTCGGTATTGCGATTGCAGCGGCGAAAAATCCACCGCGAGTCTGGTTGCAAGCGAGCACAGCTACAATTTATGCCCATCGCCTCGATGCGCCGAATGACGAAGAGACCGGGGAAATCGGCGGCAATGAACCCGGCGTCCCCGCCTTGTGGGCCAAGAGTATCGCGATCGCGAAGGCGTGGGAAGCTGAGCTGGCGGCGGCACAAACTCCCCGCACGCGCAAAGTCGCGCTTCGCTCCGCCATGACGATGAGCCCTGATTGCGGCGGAGTTTTTTGGATACTAGCGAGACATTGTCGCCTCGGCTTTGGGCGTTTCGGAAATGGCCGCCAATTTGTCTCCTGGATTCACGAAGACGATTTTGTGGCCGCGGTTGATTTTCTGATCGCGCGGGAAGACTTGGTGGGCGCGTTCAATCTTTGCGCCCCGGAACCGCAGCCCAATCGGGATTTCATGAAAGCGCTGCGCAGTGCGCTCGGGACAAAAGTTGCGATTCCGGTCCCGCGCTGGGCGTTGGAGATCGGAACTTTTTTCCTGCGGACCGAAACCGAACTGCTATTAAAAAGCCGCCGCGTCGTACCAACCCGCTTGTCGAAAGCTGGATTTGCTTTCCGCTATCCAATCTGGTGTTTCGCGGCGGAAGAGCTGGTGAATCGCGGACTCTTAATGGACACTCAATCAACGCCGCCTCTTCCCGGAACATGAGTACGCATAAAAGAATGCAATTGGTGGATGCCGTCACGAATCCGTGTGAAGGAACGGTGTATTGGAAGTGGAATAAATCGCTTTGGTACACGGCGAGCGTGATCGCATCCGTAGTCTTGGCACCGTTTACCATCAGCCTTGGGGCTGTTCTCGTTTGTTTTATTCTGACGGTCACCACGCTCTGCCTTGGTCATACACTTGGAATGCACCGGCGTTTGATCCATGAAAGCTATGCCTGCCCCGATTGGCTCGAATATGTTTTCGTCTATCTCGGGGTCCTGGTCGGCATCGCTGGGCCCTATCGGATCATCTACCTGCATGATATTCGTGATTGGTCGCAAAGGTTTCCCTCCTGTCACTCATTCTTCATTCACACGAATGTATGGTGGAAGGATTTTTATCAACAACTGCACTGCGACATCCGGTTGGCGCACCCGCCGCGTTTCGAAATTGAAGATCGGGTGAAGCGCGATCGATTTTATGCCCTGTTGGAGAAAACATGGATGCTGCAACAACTGCCACTTGCCATCGTCCTTTATCTGATTGGTGGCTGGGGCTGGGTAATTTGGGGCGTCGGAGTACGGCTGTTTGTTTCGCTTACCGGACATTGGCTCGTGGGCTACATGGCGCACAATCACGGTAGTAAGCACTGGCATATTGAAGGCGCCGCGGTGCAAGGATACAATGTCCCGGGTTTCGCTCTGCTCACAATGGGCGAAAGCTGGCACAACAATCACCACGCCTATCCTGAATCGGCTCGTCTCGGGATCAAAGCGGGCGAGTGGGATGTTGGCTGGCTGGTGTTGAGCGCATTCAAACGCGTGGGCTTGGTTTGGAATCTCGCCACTCCGGAAATGTTGCCGGCCCGCAAGGAACGGATTGAAGTCCGCGCGAAGTCCACCCTTGACCCGTCTGCGCCATGACTCTGGACAAGCGCATCACCAGCGGCGTGGTAGTACTCCCGGTGCTCGCGTGGTGGGCCACGCGCGACTTTCCGGGGTGGGTGACCATGTGGGCATTGGCAGTGAGCGAATTCATTGTCCTCAAATGGTTGACACTGGTGGTGGTCGTTGAGTGGAGACAGGCATCTCTGGGCCGGGTGTTCGCTTACTTCGTGCTTTGGCCGGGAATGGATGCGCGAGCTTTCTTGTTTGATCGTAAGGATAAGCGACCGGTCGCGCGATCGACGGAATTGGCTTGGGCGGTGCTGAAGTTGGTCGGTGGGTTGCTGGCTTGTGGTTGGGCGACCTGGTTCGCAAATACGCGTCAGCCCATGCTCGTCGGTTGGATCGGGATGATTGGGATTATTTTCGTGCTGCACTTTGGACTGTTGCACGTGGTTTCCTGGTGTTGGCGGCGACGCGGGGTGAATGCACCGCCTATTATGAGGGCACCGATCGCGGCGGATTCACTGGCGAGTTTTTGGAGCGGGCGTTGGAACGCAGCTTTTGCCGATGCGGCCCGACGGTTGTTACTGCGTCCGCTCGCGCATCGGTTTGGCGTAAATGGTGCAGGTGCCTTGGTCTTTCTTGTTTCCGGGTTGGTGCACGAGTCGGTGGTTTCCGTGCCCGCGCGAGGGGGGTGGGGCGGCCCGACGCTTTATTTTCTTTTGCAGGGTGGCGGCATTGCAGTCGAAAAAAGTTCGTGGGGGAAAGCGCTCGGCTTGGGCGTGGGTGGGAAGGGCTGGGCTTGGGCGCTTCTATGTACTGCGATCCCGCTTCCGTTGCTGTTTCATCCTCCTTTCGTTTACCACGTGATCGTTCCCCTTTTTCAATTCCTCCACCAACTCTTCCTATGAATACTGAACTTTTGCTCAAACTCGCATCGCTTACTTATATCGGACTGATCGCGGCCGGTCTGCTCATGCCTCGGGTTACTGGTTTGTGGTCGGAAGCCAGGAAACTATCTCCTTTTGCCCGAGGATTATTTCACACCTACTACGCTTTTATTGGACTTTGCTTGGTGAGTTTTGGACTGGGTTCTTGGATTTACGCGCCCGAACTCGCCAGCGGCTCCTCTCTTGCACGAGCCGTATGTGGATTTTTGGCGGTGTTTTGGTTGATCCGGTTGATTGCGGCGATCTGGGTGTTGGATGTGAGTGTTTACCTCACCAATGGGTGGCGAAAGCTCGGCTACCACGCCACCAACGTGGTGTTTGGTTCACTGCCGTTCTTTTATGGCTGGTTGGCGTTTCGCCGATGAAACGCACGGCTCGTAGTGGGGTTGCGGCCCGACTGCGCTAAGCCGTATCCATGCAGTAGAAGCGATATTTCAAGGTGATTTTCTCAGTGTTT
>JBEPTW010000012.1:0-40481 GCA_041691855.1 Verrucomicrobiota bacterium | reverse complement strand
ATCCCGAGTTCATCCGCCGAATCGGGCGTCTTGGTGGTTTTGCGAAACTGGCAGCGCAACGTTTCGCCGTCGAAAACGCCGCCGTGAATCTGACTGTTGCCGATATCGAGACAGAGGAGCATGACGAAAAAAGGATCAGGCGAATTGTGGACCGGTGGCGACGAGCGCTTTTTCCAAGGCTTCCGCGAGTTCGGTCCGCGTCGCGCACGACTGAACCGCACCGCCGCCCCATTTGTAAATGGTCGCTGGAAAATCTTCGCCATTCACTCGTTGCGACAAATCGTTGTGGACGACGAAATCGGCGCCGGTTCGCTGGAGCAGCGTCTCCACGGCGGCCACCGCTTCCGTCGCGGCGGCATTGGTGGTCAATTTAAAAGCGACGAGTTTCAAATCCGGATTGCGGCTCAAGCTGCGCAACGAATCCACCAGTTTGGGCAACGCGCGCAGATGCACCGTTACAGGCGACGGCCCCGATTCGAGCTTCGCCACGCCCGGCGGATTAGTGCCACTGGCGGTCCCCACCGCTTCCACGCCAAAATCGCTGACCGCCGCCGAATGAATCACCGCGTCAAAATTTTCCTCCCCGAGCACGCGATGCAGCGAGGCATCCAGCTCAGCGAAAGAGGAGAATGTTTCGTCACTGACGCCAAGGTCCGCCTTCACGGCTGACCTGGCCCGCAGCAAAACCACGTCGTGGCCGCAGCGCGCCAGATGCGAAGCGATGCCCGCGCCGGTACTGCCAGTGCTTGTGTTGGTGAGAATACGCACGCCATCGATCGGCTCGGCCGTGCCGCCGCTCGTGACGAGAACCCGCAGCCGTCGCACCGGTTTCGCGAGGCTGGCTTCGACGGCGATTACGATCCGCGCCGGTTCGGCCAGGCGGCCCTCGCCCACTTCACCACAGGCCGTGCGCCCTTCACCCACCGGGAGAAAACGCACGCCCCATTCTTGGAGTTTTTCGACGGCAGCCACCGTCGCCGGATGCGCCCACATCGCGGGATTCATTGCCGGTGCGATGAGAAACGGTTTCGAACGATCGTGGGCCAAAAACAGCGAGCCGGCGAGATCCTCAGCCAAACCCGCAGCGAAACGATTGATCGTGTTGGCCGTAGCCGGACACACGACCACGGCATCAGCCCAACGCGTGAGGTTAATGTGCTCCAGCGCGGCGCCGGGCGCGAACAGCTCGGTGAGGACTGGTGCGCCGGTTAATCCTTCGAGCGTCGCCGGCCCGATAAATTGCAACGCCGCCTTCGTCGCCACGGTGCGCACGCGATGGCCACGCTGGACGAGTTGAGAGATCGCCTCGCAGGCCTTGAAACCGGCGATGGAACCCGTGAGGATGAAAAGAAGATTAGATCCGGACATTGTCGATTAAACGGATTCCTTCCAGTCGCACGGCGGCGAGCCGGATATTTTCATGGTCGGCCACATAATCCACGCCAAAACCCGCTGCTTCGAGCAATGGTGCTACAGCGTCGGCCGTCGGAGATTCGCGGAGAAGTTTCGGAAAGGCCGCCGCCTGCGCGCGACCGGCGGGAGAGAGCCGGGCGTTGCGCGAACTCAGCGCAAGACCGTCCGGCGCGCGTTCGGTGGCACAAGCGACGATTTCGGTCGGCACAAACAACGCCCGGACCATGCCGCGCACGAGTTGAAGTTGTTGCCAGTCCTTCTCGCCAAAATACGCCCGGTGCGCCTGCACGATATTCAGCAGCTTGAGCACGACCGTGAGTACGCCGTCGAAGTGTCCGGGACGATGCGCGCCTTCCCAGCGCAGACTGAGGTCATTTTCGGTCACTCGATAATGGTAGCCGTCCGCATAGAGTTCATCAGGCGAAGGCGCGAACACTGCATCCACCACGTCTTCCGCCAATGCCAGATCGGCGTCGAGTGTGCGCGGGTAACGTTGCAAATCCTTCGGATCGTTGAACTGAGTAGGATTAACGAAAATGCTCAGCACCACGAGATCGTTTTCCCCGCGCGCGCGTTCGAGCAAGGCGCGGTGTCCCGCGTGAAGCGCGCCCATCGTCGGCACGAAGCCAATTTTTTTACCGGCGAAAACTGCGCTCTGCCGCGCCAGCTGCCAATCGGACAGTTGATGAAATACTTTCATCAGGCCAAAATCTCCTCAGGAGCGGGAAATTTTCCCGCCCGCACATCACGGGCAAATGCGTTCACTGCCGCCAACATCGTCGTGTGTCCCTCAACGTAACGCCGGACAAATTTCGGATGAAACGTCGCGTCGAATCCCAACAGGTCCGTGATGACGAGAACCTGCCCGTCCGTTTTTGCGCCGGCGCCGATGCCAATGGTGGCGATTGAAAGCGAATCGGTGATTTCCTCCGCCAACGCTTCGGGCACGCATTCCAACACGATCGAAAATGCCCCGAGTTTTTCCAAGGTCAGCGCATCCGCCTTGAGTCTTTCGGCCGCTTCGGGCGTGCGTCCTTGCAGGCGGTAACCACCGAGTTGATTCACCGATTGCGGGGTCAATCCGAGATGTCCCATCACGGGAATGCCGCTGCCAATCAAATGCGTGATGACATCTTCGTGGCCGGTTACACCTTCGAGTTTCACGGCCGTCGCGCCTGCTTGCATGAGCGCACCCGCCACCCGAAAAGCTTCCTCGCACCCTTGCCGAACGCTGAGAAACGGCATGTCCGCGATCACCACCGCCTTTGGTGCCCCGCGCCGCACGGCGGCCGTGTGCAGGCACATCATTTCCGTGGTCGCGTGAACCGTGGACGGAAATCCGTGAACGACCATCGCCACACTGTCGCCCACGAGAATGGCATCCACTTCGGAAGCCGCGAGCAGCCGCGCCATCAGCGCGTCGTAGGCCGCAATCAAAACCAGCGGTTTTTCCTCGCGCTTGGCGCGAGTGAAATCGAGAACGCTTTTCATACAGCCTCCGCAGTTTCCTCAACAAGGAAGACCTGCCGGCGGCCTGACTGGAACTTGGGTGCTTTTCGCATGGCGATGAAGCCTCGGGTCCGAGGTGAGAGTTGAAGTTGAATGTCCGGTCGCGAGCGGGTTCGCGCTAGACGTCAAATTGATTGCCCACGCCTCGCGGGCGCGCAACTCCAAATATGCCGCCTCTCTGGGAACGCCGAGCCCCAGCTCGGCTCAGCTTTCCGAAGCCGAGCTGGGGCTCGGCGTTCTCAGGCGAAATAAACCACCAACGTACAACCCGCAATTTCCGCTCGTGTCACCGGATCGAACGGAAATTTAAAGGCATGAGCCGCACCCAAAATCATTTTGTCGCTGGTTTGCCTGAGCCTTCGCCCATGATGATGCGCGCGCCCCGGCGGTAGGTGAAATAGGCGTAGATCCATTGCAAAAATACCGCGATGCGATTGCGCATCCCGACGAGGAAAACCAAATGAATGCCGAGCCACATCATCCACGCGGGAAATCCACTGAGGTGGAGTTTCCCGATTTCCGCGACAGCGGCGGAACGTCCGATCGCGGCCATATTGCCCTTGTCGTTATAAGCAAATGGCTCGCGTTTTTCCGGGACGCGGGAACCAACCGCGATATCGTAGGCGATGAGTTTCGCGACATGCGCTCCGCCTTGGATCGCCCCTTGCGCCACGCCTGGTACGACCACGCCTTTCACATCTGTTAGCGCAGCCAAATCACCGACGGCGAAAACTTCCGGATGTTTTGGCAGACTCAAATCGGGCAGCACTTTCAGACGGCCGGCGCGATCGATGTCGGCGCCGAGCGTCCGGGTGACCGGGCTGGCTCCCACACCAGCGGCCCAGACAATGTTTCCGGCGCGAAGCGGATGCCCATCGAGTTCCACCACATTTTCGGTAATGGATGTCACCTTCGTATTCACGCGAACGTCGACGCCGAGTTTCGTTAGCTGCCGGTGCGCACTCGCTGATAAATCCTCAGGGAACGTCGCCAAGACCCGCGGTCCACCTTCCACGAGAATTATTTTTGCATGCCGCGCGTCGATGTGGTCGAAGTCGCGGTAAAGCACCGTGCGGGCCAGCTCCGCGAACGTGCCGGCGAGTTCCACGCCGGTCGGGCCGCCGCCAACGACCACCGTCGTCATTAATTCGGCGCGGCGGTTTTCGTCGGGCTCAAGCTCGGCGTGCTCGTAGGCGAGCAGCATGTTGCGGCGCAAGCGCACCGCGTCATCGAGCGATTTCAGGCCGGGCGCAAATTGTTCCCATTCGTCGTGGCCGAAATAAACCGTGCGTCCGCCGAGGGCGATGACGAGATAATCATAATTCAGTTCGCCCTTGTCGAGCATCACGCGGCGCGCATTGAGATCGATTTGGCTCACCTCGGCCATGACCACCGTTAGATTGGGTTTGGTGCGAAGAATCGAGCGAATCGGCTGGGCAATGTCCGGCGCCGACAGTCCGGCGGTCGCGACTTGGTAAAGCAGCGGTTGAAAGAGATGGTGATTCTGCCGGTCGACCACCGTGACGCGCGCCATGTGAGACGGAAAATCCTTGGCAAAAGTGAGGCCGCCGAAGCCGGCACCCAGGACCACGACGTGAGGCAATTGCGCAGGGTTCGTTTTCATGGCAAGAATCAGGTTATGTCTTGGACTCGCAAAGTAAACGCGAGTGACTTGGTATTTTCCGCGCTTCACTTCACGGTCGGATTGCTAATAACTAGTGGCATGCATTCTCCCACGGACATCCAGATCATCGGTTCCGAAGTCGCCATCCGCTGGGACGATGGCAAGGAAAGTTTTCTTTCCTTCGCCACGCTTCGCGCCGCCTCACCGAGTGCCGAGGTTAAGGGCGAGCGCGATATTTTCGGCCACCAATATGGCGGCGAAGTACCGAAGAATTTCGTCGGCGTTGAGGTAACCGCGTGGGAACGGGTCGGGAACTACGCGATCCGTTTCGATTTCAGTGACGGTCATCGCACGGGCTTGTACAGTTACGAGTTGCTGCGGCAGCTGGATCAGGATCTGCGGAAGGAAGGGACTTAGAGCCAATTATGCGCCCCGCGTCCGCGCGTCGCTGGTCGCAAACCGCGCTTATTTGCTGGAGATAAAGCCGCGCTCGCTCGCGTCGGCGAAGGCGAGGAAATGCTTGAACTCGGGCGTACCGGCCAACGCGTGCTCGCGTAATTTTTCCAGCGCTTGCGTCCGATTGTAGCCGGCGCGAAACACGACGCGGAAAAGCTGCTTCACCGACTCAAGTTGCGCGATGCTGAAGCCGTTGCGCTCGAGCCCCACCTTGTTGATGGAACGGGCCACGGCGGGATTGCCGTCGGCGATCACGAAGGGCGGAACATCCTGAACGATTTTCGACATCGCCCCGAGCATCGCGTGCGAGCCGACGCGGCAGAATTGGTGAACCCCCGTGCCCCAACCGATATTGACGTGATCCTCGACCAGCACGTGACCGGCGAGCGCGGTCTGCGAACTCATCACAAGAAAATTTCCCACCACGCAATCGTGCGCGATGTGGCTGTACGCGAGAATCACGTTGTCGTTGCCCATGCGCGTGAACTCAGCGTCGTTGGTGGCGCCGTGCACGCTGACATATTCGCGAAAAACATTCCGATCGCCGATGATCAGGCCGGGTTCGCCGCCTTTGAATTTCAGGTCGTGGGTTTTGGTTCCCACACAGGAAAAGGGAAAAATCTCGCACTGCTGGCCGATGGTGGTGCGACCTTCGACGTTGCCGTGATGATGAATGATCGTGCCGGCGCCGATCACCGCCTTGCCGCCGACGTAGGCGTACGCGCCGATGGCGACGTCGTCCGCGAGCGTAGCCCCGGGTTCAATGATCGCGGTGGGATGAATCTGTTGCGCCATGGCTTACTCGAGATCGGCGTTGTCGACGAAGGCGAACATCATGTCGGCCGACGAAACGGCCTGACCATTCACCGTACACTCGCCTTCCGCACAAGCGATCGCACCACGGATTTTCGTAATCTTGGCCTTGATCACAATCTGATCCCCCGGACGAACCGGCTTCCGCCACTTCACCTTGTCGCAACTCATGAAGAGCGTGGTCTTTCCTTCCGTGCTCGAGCGGCGAACCATTAAAATTCCCGCTGCCTGGGCCATCGCTTCGAGTTGCAGCACGCCGGGCATGACCGGATTACCGGGGAAATGTCCCTGAAAATACGGTTCGTTGAAGGTGACGTTCTTGATTGCGGTCAGCTCGGACTCGCTCATCTCGACGACGCGGTCGAGCATGACAAACGGATAGCGGTGCGGCACCATGTCGAGCACGCGGCGGATATCGAGACTGGTCTCGGTCCCAATTTCGGCCTTGGGTGCGGCTGGTTTCGCCGGTTTTTTCCCGCCCTTTTTCCAAGCTTCATATTTCTCGAACAATATCTTGGTCAACTCCGCGTTAACCGCATGTCCGGGACGCGTGGCGACGATGTGCGCCTTCAGCGGCACGCCGAGCAGAAGGATGTCACCGATGATATCGAGAATTTTGTGGCGGACAAATTCGTCGGCGAACCGCAGCGGTTCCTTGGAAATGATTTTGTCGCCTTTGATGACTACCGCGCAGTCGAGACTGCCGCCCTTGATTTTGCCCAACTTGATCAGCTCCTCGATGTCCTCGTAAATCGTGAACGTCCGCGACGCGGCGACTTGAGCGGCGTAAGTTTCGGGATCGATGACGAGCGAAAGATGCTGCGTATGGATGCCGCGATCGTCGGCAGATGTGCAGGTGATTTTGAGGCCATCGTACGGCAACGCGATAATCGAGGAATTCCCGCGTGCCACCGATACGGTCTCGGCCAGGACAAAATACTCGCGATCGGCATCCTGCTCGACCGGTTCCCCTTGCTGGATCAGCTGCACGAAAGGCCGGGCGGAACCGTCCATGATCGGAGGTTCGCTGGCGTCGATTTCGATCAGGAGATTGTCGATGCCGCAGCCGTGGAGCGCACTCAACACGTGTTCCACCGTGTGGAGCTTGGCGTGACCCACCTGAATGGTCGTCGCGCGAACCAGATCGGTTATCTGGTCAACCCGAGGTTTGAGTTCCGGATGACCGTGAAGATCCATGCGTCGGAACACGATTCCGTGGTTTACGGGTGCGGGTTTGAAAATCATGTGCACGGCGTCGCCAGTATGGAGGGCATTGCCCTTGATGGAGACCTCGTGCAGGAGGGTACGCTGCTTCATTTGGTATGTTTCGCCGGAGTGTCGGAAACCTCTTGTAAATGACAAGCTTGGAGATGGGCGCAAACGGCAAAGGCACGACCCCGAACCAATCCGGTCGCATCCCGCACGTGTCCGCATTTGGAATTAAAACGCCAATCACTGGCACCCATGAAATTCCGGCCCACGATTCTCAAGGACGAGGGTTGACATCGCCGAAATCCCCTCGGTAATCCTAATCCCTTACGTAACTAAAAACCCTCCATCCGCACCTGTTATGCCCGCAGCCAACGACCTTCGCAAAGGCCAAGTCATCAATTTCAACGGTGAGCCGCACCTCATCATGGAGACGCAGCATCGTACGCCGGGGAATTTGCGCGCATTTGTTCAGGTGAAAATGCGCAATCTGCGCTACGGCAAATCCCTCGAACAACGCTTCAATTCCCCCGATCACGTGGATGTGCTCTCGACGGATCGCCGCACGCTCGAGTTCAGCTACGTCGACCGTGACACGTACTCGTTCATGGACCCGGAATCCTTCGAGACCTTCGAAATCAACGCGACGATGATTGGTGAATCCAAGCATTACCTCGTCGCCAACGGCAAGGCTGACGTCCTTTTCATCAATGACGTCCCGGTAACCATCGATATTCCCTCTTCCGTTGTGCTCAAGATCACCGAGAGTTCTGACGGCATCAAAGGCGACACCGCCAGCAACGTGCAGAAACCCGCGACCTGCGAAACCGGGCTCGTCGTGCAAGTCCCGCTGTTCATCAAAGCCGGCGAATTGATCAAGGTCAGCACCGCGGACGGGTCCTATCTGGGACGCGCTTAAGCTGATCCCCGGCCAATAAACGCCGCTTTTTTCCAGCCCGTGGTTTACGCCACGGGCTTTTTGTTGGCACCGTTTGCCAGTCGCGGGCCAAGGGTCCATGTTTGTCTTTCATTATGGAGCGGCAGCGACCTCGCTGCCGTATTCTCCCAGACGGGGCGTCTGTGCTCCAAGCAAGAAGCCGCAACACAATCGGCAGTCCGTAACGACAGACGTCTCGCCTGTCTTCTGCGATTCTCGCCCGAAAGACCACAGGCCGGAGTCCTGTGCTACGGTCAAGTCGACCCCGCGGGC
This sequence comes from Verrucomicrobiota bacterium, assembly GCA_041691855.1. Taxonomy (GTDB): domain Bacteria; phylum Verrucomicrobiota; class Verrucomicrobiia; order Opitutales; family Opitutaceae; genus Lacunisphaera. The sequence goes on along the minus strand of JBEPTW010000012.1, from coordinate 32,247 downwards.
GAGGTCGCCCGCGCTCCAGCTATTCAGCCTTCGGCGTAACTGAAACTTTCACCACGGCGCCGTCGTGAAGCCTCGCTCATTTACGGCGGCAATGGCCGATTTGTAGGACGCCTTGGCCTCATCGACATTGGTGGCGTATATCTTGAGATCGCGCAGCAAGCCATCACGTAGCCCATAAATCCATCCGTGCACCGCGAGGGATTGCCCGCGATTCCACGCGTCCTCCACAATCGTGGTCGAGCACACATTGGCCACCTGCTCGATCACGTTCATCTCGCACAGTCGCGCAATCCGCGCCGTGTCGTCGGGCAGAACCGACAGACACTGTTCGTGTTTGTCGCGTACATCCTGCACGTGCCGCAGCCAGTTGTCCGCGAGACCGACCCGCTCGCAACGGACGATCTTGCTCACGCCGCCGCAGCCGTAGTGGCCGACGACCATGATGTGTTTCACTTTCAACACATCGACGGCGAATTGGATGACCGAGAGACAATTCAAATCGGTGTGAACAACCACATTCGCTACATTGCGATGAACGAAGACTTCGCCGGGCAGGAGGCCGATAATTTCATTGGCTGGGACTCGGCTGTCAGAACAACCGATCCAAAGATACTCGGGATTTTGCTGCTGGGAGAGTTTCCTGAAAAACTGGGGATCCTGCTCCTTGATTTTTTCCGCCCACGCTTGGTTCTGTTCGAATAAATGCTTCAGACTCTGCATGCGGCCAAATGGTCGTTCCCGACGGGAATTTGTCCATCCGGAATATCAATCCACGACCTAACCGCGACCTTGCCGCCGGAATCGCCCGGACTAATAGTGTAACGGGCCGTTTTTCATCCCCCCATCCCCTTCCCCCGGAAAAGCCATGAAATCATTTTCATTTTTGCGCACAATTCTCCTGCTCATAACCCTCGCCATCGTTCCGCAACTCCCGGCCAATTCGCGCGAGGCGCAATGGATCAAAGTCGAAGCCGCCCAACAAAAGGACCTGCCGAAAACCGCAATCGAGGAACTAAATCCGATCATCTCCGGAGCGATCGCTGACAAAGCCTATCCGGAAGCGATTAAGGCCATCGGGGAAAAAATCGCGCTCGAAGGCACCATTGAGGGCAACAAGCCGGCGGAACAGATCGTGCGCCTCCAAGCTGAATTGGACCGGGCACCCGCCGCGATGAAGCCGCTGATGGAAGCGATCCTCGCGCACCTTTACTGGGCGTATTTTCAACGGCATCGCTGGCAGTTTCTCCAGCGCACGCAACTCGCGACCGAGTCGGGTACGGATATGCAAACGTGGGATCTTGCGCGCATTCTCACGGAGATCGACCGGCATTTCACCGCCGCACTCGCCGACAAAAAGCAACTGCAAGCCACGCCCATCGGCGACTATAACGAGTTGTTGCCCGAAGGCACTGTCCCCGACAAATACCGACCAACGCTCTATGACTTCCTCGCCTACGAAGCCCTGAAATTCTACCAAGCCGGCGAACACGCAGCGATCAAGGGGGAAGATAATTTTGAAGTCGATGCCGCGAGCCCGATCTTTGGCAACGTCGCTGAATTTGAACGCTGGCAGCCCGTGACCACCGACAAAACGTCGCCCATTTTTAAAGCCATCAGCCTCTACCAAGACCTGCTCAAATTCCATCACTCCGACAAAGACCGGTCCGCGTACTTCGACGCTGATTTAGCACGCCTCACCTACGGGCACAATATCGCAGTCGGCGAAGCCAAGGACGATCACTACCAAGCCGCGCTCGAAAAGTTCGTCGATCTGACGACCACCCACGAAATCTCCGCCCGGGCGCTCGCCGCGCTCGCGAGCTTGATCAATCAGAAAGGCGATGCGGCAAAAGCCCACGAACTGGCCGAGCGCGGCCTTTCCGCTTTTCCCAAAAGCGCGGGCGGTGCGATGTGCTTTAATCTCATCCAGCAGATCGAGGCAAAGTCCGCGCAACTGGAAACTGAAAGCGTCTGGAACGCACCGTGGCCCACTTTGAACGTGACTTATCGAAATGTGACGCATGTTTATTTCCGCGCGGTGCCGGCCAATTTCGATGACTACGTCGATCGTGCACAATGGGGACTTGGAAACCTCGACGATTCCCAGCGCAAGGAATTGCTCGCCGCCAGCCCCGCACTCGAATGGAACGCCACCCTTCCCCGAACCGCCGATTACGAGCAGCGAACGGAGGAGCTTCCTGCTCCGACCACACTCAAGCCGGGTTTCTATTTCATCGTCGCCAGTCACAACGCCACTTTTAGCGACAATGAAAACCAAATCAGCGTCGCCGCCATTTGGGTGAGCGATCTCGCACTGGTTACGCGATCGCAACGGTACAGCAACTCGAACGAAGGTTTTGTCCTCAAGGCCAAAAGCGGATCACCCGTTGCAGGCGCGACCGTGCGCTTGTGGCAACGCAACAATCAGGGACGATTTATCGCTCGGAAGTCCACGAAGACCGACAACGACGGTCGCTTCCACCTTCAGGGCGATCCCAACAATCAAGGCTACCTGCTGCTCGCCGAATCCAATGGGCAAGCCGTGTCCACCACTGGCGAAATTTATTCCAATCGATACGAGGACACAAACATCATCACCTCGGAAACTGTCTTCTTCACCGACCGCGCGCTTTACCGCCCCGGTCAGACGATCAGCTACAAAGGAATCTGCCTCAAAGCCGACCAAGGTAACGGCAACTACAAAACACTCGATAACGAAAAGGTTGAAGTCTCCTTCCGCGATCCCAACGGCAAGGAAATCGCCCGAACAAGACACACGACCAACGATTACGGTTCATTCTCAGGCACCTTCACCGCGCCGCGCGACCGGCTGACGGGAAGCATGTCCATGGTGGTGAGTGATGGTCCGGAAGGCCGTACCGGATTCAACGTCGAGGAATATAAACGTCCCAAATTTCAAGTGGAGTTGAACGCCCCAGCGGAAGCACCAAAACTCAACGCCACGGTCAGTCTGACCGGCAAAGCCACGGCCTACACGGGCGCAGCCATCGGCGGAGCCACCGTGAAGTGGCACGTCGAACGCGCCACCCATCTCCCATGGTGGTTGTGGTGGTGGCGACCACCGGCGACAAGAGCGATCGCCCATGGCACTGCCATCACCGCGCCGGACGGCACATTCGCGATTGAATTCACCGCCGAACCTGATCGGACCATTCCGGAGAAAAACGAACCGACATTCTCGTACACCATCCACGCCGACGTCACCGACACCACGGGCGAAACCCGCTCAGAGGATCGAATTATCCGCGCTGGTTACACGGCGTTGAAAGCGTCGCTGACCGCAGACGAATGGCAGACGCCGCAAAAGCCCGTCGAGTTCGCGATTGAAACCGTATCGCTCAACGGCGACGCGCAGGCCGCGGGCGGAAAATTGACGATCAACGCACTTAAGCAACCGCTCAAAGTCGAACGCGCTTCTTTGCAAGCCACCCGTTACTGGTGGAACGGAAACCAAACGGAACCCAAAGTTGATCCGGCAAATCCCAATTCATGGGACGTCGGAGCGGTCGTCTCCGTGCAACCATTCGCGACCGACGCCACGGGCAAGACGAAGGTCAATGCCACGCTTCAAGCGGGCATCTATCGGGCAATGCTAGAAACCAAGGATCGTTTCGGAAAAGTGGTAACCACGCGATTGACCGTGGAGGTCGTCGATCCGCACGAAGCCCATTACACCGTCAAATTGCCGAACCATTTCTCTGCGCCAAAATGGTCGGTCGAACCCGGCGAAACCTTTCACGCACTATGGGGTACGGGCTACGACTCCGGACGCGCGTTTGTGGAGCTCGAATGCAACGGCGTAATCCTGAAGAGTTATTGGACTGATCCCGCTCGTACGCAGGAAATGATCGAACTTCCCATCACCGATGAAATGCGCGGCGGAGTATCGGTGCGCGTCACGTATGTTCGAGAAAATCGCGCCTATTTTAATGAACGCGCCATCCAGGTTCCTTGGACGAACAAACAGCTCTCCATAAAGTGGGAGCGCTTCCGGTCAAAATTGATGCCCGGTCAAAAAGAAACCTGGACCGCGGTCATCAATGGCTTCGATTCGAAACGCACCGCGGCCGAAATGGTCGCCACGCTTTACGATGCGTCTTTGGACCAATTCCAGCCGCATCAGTGGCCTGAACGATTCAACGTATTCCGATTCGAACGCACAACCCTGAGGTCTGACTTTACGAATAAAGTCCTGAACCTTGAACGTCTGCGTGGCACGTGGTCCTCAGAACCATCCCGCGAAGTTGATTGGAACTATCGCGATTTTCCGCCGCGTTTATTCGCAACCCTATGGAGTCCGGGAGATCAAATGGTCGTGTTGGGTTCATTTGCGGTTAGAGGGGCTCCCACTTTGGCCGGAAGCAGAATCGTAGCACTCGCGCAAGAAATGTCCCCACCAATGGGTGAACCGCTCTACGACATCGCTACCCGCAAAGAGCCGGTCAAACCCGACCTCAGCAAAGTCACCGCTCGCAAAAATCTGAACGAGACGGCCTTCTTCTTCCCGCAACTGCTCGCGGACAAGGACGGCGTGGTGAAAATGGCGTTCACGATGCCGGAGGCGCTGACAGAATGGAAATTCTTCGGTTTCGCGCACGATCAGGAACTCCGCTCCGGTTTCATCACGGCAAAGGTCGTCACCGCGAAAGATCTGATGGTCGAGCCCAACCCGCCGCGCTTCGTACGCGAGGGCGATGAGATCGAATTTACCGTCAAGGTCAGCAATCAGACTGCCCAGCCTCAGATTGGCACAGTGCGGTTGACCTTCGCCGACGCCGCCACTTTAAAACCGGTCGACGACGCCTTGGGCAATCTGACCACTGACAAATCCTTCGACGTGCCCGCGAAACAATCGCGCAGTTATTCGTGGCGCATCGCGATTCCGGACGGAATGGGTTTTCTCACCTACAAAGCGGTGGGTTCCTCCGCACAACTCAGCGACGGCGAAGAGGGCTACTTGCCCGTGCTCAGTCGGCGGATACTCGTGACGGAATCCCTGCCGTTGCCGATCCGCGGCCAGACGACGAAGCAATTCGATTTCAAGAAACTCCTCGACTCCGGGAAATCCGCCACGCTCAAAAACGAGTCGCTGACCGTACAGATGGTTTCGCAGCCAGCGTGGTATGCCGTGATGGCGCTGCCTTACTTGATGGAATATCCGTACGAATGCAGCGAGCAGGTCTTCAATCGTTATTACGCCAACACTCTCGCGCGCCACATCGCTCAATCCGATCCGAAGATCCGTCGCGTTTTTGATCTTTGGAAAAATACTGCTGCCCCCGAAAGCCCGTTGAAAAAAAACCAGGATCTAAAATCCGTCATGTTGGAGGAAACTCCTTGGGTGCAGCAGGCAAACTCCGAAACCCAAGCGCGCCGGAATGTCGGTGTGTTATTCGACGCGAACCGGCTCGATTCCGAATCGACGCATGCGTTGCAGCAACTCGCGGATCGCCAGCTCACCGATGGACTCTGGTCGTGGTTCCCCGGCGGTCGCTCCAGTGAATACATCAGTCTTTACATCATGACCGGCTTCGGACGATTGCGTCATCTGAACGTGGAGATCGATCCTGCGCCCGCGCTCAAGTCCCTCGACGCGTTGGATGCGTGGATGGAAAAGAACTATCGCGAAATCCTTAAGCTCAAGCATCCCGAGCAATATGTGCCCAGCTACACGACTGCGCTTTATCTTTACGGCCGGAGTTTTTTCCTGAAAGAGCGACCGCTCGCGACGCAACATCAGGAAGGGATGGACTTCTTTCTCGGCCAAGCCCGGAAATACTGGTTGTCTGTGGATTCACGCCAATGTCAGGCGCAGCTCGCACTCGCGCTCCAACGTTTCGGCGATCAGACCACGCCGGTGGACATCATGAAATCGCTGAAGGAGCGCAGCGTCAGCAACGAGGAATTGGGGATGTTTTGGCGCGACACTGAGTCGAGTTGGTGGTGGTACGAAGCGCCGATCGAAACGCAGGCGATGATGATCGAGGCGTTTGACGAAGTCGCCCACGACGCGCAGGCCGTCGAAGACTGCAAGGTCTGGCTCCTGAAACAAAAGCAAACGCACGACTGGCGAACCACGAAGGCCACCGCCGACGCCATTTACGGCCTGCTATTGCACGGCGACAATCTCCTCGCCAGCGATGCGCCCGTAAAAGTGTCGCTCGGGAGCAATATGATCGAACCCGCCAAAACCGAAGCCGGCACGGGTTTCTACGAACAGAAATTTGTCCGCGATGAAATCAAGCCGGCCTTGGGCCAGATCACGGTAACCAAAACCGACGACGGCGTCAGTTGGGGCAGCGTTCACTGGCAATACCTCGAAGACATGAGCAAGGTCACGCCGCATGAAGGTACGCCGTTGCGATTGAAAAAAACGCTCTTCACCAAGGAAACAACGAAGAGGGGCCCAGTGCTCAAACCCGTCACAGGACCGCTCGCGGTGGGCGACGAACTCGTGGTGCGCATCGAACTGCGCACGGATCGTGACATGGAATACGTTCACCTCAAGGACGAGCGTGGCAGCGGCACCGAGCCAGTGAATGTGTTGAGCGGCTACAAATACCAGGACGGGCTCGCGTACTACGAAACGACACGTGACACCGCGAGTCACTTCTTCGTCGATTACCTCCCGAAAGGCACGTACGTGTTTGAATATTCGACGCGTGTCCAACTCAAGGGCACGTACCAAACCGGCATCGCTGAAATCCAATGCATGTACGCCCCGGAATTCAACAGCCACTCGGAAAGTTTCAAGCTACAGGTGAAGTAGATTGCCAAGCTCATGTCTGCAACAACGCCACCATCAGCCGAAACGCCCCGCCTCGTAGCGAACTGCCTTGCCGTAGCTATAGGCCTCCCGGCCTGTAGTTCCGGGAGACATCACGCCACGACAGGCGGGACGCCTGTCGCCACAGGACGAACCGCCTCGCCAGAGCGTACAGGTGCCAACGGAATCGCTCGGTGAGAAATCCCAACAATTCATCCGAATCGCGGGCAACGGCCCAACCGCCGCCGGCAAAAAACGGCGTCGGTCCGAGCAGTGTCGTGTTGCCGCCGGGACCGTGGGCAACGGTCGCCGAATTTTTAATTGAACGTTTCCCCGGCGTGTCCGCCGATGCATGGCGCGCGCGCCTGCAAGCCGGAGAAGTACTCGATGCCGCTGGCGCACCGGTGAAATCGGAACGACGCTACGAACCTCACTCACGCATTTATTATTATCGCGCGATCGAGGACGAGCCACGGATTCCGTTTGAGGAAGTCGTGCTGTTTCAAGACGACACTCTGGTCGTCGCCGACAAGCCGCATTTTCTTCCGGTGATTCCGTCAGGCCGCTATCTACAGGAAACGTTGCTCGTGCGGCTCAAACGCAAACTCGGAATCGAGACCCTCGCGCCGATTCACCGCATCGACCGGGAGACCGCCGGCTTGGTGATATTTACGATTCAACCCGCCACACGAAAACTCTATCAGGATTTGTTTCTCCAGAAATCAGTGCAGAAGCAGTACGAAGCGATCGCGCCGTGGCGACCCGACTTAACTTTTCCTCTCACTTATCGCAGCCGCATGGAAGATCACGGCGACCATTTCATGCAAGTCCGTGAAATTGAAGGTGAGCCCAATGCTGAAACGCTCTTCGAGGTTTTGACTGTGAATGAAGACAACGAAACCGCGCGCTATCGACTGACGCCCATCACGGGGCGGAAGCATCAACTCCGCGCTCATTGCGCCGCGCTCGGCCTTCCGATTCTCAACGACCGGATTTATCCAACGCTTCTCGCCGAAAATACCGACGACTATGCAAAGCCACTTCAGTTACTCGCAAAATCCATCGCGTTTCCCGATCCGATCACCGGGCAGCCGAGAAGTTTCACCAGCAACCGCGCGCTGCTGTAGGGTTTTAAATCGCGGAATTGATGTTCAAGAAACCGACACCACTTCCCCCATCAGGATCACCGACCGAGCCGGCGGAAACCGGAGCTTCTGTTCACCATTCATCGGACACCGGCGAATGGAAAAATCTCTTCTGGCAAAAAACGCGAACATACGGTTCGCTCGATTCCCACTTATGAAATTTTTGCCGGCTGTTTTATTCGCCACCTTGTTCATATTCCGTTCCGGCGTCATCGTCGAAGCCGCCACGTCCGCTGTTATCCGCGACGCCGCGCTGTCTGAATTCACCAACACTTGCTCTCGTTGCCACAACATGGATGGCAGCGGCTACGCCAATCTCGGCATACCCAACTTCACTGATCCGTTGTGGCAAGACGCCCATTCCGACGCTGAACGCACCCAGACCATTCGCAACGGCGTACCCAACCGCATGCCCGCATTTGGCGCGATCCTCTCGAATGATGAGATCGACGCCCTTTTGGTTTACGTCCGGGCATTCAAAAACAACAAGCCTCGCCATCAGGACACCGTGCCGGTGGCGATCGAACCCACGATCACTCCGCCGGGCCACGGCGCAGATCCAATCCTCCTCGGAAACGTTGGCGTTTATACCCAGCACAACGACAACGGTCGCGTCGGTGCCAATCTCCACGAGACGATCCTCACGCCCGCCAACGTCAACCCACGCCAGTTCGGCCTGCTCTTCCGGCAAGTCGTCGACGACCAGGTGTTCGCGCAGCCACTTTATTTTCCAAATCTCAGCATCGCGGGTGGAAAACACAATATCGTGGTCGTCGCCTCGGTGGCCAATACCGTCTACGCTTTCGACGCGGATCATGACGCCGCGCCCTATTGGAAAGTGAATCTCGGCCGTCCCGGAAGCGTGCAACTGCATCCGTTCTGGTGTCAGGATATTCTTGGAAACATGGGCATCATCGGAACGCCCGTCATCGATCCTGCGACGGAAACTCTCTATGTCGTCGCCCTCACCTTTGAAAACAATGTCTTCGTGCAAAAACTGCACGCCCTGGACCTCACCACCGGCGCGGACCGGGAACACAGTCCCGTCGTGATCACGACAGCTGACTTCGATTCCGTATTACAAAATCAACGTCCCGCGCTGCTGCTCTCGAAAGGAAGCGTGTATGTCGGCTACAGTTCCCACTGCGACGTGGAGCCTTATCACGGATTTCTTTTCCGCTTCGACGCCGGTTCACTTCACCAAGAGGGAGTCCTGAATCTGAGCCCCGGCGCCGTGGGCAACAGCATTTGGCAATCCGGCCAGGGCCCGGCGGCAGACGAAAATGGGACGATTTATTTTGTGACTTCCAACGGGACTTGGGACGGGAAGGAAAATTTCAGTGACAGTTTTCTCAAGGTGTCGCCGGATTTGCACATTCTGGATTGGTTTACCCCGACTAATTTTTCGGAACTCGACAAGCGCGATGCCGACTTGAATTCCTCCGGCGCCATGCTTTTGCCCGGTGCGCATCGCGTCGTGGGCGCGGGCAAACAAGGAATCGTCTATCTCGTCGACACCGAAAACTTCGGCCATCTCGGCGATGAACATGCGGTGCAGCATTTCCACGGCGGCAAAAAACAGATCAATGTCGGCGCGGTCTATTGGAAAAGCGCGAAGGTCGGCAGTCTCGTTTATCTTTGGGGGCAGGACGATGCGCTGCACGCCTACGCCTTCGCCGAGGGCCGGTTTAATCCGGAACCGGTCGCCGTCGGTTCGGCGACGAGTGCTTATCCCGGCGGCATTCTTTCCCTCTCGGCCAATGGCGACACCGACGGGGTGCTTTGGGCAAACGCCGCCCTCGCGGAACATGGCAGCAGCCACATCAATGGAGCCGGCGTCTTGCGGGCGTACGACGCGAACGACATCACCCACGAACTCTGGAATTCCAATCTCGCGCCAGACCGCGATACGCCCGGACGCGTGGCCAAGAGCGCGCCTCCGACCGTGGTGAACGGAAAAGTCTATCTCGCGTCCTTCGGCACCATGCCCGTCGGAACCGGCGCGTTATATGTTTACGGTCTGCTGCCCAAGCCGGCCGCATCGAAGTAACGTCAGTCGCGCAAATCGTATTTTTGCAGCGGCGACAGCGATTGCTTTAACGTGTCATACCCTGAGGTGGACACCGACTCACCAGCTTCAATGGACTACAGCCGGAGAAGCTTCCTGCGCATGCGTGAGCGCGGCCGCAATCCGCGAGCACACCCTCCCGTCTTGAGGAAAATACTCCGACCCACGTCGCAAGGCGGCGAGATGCTCCGCCGAACATTCGCCGGAACGCAGTGCCGCTTCGGCGAGAAAGAGGTAGACCCCTGGTAAATGAGGGCTTTCGCTTTCAGCAGTCAGCAGCAAAGCAATCACACCGTCGATCACCTCAGCGGATGGTTTCCCCGTCAACTCTGACCCTTTCAGCCACCGGAGCTGGGCCAGTTCATAATAAACCCGCGGAGAGATAACTTTTCCAGCGGCGGCCAGTTCGAGCAACTCGCGGGCCCGTGCGGATTCACCCGAATCAAGGGCCAGCAATCCCCTACTCGCGAGGAACTGCGGATCGCGCTCGCCCGGAATGTCGTCCACGGTGGAAAATGTTTGACGGGCCTTCTCGCGATATTGCCGCGCCAGATCGGGAAAACGCCGGGAAAGGGCCTCCGATTCTGTGTGCTCCCATTCCCCACGCACCCGCGCGATTTCCGTCGGGGTGGCATCCCGGCGCTTGAACGCGGGCACCGGTGGCATCCCTCCAACCCGTGCGAACGCCCGCTCGCTCACCGCTTGGGGCAAGTAGCGCGCCAATTCAAGACGAGCCTGCTCGTAGGACATCCCGAAACATTCCTGAAAAAGCTCCTCCGTAACGGGCTCGGCACAACTGCGCTCGGCGAAAAGCCAGAATTTCCGCGTATCCTCGCGCGTGCGACCGTAAATCCCCCAGCGGACAAACAACGCCGCGGCACTGGCCAAGCGATTAGGAAAATCGGAGATAACCTCAATTTTGGGCAAAACAATCGTCTGATCCCCCATGACTGAAGACCCGCGGGCTTGAATTGTAGCCGGTGGTCCGCTCGGCAGTTGCGAAGTGGCCGCCGCACTGCGACTGAAAGCCGGTTGCTGGCTCAGCACCTCCCGCAAATCCGGAATGAAAGGCAAGAGATCAAGATCACCCGCAACCGACAAACTCAGGTCCGAAAACTGGGCTTCGCGGACATGAGTTTTATAGTACTGTGCGACTTGGGCAGTCTCCTGATCGGAAAACCACCAAGCGGGCGTCACCCCCATGAACTGATCTCCAAGCCGCCAGTGCCATCCTTCGCGATAAAGACCATAACGGCCAAACAAACCTCTCTGGAGCCATCCCGGAACGGCCGGCGCGCGGGGAGCCAGCAGCGTGAAGGTGTCGAAGCGGAATGAATTCGAATATCTGAACTCGGTCTGCCAAAGATTGATCGCAAAACTTTCGTGGTCTCCGAGCGTGCGCTTGATCACATTGGTCCAATGCTCCTCCACCTCATTGAAACCGCGCACGGAGCCCATGGATTTCAAATTTCCACTTTTCATTGGTGGTTGATCAAAGACCACAACGATCATTGGAACGGAAAACCGGGTCAGGAGTGTCGATGGCAGAATCATTTGCCGCCCAAGCCAAAGTGCGGACACCACGGCCCGCGTCTTTTCGGGCGAAGTCTGCGAAAGGATCTCAAAGCCGTCGATCTTCGCGTACCGCCAAGCCGGGCCTAGCGTATATCCTATCACCACAAAAGGTGGTAACTCCACAATATCCTCTTGTTCCTGCCCGCAGACGCCGACCCAAACAATGGCCACTGCAATCAACATCCAAAGTCTCCGGTAGTTTTGGGATTGGGCCAGAATCATAATGGTCCGGGGTCAAAAAAAGATGCTGTCTTCCGCGTTTACACGAGTCGAGCCCAGAGCAATTTGAGATAGCGGCTTTCGAGACAGTTGGAAAACACCGGATGATCCACGCCCGGGCCGGTACGATCGAAGATTTGCAGCCGGCGATTCAAACGGTGCACGCCTTTGATGACGCACTCCTCAAATGTCTCGAGCGAAACGAGACCCGAACAGGAACACGTCACGAACAAACCGCCTGGATTAACCAAGCTCGCGGCAAGTTGATTTAGATCGCCGTATTTGCGCATGCCTTCCGCAGCAAAGGCCGGCTCGCGCGTCATGACGAACTTCGGTGGATCGCAAATGATCGCATCGAATTTCTCGCCGTTCTTCTGCATCTGCCGCGCGTAAGCAAACGCGTCGGCATGCACCCACTTCAGTTTATTCGGTGAGACTTGGTTCAGGTTCGCGTTGCGACGGCCTTGCGCGATGACCGCTTCATCGAGATCCACTGCGGTGACTTCCGTCGCGCCGCCGAGAATCGCGTTGATCGAAAAGCCGCCGGTGTAACTGCAAAGATCCAGCACGCGCATGCCTTTCACGAGCTGGCCGAAACGACGGCGGTTGTCGCGCTGGTCGCAGAAAAAACCCGTCTTGTGGCCTTCGGCGAAATCCACCTCGTAGCGCACGCCGTGTTCGCGGATTTTCACCCGATCCGGCGCGCTCGCGGTAATCTCTTTCATCTGCGATGGCTTGATGCCTTCGAGACTGCCGAGATCGTGATCGACATGCACTCGCACGTGTTTCGTGCCGAGCAAACTGTGAAGCAGCGGCAGCCATTTCGGCAGACGCAGAAAAATTCCGAGGCTGTAGACGTCGCAATATAGAGTATCGGCGTAACGATCGATGGTCAGTCCGCTGATGCCGTCACCGTCGGAGTTGATCACGCGGTAGGCCTCGGTTTGTTCGTCGAGTTTAAACATCTCGCGGCGCAACGCCACCGCGCGTCGGATCGCCATCTCGAAGTATTCCTCGCCAATCGGTTCGCTCGAATGCACGACGACACGCAGTGGCATCTTGGCTCGCGGATTAAAAAGACCGGTGCCGACGCGATGACCGAATTTGTCGTACACCGAAACGAGATCGCCCGGTTTCGCGTCGTGCGAGACTTCACCGAGCATGCGAGGAAAGATCGCCGGCTGAAAGCTGACGAATTTCAACTGGGCCCACGGCTTGGACCACTGCGATTGCGGCAGCGGCGCAGGTTGCTCGGCCCAGCTTGGCGCGTTCTCAGGTTTGGCGGTGGAATCGTCGGACATCGGAGTCACAAAAACCGCATTCCCGCGAACGGCGATGCATTTTTGAATCCAAACGCATGCGTCGCCGGGAGCTCACTAAAACCTTACTCACCCCCATTCATAAAAAAAGCCGATTCCCTTCGTGAGGGAATCGGCCTGAGATTTTGCGAAACGTTGTCCGAGCTTAGGCAACGCGCTCGACGATGAGCGGCGGTGGGATCGGGCGCTTCGGCGCGAGACGATAGGCGTCCTTGAAATAGTTGAGCGCCTGCTCGAGCTTCGCCTCGTCGTTGTAGTGAATCATCATCAACGGTTCGCCCTGTTTGACCTGCGTGCCGACTTTCTTGATTTCGGAAACGCCGACCGCGTAATCGATCTTGTCGTTGTGTGCCGGATCCTTGCCCGCACCGAGGAGCGAAACGCCTTTGGCAATCATCGCGGCGTTGATCGTGTGAACATAACCGCGTTTCGGTGCCGGCAGTTTGCGAATGTGTTTCGCCGCCGGGAATTTTTCAGGATGGTCGATGAACGAGATGTCGCCGCCCTGCGCCTTGACCATGTCCTTGAATTTCTCGAGGGCCGAACCGTCGCTGAGGTGACGCTGAACGGTCTGCTTCGCCGACAAGGTCGAACCGGCGACGCCGGCGAGACGAACGATTTCCATGCCGAGCTTAAGCACGAGTTCCTTCATGTCCTCGGGACCTTCGCCCTTGAGCAGCTGGATCACTTCCTTGATTTCGAGAGCGGTGCCGACCGTGTCGCCGAGCGGCTGATTCATATCCGTGACGAGCGCGACGCAGCGGCGCTTCATCGAGCGACCCACGCGGGTCATCGAACGCGCGAGCTGTTTCGCCTGCTCAAGATCCTTGATGAAGGAGCCATTGCCCCACTTCACGTCGATCACGAGACCTTCGGCACCTTCTGCTAGTTTCTTCGAAAGCACGCTGCCGGTGATAAGTGGCAGGCTGGGAATCGTGCCGGTTTCCAGACGGAGGTCGTAGAAAATCTTATCGGCGGGCGCGAGCTCCGGGCTTTGTTCGGCGATCGCTCCGCCAACGCGGGCGAGTTGATCGACGAAATGCGGAATGGTCATGTGGCTCTTGAAGCCGGGAATCGCGGATAATTTTTCCAGCGTGGTGATGACATATTCCTGCTCGACGCCGCACATCATCGGGACGACGACGCCGCTCGCCATCGCGAGCGCTGCGAGGACCACGGCGGTTTTGTCGCCGACGCCGCCGGTGGAATACTTGTCGATCTTCGGCTTCGCGATTTGGGAAAGATCGATGACTTCGCCCGAAAGCATCATCTCTTCGGTGAGGACCGCAGTTTCTTGCGCGGACATATTCGCGAAATAAATCGCCATCAAAAGTGCGGCCTGCTGGTGCTTCGGCATTTCACCGTCCAGCGTGGAGTCGATGATGTAGCGGATTTCATCCTGCGTAAATTCCTGGCCGTCTCGTTTCTTCTCAATAAGAGAAGTGAACGACGGTTTAATGAAGCGGCGCGTTGGAATGGGACGTTTTCTCATAATGAACAATAAGGTATTCTGGACGGCGCCGTATGGCGCAAAGCTCGCAAAGGCAAAGAGTTTTGTTGATTTTGTCGAGATTAAAATCTCTTGACCAAACGCTTATCTTCGGACTGAGCAACTTATACAAAAAGAAGAGTTTTTTAAGCGATTTGACCCGCCAAAATCCTTCTTGCTCAAAGCCAAGCGCAATTCCTCAATCGAGCGATGTCCCTGCCGTTTACCATCGCCAGCCACCTCGATACCGCCCTGCGGAGCGTCGCAAATGCCCTCGGTTTGACCATTCGCGGCTTCGAACCCGAGGTGCGGGTGGCCGATCCCGCCAACGGTGATTTTCAGGCGAACGGTGCCCTCGCCTTTGCCAAACGGGAAAAACAAAACCCGCGCGCCCTCGCGCAACAAATCGTCGATCAGCTCGGCGATTTGCAGACGGATTTTGAGATCACGCTGGCCGGTCCGGGCTTCATTAACTTCCGCCTCAAGCCCGCCGCCTTGCTCGCTTGGTTGCAAACCTACGACTCCGAAAACCACCTTCAAAACGGCGCGGCCGGAGCGCGCAAAGGCCAGACGTGGGTCGTCGATTATTCGTCTCCGAATACGGCCAAGCAAATGCACGTCGGTCACGTGCGCTCCGCGGTGATCGGCGAGGCGATTTGCCGATTGCTCGTATTCAGCGGCGCAAAAGTGATTCGCGACAATCACATCGGCGACTGGGGCACGCAGTTCGGAAAACTGATCTGGGCCTACAAACGTCTGCTCGACAAAACCGCGCTCGCCGCCGATCCGCTCGAGGAATTCGAACGGCTCTACAAAGCCGGAAATTCCGCGGCCGATGCCGATCTGGCCGTGCTGGAAGAAGCGCGTCAGGAGTTGGTGAAACTTCAGGACGGTGACGCGGCCAATCTCGCGATTTGGAAGGAAATCAACGACGTCAGCCTTTCCGCTTTCCAACAGATTTATGACCAGCTCGACATCAAGTTCGACGTCACGCTCGGCGAAAGTTTCTACAACGACAAAGTGGACCGCGTTTATCGCGAGTTGACCGAGACCGCCATCGCCGAGCAAAGCCAAGGCGCGCTCGTGGTGTTTCACCCGGAGCATGCGCGTTTCAAAACGCAGCCGTTCCTCATGCGCAAAGCCGATGGCGCGAGCAACTACGCGTCCACTGATCTCGCCACCGCGCTTTACCGGGTCGAACATTTCCACGCGGACGGCATCGTCGTCGTCACGGATTTCCGCCAAGGCGATCACTTCGAACAACTATTTCTCACAGTGCGGAAGTGGTTTGCCGCGAAAAATTATCGTCTACCCGAACTGCATCACGTGACTTTTGGCGCTGTGACCGGCGACGACGGCAAGGCGCTGCGCACCCGCGATGGTGGCACGATCAAGCTCAAGGAATTACTGGCCGAAGCCGAGGAACGAGCCTTTGCCCTCGTCACCGAAAAAACGCCTGACCTCCCCGAGGAGGAACGTCATTTCATCGCGCGCACGATCGGAATCAGCTCGGTGCAATATGCGGATCTTTCCCTGAATCGGAGCAGTAATTATGTTTTCTCCTGGGAAAAGATGCTGAGCTTCGAGGGCAACACCGCGCCGTATCTGCTCTATGCGCTGACGCGGGTCCGCAGCATTTTCCGAAAAGCGGGACTCGATCCGGCCCGCCCGGCTATCGCCGAAGCCAGCGCGCCGGAAACGCCCCAGGAACTTTCACTGGCGCGAAAACTCGTCAAATTTTCCGACGCGGTGCAACTAGCGACGAACACCTTGCGGCCCCATTTTCTCAGTCTCTACCTCTATGAACTCGCCGGAGAATACAGCGCATTCTACGCCGCCGACAAGGTGATCGTCGACGACCCGGCAGTCCGCGGCCGCCGGTTGTTGCTTTGTCACCGCACGCTCATTTTCCTCGAAACCGGGCTGCATTTGTTGGGATTGCGCACGCTGGAGCGCATGTAAGAGCCGACCGATTATCAATAATCCGTTAAGGAACTCGGTTACCCCGATAACCTGTCCTCCGACATCTACTTCGCACTTGCCGCGCCCCTCATGGGCGGCAACATCACTCTCCGATGGCCAACCAAGAAATCTACGTCCGCGGGGCGAGTGACACGGAAGCACGCGGCCCTTTCACGATGGAACAGCTGGTTTCGCTCGTTGAAGCCGGCCAGGTCAGCACCGAAACTTATTTCTACGATTCCGTGACGGAACAGTGGCTCCTGATCAGCAGTAGTCCGCAAATGAAGGCGCTGCTCTGGCCCGAGAAAAGAAAAATGGGGTTCAAGCAAAAGGAGTTCAAGGCCGTCAACGAGGAGAAGTCCAACAGTGAGTCCCCTATCACGGTCCAACAATTTCTCGCGGCCGCCGAGGGCAAAACCGAGGACACGAAGGACAAGCAGGACAAGAGTGTCATGATGATGAACGCGTCCATTTGGGGCACGCGTTCGGCGGCGCTCATCTGTCTACTCAGCGCGGCGGCGCTCATCCTTCCCGGCATCGATGCGATCATGGCTGGGGATTGGGCGAAAATGGCGCAGACGCCTTTGATTTTTCTCGGCGGGGTGGACGTTTTCATCGGCCTGTTACTGCTGTTGGGCGTAATTACCATTTATCCATTCGTGCGTTTCCGCGCGGTATTCGGACTGGGCTTGATGGGTTTTCTTTTCATGACGCAAGACCAGGTCACGGCGATGATCGCAGTCGCCGCAGGCTCGGTGGGATTGTATTTCTGCACGATTTTCCTGAGCTATATTCCCCTCGCGGTAGCCGCATTGGTCGGCATTGGCGGCATGGTGATGCTGGCGACGCTGCCGTACTCGTGAGTCGCCGCTAACGGATCGGATCTCCCATGGCCCAGCCTCCTCTCCTACCAAGGCTTCGCCGTCTCTGGTCGCACGAGATCTGGGCCGCTGGTCTTCAGCGTGATCGCAGTGTGAAAGGCCGGAGTTTCGCGCTATTGCGCATCGCCTCAATCACGCTGTCCGGGTTGCAGGAACTCAAGGTCGCTCCGCGCGCGGCGGCGCTGAGTTACAGTTCCCTGCTTGGGCTGGGTCCGCTGATTACCATTGTCGTGCTAATTTCCGGTTTCGCGCTCGGCAATCGCGACCCGGCACTTGTGGCCAACGGCGTGAACAATGTCATCAGCTTCATCGCTCCGCAGGTAGTGCAATATCAGCGCGCTGTCTCCGCCGAGGACGCACAAAATCCGAGAAAAAAACCCGAACTTCGCGCCGTGCCGCAGGACGCGGGAAAAACGAGCAACCCACCCGCCGCCGATCCTGAATTGGTCAAGGTCATCAATAATTTCGTCACGACCAGCCACTCAGGCACGGCCGGCGTCGTCGGCATAGTCGCCCTCCTCGCGATCGTCATCTTGCTTTTCACCAGCGTCGAAAAAACTTTTAACGATATCTGGGGCGTGCGCCGCGGCCGCAACTGGCTCACCCGCGTGGTGTATTATTGGGCGGTCATCACCATCGGTGCGGCCTTGTTCTTCACTTCGCTGACGCTTTTTTCCGCCGGAACCTTCATCAAGGTCTACACGGATAAATTGCCGCTGCAGCACGAACTGGCACCTGTGTATGCGATGCTGTTGCGTTCCAGCTCGGCGGTTCTGTTGGTCATAATTCTCACGCTTTTCTACCGATTGATTCCCAACACGCGCGTGAAATGGACCGCCGCATTGATCGGAGCGATCATTGTCACGCTGCTGCTGTTTCTGAACAACTACCTCGCGTTTCTTTATTTTAGAAACGTCGTTTCCACCAACCGCCTCTACGGTGCGGTCGGCATTGTCCCGATTCTCATGCTCGGGCTTTACGTGTTCTGGTTGTTTGTACTGGTGGGAGGCCAAATCACCTACGCGGTGCAAAACGTTCATTACCGCAGCAGCCAGACCGCATGGCACAGCCTCAATCACGCCACGCGCGAAAGCATGTCGCTGCTCGTGCTGCTCCTCGTCGCCCGTCGTTTCAAGGTCTGCGCGCCGCCCTATTCCGTCGCCGCTCTCTCGCAACTGATGCGCGTGCCGTCGCAGATTCTCAACGAAAGCCTGAACCGCCTCTGCGATCTGAAGCTCATCGTTGAGCTACCGCCCGCTGAAGGCACCGACCCCGCCGATCACCGCTACCAACCCGCCCGGCCACTCAACAGCATTTCGTTGGTGGAATTTCGCAACCTGTTCGAAAATTACGGCGAGTCGCCCAGTGGTGGCTTGCTCGACAACGTGGATCCCGTATTGGCTCTCTATCACCAAAAACTGACCAGTTGCCTGCCGCAAGCACTCGGCGAAAAAACGCTCGATCAACTCATCGACGAACAACAGCCGAGCCAAACCTACGCTCCGTTCCCGCAGAAAAGCCCGGTAAATTAAGCCCTGGTGTTACTCCGTCACGTTTGTGGTAGGCGCTGTGCCCACAAAGGGCGAGTTGGGGAGAATCCTAAAAACTTAACAAAGTAATGCTCGTCGCTGGTGGATGATCCTAAATTCCGCAGTTCGATCTCGTCACAGAGCTCACCGAGTTCGGAAGGGGGTCACGGAGAAACACGTGTTGTGAGTTGATCTTCGAATTTGCCTTCACCTACTGGGTGAGAGTGCATTGGGATGATTTACTGCGGCATTCCTCTGCGTGCTCCGTGCTTATCTCGGTGTACTCTGTGCCAACTCCGGTTTCTAGGAAGATAGCCGCCGCGCCACTCATGGGGAATCGCTCGCCAAAAAACCGTCCGCTTCCGATGCAATTGAATGTGGCGAACGAGGATCGATTTTCCCAGTCCACAAGCTACAGAAAAAGGCGCGGCCTCCCGCGCTTGATCTCGCTGTAAACTATCGGCATACGACATGCTCAACTCAATAAAGCCGGAAAGCCGCTTTTCCGTCAGCGTCACTATAATCAACTCACATGCCAGCCAATCTTTCGGTCCGGATAATAGCGAGCCGGCCGCAATCCAATTCCCAAGGTCACGATCTCCTGGGTTATTATTTGGGACTGTCATCGAAGAAAGTTTCCGGTTGGACCGGATCGCGTTCGCAGGTTTTTTTTGCAAAACTGCTCCGTTGTTTCTCCCCGTACCGAAACCTGCGGCCGGAAAGAGCGTATCATCTTTTCCTTTCCAACTGGCTTCCCGCGCGCGGCGAACTGCTTCATTTTACCTGGGGAGATGCCATCTTGGAAATGAGTCGTCGTCCCGATCGCTGCATTTTCACGCTGCATCAACCGTATGAGCGTTGGACGCCGGCGACTTGGAGTAACATCGAAAAAAGTGCCGGCATTATTTGTATGGCCGAGCGCGAATGCCGGGCAATCCGCCGCCGTTACGCGCAGGTGCCGTGCACTTTCATTCCCCACGGAATCAATCTCGATTTCTGGCGGCCGCTTCGTACTCCGCCCAAGCGGCAAATCTGCGCCGTGGGGCAATACATGCGAAATTTCGTGATGATGCTACGCGTCGCCCAAGCTCTGCTCGATCTGCATCCCGACCTGATTTTCCGGTGGGTGGTGAATCCGGATTTCAAGGTATCCGCTACTTTAAAAGCAAAATTACCTCCGACCCGTTTTGAAATTATCCAAAATCTAACCGCCGCCGAACTGCATCGCCTCTACGCCGAAAGCTGGTTGTTCTGCACTCCCTACGACAACGTCGTGGCCAGCAATGCCATCGTCGAATCCATGGCGAGCGGAACGCCGATCTTCACCACCCGGGTTGGCGGAATGTCGAGTTACGCCGGCGACGGAATCATCACCATGGTCGAAAACAATGATGACGAAGCCCTGGTGAAAGCGGTCACGCGCTGCCTCGCTTCTCCCGAGCTACGCAGCGAACTTTCTTCACGGGGACGGCAACATGCAGAAACATATTTCGGTTGGCCGGCGGTGGTGGCGGAGCATGGGGCATTTTATACGAAAATACTTTCAGAAATTCGCGATGGGAGTAGTAAACGGTAGACCGTGTTCACCTCACTTGCAGGCAGCGCCACATTCCACGGGTGAACATTGATGAATATTAACCGCCACTCTCCGTCACCTCACTCGGTGTTTTTCCTCGGATTGTCCCCAGTGTGGATGTCTCGCTTCTGGATGGGGTGGTTTTTATGCGCCGCAACCCTGCTCACGGCTGCCCGTGCCGCTGACTGGCGTGCCGATTACGCAGTTCCATCCGGTTTTCGGATTCAACGCGATAGCACCGGTTTCGATCTGCCCTCGGCCATTGCTTTCGTACCGCATCCGGGACCGGGACCAAAAGATCCGCTCTATTTTGTCACGGAACTGAGAGGTCGACTCAAGGTTGTGACCAATGATCGCACGGTCATGACGTTCGCCGAGGGATTCGACTATCTGGTCCCGCACAAGGAACTGCCGGATCATTTGGGAGAAATCGGCATGGCGGGCATCTGCCTCGAACCGGAACACGGCTACGTTTTTGTTTCCTACGCCTACGAAGACAAAGACGGCATCTACCGGAACGCCATCATGCGGTTCGACACGCAACCGCAGGTGTTCGCGATCAAACCGACAGGACAAAAACGGCTCGCCACGATTCTGGACAACTATGTGTCCAACTTGGCCCATCAAATCGGTCCGCTCGCAATCCTCGACGGAAATCTTTTCGTAAACTTGGGCGATGGTTTCTCCGCCGTTCAAGCGCGCGACCTCGATTTTCCCGGCGGAAAAACCCTGCGGATGACTTTCGACGGATTGCCGCTTAACGACAATCCGTTTGCCAAAGATGCCGATCCCCAACGCATCCGGAATTATGTCTGGGCGCTTGGATTCCGGAATCCGTTTTCGCTCTGCGCAGTGCAAGGCCGGTTGTTCGCGGCGGAAAACGGTCTCGATATCGATCGGTTCGTGGAAGTTAAACGCGGGGCGGATTATCTCTATGATGGCGATCCGTTCTCTTCCGGCGCGAACGCCTACTTTGTCTGGTCGCCCGCCGTCGGACCCGTCCAACTGACTTACGACACCGCTGGCGATGGCACCGCCTCCTTTCCCGAGGACTGGAGAAACAAATTTTTTCTCGCCCTAGCGGGCAGTCCGACTGATCCACCCGGTCCCGACCATCGTCGAAAAATGCTGGTTTCGATCGGAGTCGATTTCGACACGAACCGCCTCTCGCAAATTCCACGCCCGTTCCTGCGCTATATCGGATCGAAACGGCAACTGATTGTCGGCACCGCCGTGGGCCACGACGGACTCTATGTTGTCCCGATGTTTCAGGATGCGGAAGGCGTCACGGCGATTCTTCGGGTTGATTATCACGCCGATCCCTCGGTCACCCCTGTATTGATCAAACCCAAAACGGGAGATCAAATCATCGCAGCGAAAAGTTGTCTCGCCTGTCATACCATCGACGGCCGGGGACTCGGCTCCGTCGCTCCACCGCTTTCCCGCCTCACGCTGGCAGATCAGATTCTTCACGAAATCGACACCACGGAATACACTGAACAACTTCGCACCATCGACGCGCTCACGACGGAACCCTATGTGAATTTCAAAAAAGCACGGGAAGAAATCCGTACGGCGACAGGAGTCGAAAAGGCGAGACTGTGGATCAAATATCGCGTTCTCGAACCCAAGTTCGATCGAACCGTGGTCGCGATGCCCAATCTCGGCCTGACGGAGCAAGAGGCCGAAACCGTGTCCAATTGGTTGGTGGAACCTTCAACCGTCGATGGGCTCAAACTGCGTTTGCACCCGATGCTCGGCGGCGACCTCAGAAAGCGAGCAACCACCTTTGGCATCGGCGCCCTCTGCGGCGTATTTTTCACGATCGGTGCAGTGCTAGTCTGGCTGTTTCTGCGTCGGCCTAAAAAGTAACCAAATAGGAACCGCCGAGAAGATGAGCAGTCCCTCGATTCGCCGGCGTACGATCCCACTTAATCCCGCACGGTCTTCAAGCCGAGCCGCGCAATGCGGTCGATCAATTGGGGATAGGTCAGCCCGGACTTGATCGCCGACTGCGCAAAATCCTCGTCAGGCGCCAGCATCGGATTGGGATTCGCCTCGATCACGTAAATCTCATTTTTCGCCGTCAGTCGCAAATCCAGCCGCGCATAACCGTCGATCGTCAGGAGATGATAAATGCGCTTGCAGACCGCTTCGATCTGCCGGACGAGCGCCGGCTCCAAACCATCGGCAAACCGGTTCTCCAATCCCCAGCGCTCACGATAAGCCTCATCCCACTTCGCCTTATAGGTGGCAATTTTCGGTTCGTCCGGCGGGACTTCACGGAAGACCAGTTCCCGGATGGGAAACACCTGCAGTCGATGATTGCCCATGATGCTGACGTAGAGCTCGCGGCCTTCGATGTACTCCTCGGCAATTACGTCGTTATCCAGTTTCTCGTGGATGAATTCAACTCGCTCGCGAAATTGTTCGTCCGTCTCCACAAATGAGGCTTGGGAAATTCCATAGGACGCTTCCTCCTTCAGCGGTTTGATCAGGATCGGAAATCTTAGTCGTTTCGGGCGGACGATGCGTTTGCCTCGGGGAATAGTCACGAATTCCGCAGTGTGAATACGATGGTAACTCAGGATCTTTTTTGAAATCCCCTTGTGTTTGCACAACGTCAGACCGGTCGAGCCGCAGCCGGTAAACGGAATTCCCGTCATCGCGAGAAACGAAACAATATGCTGGTCGAATGCGCGATTGTTGCGAAATTGATCTGCCAGATTGAAAATCACGTCCGGGCTGAACGTCTGGAGTTTTTGCCGGAGCAGATCGAGATCGTCAAAAATGGCGAGGTGTTCGTTGGGATAGCCCAGCTCGTCCAAGGCGGCGAGCACGCCCGCCTCCGTTTTCCAATCGGCCGTCTTCAATTCCGGGCCGAAATCCTGATTGAGGGTTGTGGCCCGCACCGCATCGAACAACGCAAGAACTTTGAGTTTTTTCGCCATGACTATTTGGAGCGTTTGAATTTTCCGGTGAAAAGATAGTTCATCACGAGCGTGGTGATATAGGCGGCCACCGCCAAGTCCGGCGCGGGTTCGCCAGGTTTCAGATGCAAATCGAGCTGGTCACAACGGTCGATCAACCGCGTGAGCAATTTGTTGACGCGATATTTTTTCTCATTCGTCGCCTCGCACACCGCGTCCATCAACGGCCGCTTTCGCTGGCGGAGATAGAGTGAGGCTTTCAACAATGACCCGGCGTCCGCCGCTCCGGAAAAAAGCTGGCGGAGATCGCGATCATAAAAATCAGGATAGGTATCCTCGGACAACTTTCGTTTTCGCGCGTAGTAGGTCTTGAGTTTGATGTTGAGACAATCGTGATCCTTCGCGCGATATTCGGGCTGACACGCTGGTGGCTGTCCGGCAAGTGAACGCATCAACTCGTCGACATATTCGAGTTTCTGCAGCGCCTTCCAACCTTTGAAGCGCGTGCGCCAATCGAGGCCGGGTGTAAGCCACACCGCAAACGTCTCGGCAAAGTCCTCGTCGGGGTGGCTCTGGGCATACCAGTCGTCGAGATGGACGACAAACGAGTGGCTGTACGGTCGCGGCCGGTAGAAATCCGGCGTCGTATCCGCTGAACTGCGTCCGAATACCCGCTGCCATTTTCGCTTCTTAAAAAACTGGTAAGCGTACGCGTACGCATGGGCCGCCTCGTGACGCATCAGGCGCATAAACCACTCCGGACTTTCCCCTTCAACCTCCAGCATCATCCTTGCCTCCAGCCGGCGGAGGCGGTCGTGCGCCAAGAAAAACGGGACGAAGATTGCCGGAATTCCGACCGGTACAAACCATTCATCACCGATGTGGCAAGGCGGATGAAATGTCAGCCCTTTCGCGGAAAGCTCAGCGTAAAGTTGTTGGACAAAACCTTGGAGTGGCGTGTCAGGCAGGTTCAG
Source organism: Verrucomicrobiota bacterium (assembly GCA_041691855.1). Lineage (GTDB taxonomy): Bacteria > Verrucomicrobiota > Verrucomicrobiia > Opitutales > Opitutaceae > Lacunisphaera. The sequence goes on along the minus strand of JBEPTW010000012.1, from coordinate 7,793 downwards.
GCGAAGTTGGGCGATTTTCTTTTCCAGCAACGCTTCGTCGCCTAGATCGACCCATTCGGTGATATCCATTAACTGACTCTAAACGGAAAATTCGGTCACCTACAAGCTAGCAGCCACCATGCGCGAATCTAGTTCGCGCCGCCTCGGTTCCATCAACTTTCCGCCGGGGTCGTTTCGAGGTCGGAGTTTCGTGCGGCAATCCAGCGATGGGCCCGCTCCAATCCGGCCGCGAGTTTTTCCAGTTGGACAGGTTTGCTGATGAAATCGTGCATTCCTGCCGCGGCGCAGGCGTCCCGGTCGTCCTTGCGCGCGTTGGCGGTCAACGCCATCACGTAAGGCACGCGGTGCGCGGGCACGGCGCTCAACAACCTGCGCGTGGCCTCCAAGCCGTCCATGTCCGGCATCTGTAGATCCATCAGGACCAGCTCGTAGTTTTGCTGCGCAAAACCGTCAATCGCTTTACGGCCGTTAACCGCCCAATCCGCCGCATAGCCCAACCGTTCCAGCAATAGCCGGGCAACGCGCGCATTGACGGGATTGTCTTCCACCAAGAGGACACGCAAGGGATGCTTGAGCCCAAAATCTGCCCCAAAAACTCGGCTCTTGGGCGCCGCGCTCGGCGGTCGACGACTCATATCCAAAACCCGGCGGGCCGCTGCATACAGCGCGCGCGGCTTCACCGGCATGGATACATCGATGAATCCGTCCACCACCGGTTTTCCGCGATCATTCAGTTGGCGGACCAACCGCACGATCGGCCGGGAGTTTGTTTCGGGCGGCTTTGAATGCCCGACCACTACGTCATGGGCCGCGATAATCACATCAAACCCGCCGCTCACGTCCGAGGGCGATGCCACCCGCTGCACCTGCACTCCCCAAGTTGCCAGCTGTTGATCCACTCCCCGAGTGGTGATCGTTTCCGGCCCAACCATCAACATACGACATTTATCCAGCCCCGAAAATTCCGGGAGCGCGCGATTGGATTCCCCGGATGCCCGGATGGAAAAAAAGAAACGCGAACCGCACCCCACTTCGCTTTCGAGCCCGATGGTCCCGCCCATGAGTTCCGTTAAACGCCGGGCAATTGCGAGGCCCAGTCCCATCCCGCCAAACCGACGGGTGATCGACGCATCCACTTGGGAGAACATCTTAAACAAGCGGTCCATCCGATTGGCCGGAATGCCGATTCCGGTGTCCTGCACTGAAAACAATAGGCTTTCCTCGCCCTCGATGGATTTGTCCGGAGAGACGTGCACCGTGACTCCGCCGCGCTCCGTAAACTTGATCGCGTTCCCAATCAGATTCCCCAGCACCTGGCGCAACCGCACCGAATCACCGACGACAATGCCCGGAAGATCGCGCGAAAGATGCAACGACAAGTCAATGTTACGTTCGCGACATTTCGCGGAAAAGAGATCGATAACCGCCTCCATACATCCGCAAAGATCGAAGGGTTGTTCGTTGAGTTCCAAGCGACCCGACTCGATTTTCGAAATATCGAGAATATCGTCGATGATCTCCAGCAAAGCGTCAGCGCTGGTCCTGATTGTCTCTACGCATTCGTTCGTTTCGTCCGGCAGTTTTTCATCTTCAAGCAGGCTGGCCATGCCGATGATCGCGTTCATCGGCGTACGGAGTTCGTGACTCATGTTGGCAATGAACTCCGTCTTCGCGCGATTAGCCGCTTCAGCCGTATCGCGCGCAGTCCGCATGATTTCCTCCGCCTCTTTCCGCAGGGTGTTATCGCGGGAAATTTCCACGAAGCCAGCTCCGTCCGGCAAACGCGACAGGGTCACGTCGGCCCAGAAACGCGTTCCGTCGCGACGAATGCGCCAGCCTTCAAAAGCGTCGCGGCCGGTCGCACTCGCCATCGCCAGTAAGCGCTCCGGCACCCCGGTCGCGCGTTCTTCCTGCGCAAAGAAACGGGCGTAGGCCAGACTATGCGCCTCGGATGCGGTATAACCGAGCAAGCGTTCCGCCGCGGCGTTCCAGCGCTGAACCTTCCCGCCCGCATCGAGCGTACAAATCATGTGATCGCGCGCACTTTCAATGGTCAGCCGAAGCTGTTCCTCGCTCTCCCGCAATCGCGCGTCGGTGGAACGAAGCACGTCCACGGTTCGCTCCAACTCCGTGCGGGACGCGAGAAGGTTGGACGTCATGTGATTAAAAGCGCCCGCCAGTTCGCCGCATTCGTCGTTGGAGAATCGTTCCACGCGCTGGTTGAAATCGCCCCGGCCGACCGCTTCCGCGCTGTCGCGCAGCAGGCGCAATGGCTGCGTGATTCGCCGAATCAAGAGCCCCACGCAGGCGGAACCGATCAAAATACCAATCACACTCACACTCACCAACACAAGGCGCATGCTGCGCAACTCCTGGAGCCGTGCTTCATACGACGACATCAACAAATAGCGGAATCCCGGGCCATCGTTACCGGAGGTGTAGTCACCCGAAAGCGCGAAAAAATGTTCGCCATCGACTACCAAGGGGAAAATCCCGTTCGTTCCCGAATCTTTTTCCTGTCGGGAATCACCCGCAATCTCTGCGGGCAATTCGCGCAGCATAGTCGTTGCACTGACGTGACTGCCCGAAAATATGGCGATGTCGGAACGCGTGAGGGATTTCAATTCCTCCAGTGAATTATTCCCAAAATTCAGCCCGATCGTCAACACGCCGAGAACGGAAAGGCGGTCATTGGACAACACCGGCACGCAGACCACGTGATAGTGATGCCCGCGAACAAAGACGACTCCGGTGAGGACCTCTCCGTCAAAGGCCGCCGTCGCAAGCCGCGTGGTCGGCGCAAGAAATGTTTGAAAATCACCCTGCGAATCGCTGCGTGCACCGGCGAACAGCGCTCCGGGGTGAACGGAATACGTCAGGAATTTAATTTCGCCACCGAGCTCCTGCAATGAATCGCGCAGGAATTCGTTCAGCGTATTCGCATCGCCGAGTTGGGCGACCGCTTTGAAACGCGGTTCGTTGACAAACCCGCGAAAACGCGTGGCGAGCCCACGGCCTAAAATGTCCAGCGAGTTTCGGAATACGGCGTCGGCGGTGGTCAGCGTGCGACGACCCTCGGCGGCAGCTTGGGCGCTCACGTGGCGGTTGGTGACCCAGATCGTCACCATCGGCAGGAGCACGAGAAACGCGAGCACCGGTGCCAGCACCTTCGCTTGGAAACTGAAACGCCGGCCGGCAGAAGGTTTCATGCGAAGTCTGGTCAAGCTAGGGTTTCGGCGGCGCGCCCAACCCCATGACAAAATCCACCTCCACCGTGCCCTCGGCAGGTACTGTTACTTCCTTGATTTTGGCAGGAAGGCGCTCGTGCCATGCACGGATTTTGTAGGTCCCAGCTGGCACGTTAGGAATGACAAAATTCCCTTTGTCGTTCGCTCGTGCAAACCACGGATTCGGCAATACCAGCACGATGCAATTCATCTTGGTGTGAATGGAGCAAAACACTTCCATGCGCCCCGTTTTCGAAAAGGTCACGCTTTGCGCTTTGTCGCCACGTTTATAAAGACCGAGATCGAATGGCGTACTTTCCGACATGCAAAATACATTGTGGAAAATATCGTCCGCATTAGGCCAATCGACCACCGTCCCCACCACCACAGGAAGTACGTGGGGAACAAAGGTACCGTCGCGCTGGGTCACGGTACCGCGCGGAGGCGGCTGATCGGCGGCCGGCGGCGCATCGACACCAACGATATTAACGACGAAGTCGCGCATGGCACCGTAATCGATCTTTTCCAAAAACTTGTAGCGACGACTGCCGTAACTGCCGCCGGAATCACCCGGAGTTTCGTCGATAACACTGCGAGCCTCGACGTGACCAGTGATGGTGCCAGCGCCGACGCGTGGGCTCAAAACAAGCAGCGATGCGACCAAACAAAATGGAATGGAGCCCGTACGGCGATACATTAGATTTGAGTTCAAAATCCGAGCGCTGCTTGCGCGGATAACATCCGGTTATCGCGATCCGCGCCCGTAGTAAGTTCACCATTCTCCAGCGTGTAGTCCGCCTTGAGCACGAGCGACGGATTGAAACGGTAACCGCCGCCGACGCTCACGCGCTCCAGCTCCTTGGTTTGCAGCGTGCCCAGGAAATATTTATTAAAGTTCCCAATTCCAGCAAGTGGGTAACCCTTGTCGACGCGCAATGAACTGAAACGGATTGCCCCGTAAAACTTCCCGCCGAAAGACTGCATGCCCTCGATTTGGTAATAGTTAAAATGACGGGTATTATTGGAGAGAGGATCGTTGTCTTCGTAACGGGCGCGACCGACCGACGCCCAGATGTGCCCGGTGCTCCACGTGTAGCGGCCGTCAATTTCAGCGAGATCGGCTTGGTGGATGGTCGAGCGCGCTGAACCGATATTTCTAAAAACATTATTGCCAAGCCACACTTCCGAAAGCGGTTCAGCGGCTGACTTCAATTCACCGGTGCGCATCGCACTGGCGCTGAAATGCCAACGGGAAGCCGGACTAAAACCGATCCGGAGCGCCAGCGATTTGTCGGCATTGAAGTCGCGCGAAGTTTTCGAACTCCCGTTCAGCACGGCAAACGCGTAGTCGCCCCGACCCATTTCGCCATAAACTTCCAAGCCTTCATCCGTGCCCCAGACGTCGCTGAGTGAATGAGTGATCAACGGATTGCCGAGTGGATCGCGATGTTGATATTCCTCACCGAAGGGAATATCAACCCGGCCAAAGCGCACATTGACCAGCCGTTCCAACCCGCCGAGTTTACCGGACACGTCCTCGAATTCGACGTAGAATTCACCGAGATGAAACGCCTCGTCGAGCGATTCGTGCTTGGAGAGCTGGAGTTCGCCAAAAAAATAGGTGCCGTTGGCGACCTGCGCTTCGAGATGCAGATTGGCATCATCGACGCGAAATTCATCGTTGCGATATTGGCCGTCGTCACTTGCCGCAAAAAACGCGATCCCCACTTCGCCGGAAACGACCAACTTTCGGCCGGAAGGCTCTGCAACAGGAGCACTTTCCTCCTTCGTGGAAGCAGTCGATTCACGGACCGAATTCATTTGGGCACGGAGTTCGTCAAGCTGACGCTGTTGCGTCTCCAACTGGGCGCGCATGAGCTTGTTTTGCTCCACCAGCTCCTGCAGCGGATCGTCCGCAGCCCATCCAGCAGTGCACAAGCAGCAACCGAGGCCGAACGCGACGAAAGCGGCAAAGCGAGAACCAAGGGACGAATGAGAGCGTGAACGGAGCATAAAAGAGTACGCGACAAAAGGGCGCGTACTCTTTTAACGGTTCGAGGAAGGCGGCACTTGAGGCTATTCTAGCCTTAAATTGGAAACGTCTTCGTTTTCACAATTCACGACCCGCCTGCAATTTAAGGAGACGTATTCCCGGTGAAGACATCCCGTTTTTGCGACACCGATAGGCGGAAGAAAAACGCTCGACCGATTTATTGATTTACCTGGGTCGCACCTGGCACGACCTAAAATCAGAAGCCCCGGAATTATTTCCGATTATCCGTGAAAAAGCAGGGCCATCGGCCGCCGCTCAATCACGGGAGGTGCGCTTCCGCTCACCCTTTTACTCGTCACCAGTGGCATCCAGCGTGCATTTACACAGTTCTCGAAATCCGACGGCGGCCAAATGAGTGAGGCGCATTTTCACATAAAAAACTGTTCGGAGATAATTTTGCCGTCCTTCACCTGATAGAGGCAAATCTCGGACATCTGCATTCTCCCCTTTCCTTTCATGGTGACGTCGAGGTTCATCGTGCAGGCAATGGAGTTGGTGGCGACGAGCGGCTCAGAAACCGTCAACGAATGAAGCTGCTCGATCATCGCGGTGAATTTGTGCCCCTTCTCGACAATAGCAGACAGCCCTTTCGTTTCCTTGGCAAATCCCTCACTGGCCTGAGGCTCGATGCTCATGGCATCGTCAGCAAATAATTCCTTCTGGGCGGTTTCCCATTTTGCCTCGCGGCAGAGGGCGACAAGTCTCGTAGCAATTTCGGTGGTTTTCATAATGGATCTCGAATTTGAATTTAGGTGGGACTAACGGTATCACTCTATCAGTTCATCATGACAGCCCTATGTCAGGAGCGTTCGTTTTTCTCAGGAGGATTCTTCGAAAACATTACCGGGGCCGGCGGCGTTCAATTCATTGCACGAGCAGGTTCATTCCACTCGCAATTAATTGCCGGCAGTGCATTTCATTTCGAGGCGCAGTAAAATCTGCAAACCTCCGTCCCCATGAATCTGAAATCGCCGTTGGTCGTCGTTGCTGCATTTAGTTGTCTGATCGCTGTCGCGCTACCGGTCGCCGCAAATGCGACGGCCCCTGCCCCGAAGCTCCCGCGGACTTTGCCGCCCACGCGCTCGCCCAATGCGCCGGGCACCCCACCTCTCACGCCGGTCGGCGCCAAACCCGGTGATGTCTCGGCGATGCGCGGAGTGGCCGGCATGAATCCGCCCGTTACGACTGACGGGGATTTTCTGATCGGCCCCGACTACATTCCCGCTCCCGAGCTCACGCCCGTCCGGGGGGTTCCGAAGGGGAAAGTTGAAACGTTCATCATGAACTCCACGGACAGTAAAATTTTTCCCGGCATCACCAAAATTCCACCAAATGGTTCAGCCAATTATATCCCGCCGGACCTGACCGCTGTCGCCATTTACCCGAAATCCTACGCGCGCACTGTGACGGTTTATATTCCCGCCGGATATGTCGTCGGCACTCCAGCGCCAGTTATCGTAGTGCAAGACGGACCGGACAAGAATCTCCCGTCGGTCCTCGATAACCTGATCGCCCAGCATCGCCTACCCGCCATGGTTGCCGTGATGATCCAAAACGGCGGCGGCGACGCCCAAGGCAGCGAACGCGGTTTGGAATACGACACGATGTCGGGACGGTACGCGAACTTTGTCGAGTCGGAGGTGTTTCCACTCGTAACGGAAATTTGTGGCGTGACGCTGTCCAGCGATCCCGAAGCGCGCGCGGCCATGGGCACCAGCTCTGGTGGCGTCGCCGCGTTCAGCATGGCGTGGTATCATCCGGAACTTTATCGCCGCGTGATCACCTACTCCGGAACATACGTAAACCAAGCCTCGCCGCTCGATCCCCAGATCCCTCATGGCGGTTGGGAATATCACGAGCATCTCATTCCGCAAAATCCAGCCAAACCCATTCGCGTCTGGCTGGAGGTCGGCGATCGCGATCTGCTCAATCCGAATTCATTGCGCGACGACATGCACGATTGGGTCGAAGCCAACAATCGCATGGCCACCGTGCTCAAAGCGAAGGGTTATCACTATCAATACGTTTTCGCGCTCAACGCCGGCCACGGCGACTCGAAAGTCCGCGACCAAACATTGCCCGAAGCATTGGAATGGGTCTGGCAAGGATACTCACCCGCAGCGAAGAATTAGATTTTGACAGGGCAGACGATTCCGCCCGACTGATTTAAAATGAATATCCGAAAATATATCCTCCCGGGTTTTTACTTCGCCTTGGTTACGCTGCTCGCCACTCAAGGGCGCGGCGACGAACGACAGTCTCCGATGGAGCTTCCGCCGACGATCGCTTCCGATGCGAAGCTCGAAAAGCTCGCGACGCTGCCGACCGAAACCTACACGGTTTCCGGTTCGCCGTTCACTGAGGGCACCACTTGTGCGCCGAACGGGGACGTCTACTTCATCGAGCAAAACAGCAACAAGATCATGCGTTGGGACGTCGCGAAACGGGAGTTGTCCGTCTTCATGCATCCTGCCGGCTACACAAACGGCATGTCGTTCGACTCACAGGGAAAC